>NZ_CP026309.1:1518058-1821669 GCF_002906575.1 Salinigranum rubrum
CCTCGAACGGTACGAGAGCCGAGTGGAGACGTTGCGCGCGGCCCTCTCGACGGTCGAGGGGGAACACGACCGGTCCTGACCCACGGGTCGCGGATTCGCCGGACGCTTCGGCACCGCTTCCGTCGCCTCGTCCTTTTTACCGTCGGGTTCCTACGCCGGGTATGCGCGTAGCAGTCGTGACCGTCGGGGACGAACTCCTCGCCGGTGACACGGTGAACACGAACGCGACGTGGCTCTGTGAGCGCCTGACCGAGCGGGGCGTCGGGGTCGAACGCGTCACCACGGTCCCCGACCGCGTGGCCGACATCGCCCGCGTCGTCAACGAGTACCGCGCGGAGTACGACGCCGTCGTGGTCACCGGCGGCCTCGGCCCCACCCACGACGACGTGACGATGGAGGGGGTCGCCGCCGCTGTCGGGCGGTCCGTCGAGCCACACGACGAGGCGCTGGAGTGGCTCACGACCCACGGAGGCTACCAGGCGGGCGACCTCGTCGAGGGGACGACGCACCTCCCGAGCGGGGCGCAGATGCTTCCGAACACCGAAGGCGTCGCCCCGGGTGCGGTCGTCGAGTCGGTGTACGTCCTCCCGGGAGTTCCGACCGAGATGAAGGCGATGTTCGAGTCCATCGCGGAGGAGTTCTCCGGCGAGTTGACCTACACGGCCGTCGTCGAGACGCCCGACCCCGAGTCGTCGCTCATCCCGGTGATGAGCGAGGTGCAGTCGGAGTTCACGGTCACGGTCGGGTCGTACCCCGGCGACTCCGTCCGCCTGAAGCTCTCCGGTCGGGAGGAACGGGAGGTCGACGCCGCGGCCGCGTGGCTCCGCGAGCGGGTCACCCCGATGGATTCGGATTCGGAGGAGGAGTGATTACCGGCCGAGATACAGCATCCACGCGACGGTCACGAGCAGGCTCGCGACGAGCACGACCGTCCCCGTCGCCCCGATGGGTAACGCCATCTCCGCGGTCTCCTGAAGCACGAGCGGATCCATACTCGAACGGACCTGCCCACCCCGCATAACCGTGGCGGTTCCGGTGAGTGAAACCACCGTCCCGCGCTTCGACACCGCGGCCTTTTGTCCGTCCTCCCTCTACAGTCGGTATGCGCATCGGCGTCGTCGTCAACCCCATCGCGGGGTTGGGCGGACGGGTAGGGCTGAAGGGAACCGACGGGAAGGTCGAGGAGGCGCGCGCACGCGGCGCGGAACCGCGCGCCCCCGACCGTGCGCGACGGGCGCTCGACGAACTCGCCGCGCGCGCACCGGACGCGACGCTCCTCGCGTGGGGTGGGTCGATGGGTGCCGACGCGGTCCGAGCGGCGGGGTTCGAACCGACCGTCCTCGGCGCGCCCGAGGGTGAGGAGACGACGGCGACGGACACGCGGCGCGCCGTCGAGGCCTTCCTCGACCACGACGTCGACCTCGTGTTGTTCGTCGGCGGCGACGGCACCGCCGCGGACGTGGCCGAGGCGCTTTCGGACCTGGACTCGAACGCGACACCGATGCTGGGCGTTCCCGCGGGCGTCAAGGTGTACTCGTCGGTGTTCGCCGTCTCCCCCGAAGACGCCGCGGTCATCGCGGCCACGTTCACCCGTGTCGAGGAACGCGAGGTGATGGACATCGACGAGGACGAGTACAGGGAGGGGGAGGTGCATCCCGAACTCCGCGCCGTCGCGTGGGTCCCCGTCGCGGAGGACCTCCAGTCGTCGAAACAGACCGGCGGCGGTTCGGTGGAGGCGCTCGCCGAGGGCGTCGCACACGGCGTCCGGGGGGGCGTCACCTACGTTCTCGGCCCGGGAAGCACCGTCGGCGCGGTCAAGCGCGCGCTCGGCTTCGAGGGGTCCCCGCTCGGCGTGGACGTGTGGCGCGACGGCGAGGTGCTCGTCCGCGACGGGAGCGAGGCGGATATCCTCGCGGCGCTGGGCGAGGAGAACGTGGTCGTCGTCTCGCCCATCGGCGGGCAGGGGTTCGTCTTCGGCCGCGGCAATCCACAACTCTCCCCGGCCGTCGTCCGCCGCTGTGACCTCCAGATCGTCGCCTCGCGGGCGAAACTCGACGACATCGGCGTCCTCCGCGTCGACACCGACGACCCCGACCTCGATGCCGCCCTCAGGGGCTGGACGCGGGTCCGCGTCGGCCGCGTCGAACAGCGGATGATGGAAATCGTCTGATTCGTGGCGGGTTTCTCCCCCTTCTCCTCCCCCGCCTCTAGTTGCCTCCCCGTTCCGACCATGTGATATCCTCTCGTTCGGATTCCTCCTCGAAGCTAGTGTTGTATTATTGCTATACAGTGAAGATTAAGGTTGTTGAAGGGGAATGGGTGGACATATGGAGACGCGGAAGGTCCAGCGACTCGGTCCGTCGACGCTTGCGATGACGCTCCCGGCGGAGTGGGCGAAGGAACACGGTGTCGAGAAGGGTGACGAGGTGTCGTTGCGGATGGGCGGCAAGGGGACGCTGACGGTCCTGCCCGAATCTGCGAACACGGAGGACTCGAAGGCGGTTATTCGCGCGGACAAACTGAACGCGAACGCGCTCGAACGCGCTATCGTCGCCCAGTACGTGCTCGGACGGCGCATCATTCACATCGAGAAGTCCGAGGGGGCGCTCGACTCCGAGCACATCAACGCGGTGTACAAGGCCGAGACCCAGTTGATGGGCCTCGGCGTCATCGAGGAGACGCCCGAACGGATCGCCATCCGGTGTTCGGTCGACCCCGAGGACTTCACCCTCGACAACCTGCTCGAACGGCTGGAGAACACGGGGAGCACGATGCGCGGCGAGGCCATCAAGGCGCTCGCACACGGCAACCCGGACCTCGCCCAGCGCGCCCTGAACCGCGAGCGGCAGGCGAACAAGATCTTCGTCCTCCTCCTCCGACTCATCTTCACGGCGTATCAGAACCCGAGCCTCGCCCGTGCGGTCGGCTTGGAGGAGGGGTTCCCGCTCATCGGTTACCGCTCCGTCGCGAAGAACCTCGAACTCACCGCGGACAACGCCGAGGACATCGCGAACATCTGCTTGAACGCGGAGGACCACACCCTTGACGTCGACTCGGCGACGATGCGTCGCATCCGCGAGTTCACCGACCAGGTCGACGACATCACCGCGACGGCCGTCCGCGCCGTCGTCGACCGCGACTACGACCTCACCATCGAGGTCCGCGACATGTTCCGCGACCTCAAAGACCGCGAGCGCGAGATCCTCGACGACCTCCCCGAGATGGAGAACCAGAAGCTCCTGCAGATCCGTGAGGTGCTCGTCAGCCTCCAGCAGACCGCGCAGTACGCGATGCGAAACGCCGAAATCGCGGCGAACCTCGCGCTCAACGAGGAGTCCGAGCACGTCACGCTCATCTGAGTATCGCGCCGCTACGGTCTCACTCGGGCCGCTGCTACTCTACGACCCTGCCGTCGTCACGACGAGGAGCACCACCGTGGCGACGATTCCCGCGAGGAGATAGCTCCCGACTGCGAGGAGTGCCGGACGGAGCAGGTCACGCGCTCGCGCCCCGCGCAGGTCGACCGGGGTACGGAACGCCGAGAGTCGGACGAAGAGGACCGACGCCGGGAGGAGGAACAAGAGCCCTGCGAGCACCAGTCCGGCGGCGACGGAGACGACGTCCGTGGGGACCGTTCCGGGGGCGACGCCCGCGCCGCGTCGCCCGTGGGTCCACGCGACGACACGGCGCGTCGGGGCCGTCCAGAGCCACGCCCCGAGGACGCAGCAGGTCAGGTGGTAGACGACGACGCGCCGAAGCGGGGTCTCGGCGGAGAAGGACGGCAGCGTCCACGGCGGCGCGAACCCGATTCCGGTCGACCACAGCACCGGCAGCGTGAGGAGACCGCTCGTGAGGCCGACGAGCAACCAGACGCGAGCGTCGCGCACACTCAGGAGCAGCAGGTCGGGCCCTTCGAGGACGAGCAGGAACGAGACGAGCACCGCACTCGCGTGGAGCACCCGCACGGTCCAGCGTCTCATCGTGGTCGTTCTCTCGAAGCGGCGACGGAAAGCGTGACCGGTGGGTGTCGGGAGAACCGACGCGCGCGAGTCAGCGAATCCGTGCGTGGTACGACCCGAGGAGGCCGCCGTCGTCCGTGGATGTGGGTGTGGGCGTAGGCGTGGGTGTGTGTGTCGCCGTGGAGGACGGGGTCGCCGTCGCGGGTTCCGCGGTCGGGGTGACGCTCCCGTCGCTCTCGCCGCCTCCGAGCAGGCCACCGTCGTCGCTCGGTGTCGCCGTCGTGGTCGGCGTGGATGTCGGCGCTGGTGCTGGTGTCGACGTCGGTGCCACGCCCGTGCTCGCCGTCTCCCTCTCGGTCCGTTCGCCCTCGCCGTCGCCGGCCGATTCCGCTCCCCCGGAGGCTCCGGCGTCGGGTTTGGTCCCGAAGATGTCGGTCTCGACGGTCTTCGTGTAGTCGAGCGCGGTCAGCGGTACCTCGACCGTCGTGGCGCGGAGGTCGAGGCGGGCCGAGAAGTCGATTTCTAACTCCGAGACCTGGTTCCGCTCGATGTGCGTCACCCACCATCCGTCGAGGTTCTCGTTTCGAATCCGCGTGGTCGTCTCGATGGTGCGCGTCTCGCCCGGCGGGACGACGACGCCGCTCTCGGTCGCACCCTCCCCCAGCGTGACGCCGTTCATCGAGAGGTCGTAGCCGAGTTCGGTGGTGCCGACGGGGTACGACTTGGGGTTGTAGACGACGAACGCGACGCGGAGTTCGGTGGTCTCGTTCGTCACCTCACCCCACGTCGCGTTCGTCTCGTTGATGTAGAGGACGGGATCGGAGACGAGCGGTGCGCTGGCGTTCACCGGTTGCGGGCGAGAGGAGTTGAACTGCGACAGGAGGTCGGTGTCGATAGAACGGGTGACCTGCGGCGCGCCGAACGTCGCGCCGGCCGTCGAGGAGTGGACGTCGGCGTCGACCGTCAGCGTGGTCTGTTCGCCGTTGCGGACGTGGCTCACCCACCACGCGGGGATGCGCTCGTTGGCCATCCGCGTGGTGAAGGGCAGGGTCGACGTGCCTCGCGGGACCGAGACGCCCGTTTTGGTGCCCTCCGCCATCCGAACCCCGTTCATCTCGACGGCGTAGTCGACGGTGAGGCCGCTGAGGGAGGCGCCGAAGGGGTTCGGGTTCGAGACGGTCAGATTCGATTCGATGGCGGTCGTCGTCTCGTTGACGCCGCCGAACCGGTTCTCGACGCCCGTCACCGACGGGGTTCCGAGGACGCCCGCGGCGAACGCCGCGCCGGTCGCGACGAGGACGACGAGGACGAGGACGGCCGCGATACGGACGCGGGAGCCGAACAGTGTCGAGCGAACGTCCATACTCCCGAATTCGTTTCAGAGTGCAAAAAACTCTCGAATACAGACGGGTCGGCGTCCGCGGTGTCGAATGAACTAAGTAGACACTCGCGCTTCCCCGTGGTATGGAAGCGTCTGTCGGTTCGGACAAGGGGATCGGGTTCGCGGTGATGCTGTCGCTCCTGACGCTCGTCGGCGGCGCGGTGATGCTCGCCGGGCCGGGCCAACTGGCGAAAGCGTGGGGCTTCGCGCTGGCGATGGTCGCCGCGATGCTCGCCGTCGTCTTCACGCAGCTGTACTGGTAACCATCCGATTCTCTCGACTGGTAGCGGACAGGTAACCGTTAAGAACGTCCCAGCCTAACCTTCAACGATGACCGAATACACCGAGGAAGAGAAGCGGATCGTCGCTTACCTGCGAGAGAGCGTCTCGTGCGGGGAGCGATACTTCCGCGCGAAGAACATCGCCGAGGCGATCGGCCTCTCGGCGAAGCAGGTTGGGGCCCGCCTGCCCGCGCTCGCCGAGAAGTCCGACGAGGTCGAGATCGAAAAGTGGGGCCGCGCACGGTCGACGACCTGGCGCGTCACCCCCTCCTGACGGAACGGTTCTCTCTCCCCCGTCGACCCGGTCTCTGGGCTGCGGATACGTGCGTGTGCTCTCCTCTTCTGCCCGATACGCTGTCGTCGAGCGCCGGCGTTCGCGTCGGTAGTCGTCCCACATCGGAGACAGTCGGTTCGGCGGTGATCCGCCCGCCGAACCGCGCTTTTTTATCGACGCCCACGGATACTCATGTATGACAGTCCGTGTCCAGCGGACCTTCGAGTTCGACGCTCCGGGCGAGCGCGTCTGGGAGTTCATCTCCGACCCTGGGAAACGCGCCGAGGCGATCAGCGTCGTCGAACGGTTCGACGTCCACGACGACGGCAAGCGAGCGACCTGGCACATCTCCCTGCCCATCCCCGTGATCAATCAGACGGCCGAGGTGGAGACACGAGACGTCGTCGTCGAGCCGCCGCGGTACGTCAAGTTCGTCGGCAAGTCGTCGGTGATGCGCGTCACGGGCGAACACACCATCGAGAACGTCGGCGACGACCAGTGTCGCCTCCGCAACGAGTTCGTCGTCGACGGGCGACTCCCGGGGGTCGAACGGTTCTTCAAGAAGAACCTCGACCGCGAACTCCGCAACCTCGAACAGGCGCTCCGTCGCGACCTCGAACTCACGGCGTGAGATGCAGCTCACACTCGTCCAACTCGAACAGCGCGCCGGGGACGTCGACGGGAACCGAGCGCGCGCGGCCGACGCCATCGAGCGGGCGGCCGCACGGGGTGCCGACCTCGTCGCCCTCCCGGAACTGTGGAACGTCGGGTACTTCGCCTTCGACTCGTACGCCCGCGAGGCGGAGGGCATCGAGGGGCCGACCCTCACGGAGTTGAGCGCCCTCGCCGACCGTCACGACGTCGCTTTGCTCGCGGGGAGTATCGTCGAGGACCTCGCCGCGTCGGCCGACAGCGGGGTCGACGTGCCCGCCGAGGAGGGCCTCGCGAACACCACCGTCTTCTTCGACCGCGAGGGGAGGAGACGGGGCGTCTACCGCAAACACCACCTCTTCGGCTACGGCTCCGCGGAGACGCGGCTGCTCACGCCCGGCGAACGCCTCCCCACGGTGGAGTTCGAGGGCTTCACCCTCGGTTTCACCACGTGTTACGACCTACGCTTCCCCGAACTCTACCGCGACCTCACGGAGATGGGCGCGACGCTCGTCCTCGTCCCGAGCGCGTGGCCCTACCCGCGGGTGGAACACTGGCAGACCCTCGCGCGCGCCCGGGCCATCGAGAACCTCACGTACCTGGCGACGATCAACGGCTCCGCGACGTTCGACGAGGGGACGCTCCTGGGGCGGTCGACCGTCTACGACCCGTGGGGGACGCCGCTCGCGAGCGCCGGCGACGACCCCGCGCTCGTCTCCGCGGAGGTGACGCCCGAGCGCGTCAACGAAGTCAGAGACGACTTCCCAGCCTGGGAAGACCGGCGGCGGTGAGTCACTCGCTCACACGATATTATGCCCACAGCGTCCGCCGCTGTCGGTGGGTTTAACTCGTTGCTCTTCTTAGCGATGATTGCCAACGGACGACGCTTTTCTCGTCGAAGTTGGCACTCAACAAATCCGCCGCGCCACCGCCACAGTATCGGGGTCTGCTGTGGCACTCGAACCCGGACCGCTCGGCCACCCCCTGAGCCCGGCAGGGAACGGCCTCGCCTCCGGTTCATCACTCCACCGCGCCTCCCGTTTCCGTTTTGACTCGTTCCACAGGTCGCGAGCAGGGTCTCTGGACGGTGTAACGCGACCCGAACCGTCTCCCCCTCGGCGACCGTCCGAGCCGCCGCCGAATCGGCCGCCGTGGACACGGCGACTGCGGCGTACGCGCGGTGAGAAACCTCGGACCACCCCAACCGGTCGCTCGTCTGCGGAACGCCCGAGCGCGTCCCGCACGGCTGGCGAGACGGCTTCGCCGTCTCGCTCTGTTCCTCGCGTGCCGACCGCACCTTCACCTCCTGCACGAGCCTCGCTCGACTCGCAGTCTCTCCGCGCACTGACGCCGAAAAACGCGCGAGTCGGAACCGGCCGAACCAGCCCGGTCAGTCCTCTTTCGTCTTGATGTCCGCCGACAGCCCCTGTGCCATCTGGATGTCCTTCGAGTTGTTGAGCGTCCACGCCGTGCGCTCGGTGACGGCCTCGATGACTTCTCTCGCACTGGGATAGCCGTTGCCGGACTTCTTCACGCCGCCGAACGGCAACTGGACCTCCGCGCCGATACAGGGGAGGTTCCCGTACGCCAGTCCGACCTCGGCGTGGTCGCGGTAGTAGTTGATCTGGCGGTAGTCCTCGGAGATGACGGCGCCGGCGAGGCCGTAGTCGGTGTCGTTGTGGATTTCGACGGCCTCCTCGATGTCGCCCGAGTACTTCAGGAGGGCGACGTGCGGGCCGAACACCTCCTCGTGGGTGCAGCGGAGGTCCTCGTACGCGTCGGCCTCGTAGACGAACGGGCCGACCCAGTGTCCCGCCTCGTGGCCGTCGGGAATCTCGTCCTCGTCCAGTTCCGTCCGGTCGACGAGGACGTTCACGTCCTCTCGCTTCGCGAGGTCGTTGTACTTGGTGACCTTCTCGACGTGGGCCGCCTCGATGAGCGGCCCCATGAACGTGTTCTCGTCCAGCGGGTCGCCGACGGCGACGTCGGCGGCGATGTCGACGAAGCGCTCCTTGAACTCGTCGTACACCTCCTCGTGGACGATCAGGCGTTCCGAGGAGACACAGCGCTGGCCCGTCGTCTTGAACGAACTCATCACCGCGGAGTGGACGGCCACGTCGAGGTCGGCCTGCTCGGTGACGACGATGCCGTTCTTGCCGCCCATCTCACACGCCGCGAGTTTGCCGGGTTCGCCGCCGACCTTCGAGGCCACCTCGTGGCCCACCTCCGCCGAACCGGTGAAGAGCACCGTGTCGACCCGGGAGTCGTCGACGATTGCCGCGCCGGCGTCGCCGAAGCCCTGCACCATGTTGAACACGCCGTCCGGCATCCCCGTGTCGTCGAACATCTCGGCGATGATCTGCGCACACCACGGCGTCTGCTCGGCGGGCTTCCACACCACCGTGTTCCCCTCGACGAGCGCGACGGCCATGTGCCAGAAGGGGATGGCGACCGGGAAGTTCCAGGGGGTGATACAGCCGACGACGCCGCGGGGCTTGCGGCGCATGTAGGCGTCCTTCGACGGGATTTCGCTCGGGACCACGTCACCCTTGGGGTGACGGGCGTCGGCGGCGGCCCACTCGACCATGTGGTACGCCTCGACGACGTCCGCCCGGCCCTCCGATATCTCCTTGCCGCACTCCTTCGTGACGATTTCGGCGAGTTCGTCGGTGCGCTCGCGGAGTTCGTGGTATATCTCCCAGAGGTACTCGGCGCGGTCGATGTGGGAGAGTCCGCGCCACTCCTCGAACGTCTCCTCGGCGGTTGCGAGCGCCGCGTCGACGTCGGCCTCGGTTCCCTGTCTGAACGTCGCGAGCGTCTCGCCCGTCGCGGGGTTCTCGCTCTCGAACGTCTCCGTCCCCGAGCCCTGGGTCCACTCGCCGTCGATGTAGTGCGCGTAGACGTCGTCTCCTGACATGGTTCGAGAGACACGTATCCAACACTAATAGCTGTAGCCGTCCATGGAAGGGTCCGGTCCCCACGCCCCGGCAACGAATCTATGGTAAACCTCATCACACGCGAGCGACAACGGCCGGTATGAGCAGCGAGACGGTCTCAGGGGGGACGCGGCTGACGCTGGACCTCTGGCATCCGAACTGCTGGGCACTGGAGGCGACGTCGGAGTGTCCCGGCGGCATCCTCGCCCACGCCATCTACGACGCACCGACGGCCGCCGGCGAGACGGTCAACGGGCTGTTCACCGCCTACGGTGACTCGGAGACCGAAGTCGAGACGCTCCTGGACCACATCCGCGACTCACGGCTCACCGGCGGCGTCCAGGAACTCAAAGCGCGCTTCGGCCAGCCCGGTCGGGACATCTCGCCCGGGAACGCGGCCCGGGAGTTCTTCTTGGAGTACGATCCGAGCGACATGATCTGTCCGAAGCTCGTCCGCCAGGGGTTCGTTCACAGCGCCCCGTGTCGTATCGAGGACGGTCGCGAGTTCTGGCAGGTGGTCTACGCGGGCGAACGCGAGCGCATCGAGCCCGGGCTCGACGTCATCCGCGAGGAGGAAGACGCCGACATCGACGTCGCCCGCATCGCCTCGTCGGGGTCGGCCAGTTCCGAGCGCGCCCGCCGCCTCGACACGCTCACGCCGAGCCAGCGCGAGGTGTTCGACCTCGCCCGGGAGCAGGGCTACTACGAGTGGCCCCGGGGGGTCTCCACCCGCGAACTGGCCGACGAACTCGGCGTCTCGAAGACGACGCTGTTGGAGCACCTGCGAAAGGCGGAAGCGAAGCTGCTGGATCCGTAGCCGAGCACCGCCGTTCGACGGGCGTGCCGTCGGCGACGGCGCGTGTCGAGCGATTGCCACGGTCAGCAGGGGTCGCTGCCGCGTCACCCGACGACCGTCACGGTCGCGCGCCGTCCGACGACCGTCCCGAAACCGCACTCAGGAACGGATTTTCGGCGGCGCTGGCGAACCCGTCGCGCGGAGCGCTCCTCCGACGAATCTCGGTCTCCACGATACATTGCTTGTCTTGCCGCAAAAATTCGTTACCGAATTAGAAAATCTTAACACGCAAAGGCAACGCTTTTTGGACGATGAACGGGTCCAACCAAGACTGGTGGCCGAATCAGCTGAATCTGGAGATTCTGGACGAGAACGCCCGCGACGTCGGGCCGACGGACGAGGAGTTCGACTACGCCGAGGCGTTCGAATCGCTCGACTTCGACGAGGTAAAAGCCGACATCGAGGCGGTGATGACGGACTCGAAGGACTGGTGGCCGGCCGACTACGGCCACTACGGGCCGCTCTTCATCCGGATGGCGTGGCACAGCGCCGGCACGTACCGCACCAGCGACGGTCGCGGCGGCGCAGCGGGCGGGCGACAGCGTTTCCCGCCCCTCAGCAGTTGGCCCGACAACGTGAATCTCGACAAGGCGCGCCGACTGCTCTGGCCGGTCAAACAGAAGTACGGCCGCAACCTCTCGTGGGCCGACCTGCTGGTCCTGACCGGGAACGTCGCCATGGAGTCGATGGGGTTCGAGACGTTCGGGTTCGCCGGCGGGCGCGAGGACGCCTGGAAGGGCGACGACGCCGTCAACTGGGGCCCGGAAGACGAGTGGGAAGTGACGAGCGAAGAGCGGTTCGACGAGCAGGGCGAACTCATGGAGGGGCTCGCAAACACCGTGATGGGCCTCATCTACGTGAACCCGGAGGGCCCGAACGGCGAACCGGACCTCGAAGGCTCCGCGAAGAACATCCGGGAGTCGTTCGGCGAGATGGCGATGAACGACGAGGAGACGGCCGCGCTCATCGCCGGCGGACACACGTTCGGGAAGGTCCACGGCGCCGACTCCGGTGAGAACCTCGGCCCCGAACCCGAGGCGGCCCCCATCGAGAAGCAGGGCCTCGGCTGGGAGAACGAACACGGCACCGGCAAGGGCCCCGATACGATCACCAGCGGCATCGAGGGTCCCTGGACCGAGGCCCCCATCTCGTGGGACATGGGCTATCTCGACAACCTGCTCGACCACGAGTGGGAGCCCCACAAGGGCCCCGGCGGTGCGTGGCAGTGGCGGCCGGTGGACGAGGAACTCGAAGACACGGTGCCGGACGCCCACGACCCGTCGGAGAAGCAGACGCCGATGATGCTGACGACGGACGTCGCGCTGAAGCGGGACCCCGAGTACCGCGAGATCATCGAGCGCTTCCAGGACAACCCCAAGGAGTTCCAGGACGCCTTCGCGAAGGCGTGGTACAAGCTGATCCACCGCGACATGGGCCCGCCGTCTCGGTTCCTCGGCCCCGAGGTTCCGGACGAGGAGATGCTCTGGCAGGACCCCCTCCCCGACGCCGACTACGACCTGATCGGCGACGAGGAGGCCGCCGAACTCAAGGAGGAACTCCTCGCGTCGGACCTGTCCCGCTCCCAGTTGGTCAAGACCGCCTGGGCGTCGGCGTCGACGTACCGCGACAGCGACAAGCGCGGCGGCGCGAACGGGGCGCGACTCCGCCTCCGACCGCAGCGCGACTGGGAAGTGAACGAGCCCGCGGAGCTGGCGACTGTGCTGGACACCTTCAGGGACGTCCAAGAGGAGTTCAACGGTTCGCGGTCCGACGACACGCGGGTTTCCCTCGCCGACCTCATCGTCCTGGGCGGCACCGCGGCCGTCGAGCAGGCGGCGGCCGAGGCCGGCTACGACGTGGAGATTCCGTTCGAGCCGGGTCGGACGGACGCCACGCCGGAACAGACCGACGTCGAGTCGTTCGAGGTGCTCGAACCGGAGGCGGACGGCTTCCGCAACTACTACGGCGACGAGGCCGAGCGCCCCGCCGAGGAGATACTGGTGGACAAGTCCGAACTGCTGAACCTGACGGTCCCCGAGATGACGGTACTCGTCGGCGGCATGCGCGCGCTGGGTGCGAACTACCAGGGCTCGGACCTGGGCGTCTTCACCGACCGGCCGGGGACGCTGACCAACGACTTCTTCGTGAACCTGCTCGGCCAGGACACCGAGTGGGAACCGGCCTCAGACTCCGAGGACGTGTTCGAGGGGTACGACCGCGAGACGGGCGAGCGCCAGTGGAAGGCGAGCCGCGTCGACCTCGTCTTCGGCTCGAACGCCCGGCTCCGCGCCGTCGCGGAGTTCTACGGCTGCGACGACGCCGAAGAGGAGTTCGTGCACGACTTCGCGGAGGCGTGGGAGAAGGTGATGACGCTCGACCGCTTCGACCTCGAGTGATCTGAGCCACGGGCCGTCCCCCGACTGCGGACAGCGTCTCGGTGGCGCGCGGTCAGGGTTCCCCGTCGGCCGCGCATCCGTACCGTGACGCCGCTTCGAACGCGGCGGGCGTGGGGTGTCAGGCGAGTCAGTTCCCGACCACCGCTCGAAGCGCGAACAGGGCGTTCTCCTTTCGCTCTCTGATCCGCCGATAGAAGTACGAGAACCACTTCGACCCGTAGGGGATGTACTGCCAGACCTCGTACTCGTCGGCGAGTTCGAACTGCGCGCTCTCGCGGACGCCCATCAGCATCTGCACCTCGAAGTCGGTGCCGTACTCGGTGTGGAGGTCACGCGCGTAGTCGATCATGGCGGGGTCGTGACTCCCGACGGCGACGCCGCCCTCGAACTCGCGGAACATGAGTTCGAGGTACTCCTTGTAGACGCGGTCGACCTCGCTCTTCTTCTTGTACGCGATTTCCCTTGGCTCGTCGTACGCGCCCTTGACGAGTCGGACCTTGCCGGGGAGCGGTGCCAACCGTTTCAGGTCCTCGCCCGTCCGCTTGAGGTTCGCCTGCGTACACACACCGACCATCCCGTCGGTCTCGCGGGCGAGGCGCTCGTAGGCGTCGAGCGTCACGTCCGTCGTCGTGTGGTCTTCCATGTCGACCCAGACGAACACCCCTCGGTTCGACGCGCGGTCGACGATGCGCGCGAGGTTCTCCTCGAACACCTCGCCACCCACGTCGAGGCCGATCTGCGAGGGTTTCACGGAGACACACGCGTCGACGCCCGACTCGTCGATGGCGTCGACGAGGGCGACGTAGGCGTCGGCGTCCTCGTCGGCCGGCGGTCGGTCGTGGTAGTGTTCGCCGAGGAGGTTGAGGATGCCCTTGACGCCGCGTTCGTTCAGTTCCCGGACGTGTTCGAGCGCCGTCTCCGGGTCTTCCCCCGCGACGAAGTTGCTCGCAATGGGCGGTATCATACCACGTCTTACCGGGCGTTCCCTCTAAAGGGTGGACCCTACCATACAATCCAGCCGCCCCCCGCGTGAATCAAACAACGACCGGCGAGAACGTGACGCTGCCCGGGAGCGAGACACTGTCTCGCGGCCCCTACCATGGGCGGTTTCATCTATAAGCCTGGTCTCTCGATACCACGTGATAGTTCGCCATGAAACCGACTCGCATGCAGAACTGGACACGTAGGGACCTCGTCAAACTCTCCGGCCTCGGCCTCGTCGGACTGGCCGGCTGTCTGGAAGACTCGGGCGATTCGGGCGGCTCGGGCGACTCGGGTGGCTCCGGCGGTTCGGGTGACTCGGGGGGCTCCGGGGACTCCGGCGGTTCGGACGACTCGGGCGGCTCCGACGGTGAGGACACCTCGACGGAGTCCGACTCCGGCGGTGACTCGGGCGGGATGGACACCTACACCATCGGGATGGTCGACGCGCTCACCGGCTCGCTCGCCCCGTACGGCCAGCGGAATCAGCGGGGGAAGGACCTCGCGCTCGCGGCCATCAACGAGGCCGGCATCGGCGACGGCGGTCAACTGGAGGTCGTCGTCGAGGACAGCGAGTCCGCGAATCAGGCGGGTATCAGCGCGGCGCAGAAACTCGTCAACCAGGACGGCGTTCCGCTGCTCATCGGGGCGGTCAGTTCGGGCGTCTCCATCGCCATCCACGACTCGGTGACGAACCCGAACGGCGTGGTGCAGATATCGCAGAACTCCACCTCGCCGCGACTCACGGAGAAGCCGGAACTGAACCGGATGTCGCCCGCGGGGACGGAGAAGTGGACCGCGCTCGCGAACCTCGTGAGCGAGGACGGCCACGACACCGTCGCGGCGACGTGGCTCAACAACGACTACGGGGCGGGGTTCAACGACGTCTTCCCGGAGGAGTTCGACGGCGAGGTCGTCTACAACGAACCGCACGACCAGGGGCAGTCCTCGTACTCGGGGACGCTCACGAGCATGGCCTCCACGGACGCCTCCGCGTGGCTGTTCATCACCTACGCCAACGAGTTCATCGTGATGGCCAACGAGGCGTTCGACCAGGGGTACAACGAGCAGGTGCAGTACTACGGCGCCGAGTCGACCATCGCCGACGAAATCCTCGGCAACACCCAGGAGGGCGCGTTCAACGGCATGAAGGGCGTGACCGAGAGCGCCCCCGAAGAACAGGACAACTACCAGACCTTCGTCTCGCAGTTCGAGAGCGAGTACGACGCCTCACCCACGGTGTGGTCGGCGTACGCCTACGACGCCGTCGTCGTCTCCGCGCTCGCCGCCGCCGCGGCCGACGAGTTCACCGAGGAGGCGCTGATGGAGGTCGTCCGCGACGTCACCCGACCCGAGGGGACGGAGGTCACCACGCCGCAGGACGCGCTCGACATGCTCAACGAGGGCGCGTCGGCCTCGGAGATCAACTACCAGGGCGTCTCCGGTCCGGTCGACCTCGACGAGAACGGCGACCCGCCGGGCTTCTACCGCGTGTACGGCGTCGAAGACCACGCGTACACCACCATCGAGTACATCTCCAGCTAAGATGCTCGCCGTGTCTCGCTGCACGACCGGCCCGTCGTCCCCGCCACCGCGAGGGGGCAACGAGAGAGGCGTCTCCCCATGACGACGGGCGTCGCGCTCCCCCTGCTGCAGGTGAGCGCCCTGCAGTTCGTGGTCAACGGCCTCGTCTTCAGCAGCATCATCGTGCTCGCGGCCATCGGTCTCTCGCTGGTGTACAGCATCGCCGACTTCGCCAACTTCGCCCACGGCGACCTGATGACCGTCGGCGCGTTCGGCGCGCTCGCCTCCGCGGGCGTCCTGCAGTCGACGGTTCCCGGCTCGGTTTTCAGCCTCCCGCTGTGGGTGTTCGTCGCCCTCGTCGTCGGGATGGCCGCCGCGGCTCTCGTGGCCGTGTTGACGAACCGAATCGTCTACAAGCCGCTCGACGCCGGTTCGGTCGAACTGCTCATCACGAGCATCGGCGTCGCGCTCGCGTACCGCGCGCTGGTGTTCATCGGGTTCGGCCCCGACGCCCAGCGGTACGGCGTCGAGCGATCCGGGCCGATTCCCGCCGTCCAGGACGCACTCGGCGTCGCCGTCACGCCGCGAAAGCTCGCTATCATCGTTCTCGCGGTGGCGTTCGTCGTCGGTCTGCACTTCCTCTTACAGTACACGACCCTCGGGCGGAAGATGCGCGCGACGGCCGACAACCCGAACCTCGCACGGGTGAGCGGGATTCGCACCTCCGAGGTGATCCTCGCGATGTGGATCATCGGCGGGGCGCTCGCGGCTGCGGGCGGGGTGTTCCTCGGGCTGGAGACGCTCGTCCGCCCCCGGATGGGCTTCGACATTCTCCTGGTCGTGTTCGCCGCGGTCATCCTCGGCGGCATCGGCTCGGTCTACGGGGCGATGCTCGGCTCGTTCGTCATCGGGATGGTCCACGAACTCACTCCGATTCTGCGGCTCGTCGGCGTCCCCATCGGCACCGAGTACGCCCCCGCCGTCGCGTTTCTCATCATGGTCGTCATCCTGCTCGTGCGGCCCCGCGGCATCATGGGTGAGACGGTATGAGCGCGGTCGAGCGACTCCTCGGCGAGAGCCGCTCGGAACGGTCGGTCGTCGGTGGCGTCGCCGTCGCCGCTGGCCTGCTCCTCGTGGGCGTTCTGCTGGGCGTCGTCAAACTCCCGTTCCTCCTCTCGCTCCTGGCGCTGGGGGGATGTACGTCCTGCTCACGCTCGGGCTGAACGTCCACTGGGGCTACGCGGGGCTGTTGAACTTCTCCGTCGCGGCCTTCTGGGGCATCGGCGCGTACTCGGCGGCGCTTCTCACCGCTCCCTCGTCGCCGCTCGGTCTCGAACTTCACCCCATCGCGGGGTTCGTCGCGGCCATCGTCCTCTCGGCAGTCGTCGCCGTCCTCATCGGGATTCCGACGCTCAGGCTCAGAGAGGACTACCTCGCCATCGCGTCGCTCGGCCTGGCGGAGGTCATCCGTCTGTTCATCCTCAACCAGCGCGACCTCACCGCAGGAAGTCAGGGCCTCACCGGCATACCCCGACTGTTGGAACCGCTTCCGCTCACGCAGAACGCGACCAACGTCGCCATCGTCGCCGTCCTCATCGGCGTCGTCTACCTCTTCCTCCGGCGCGTCCACCGCTCGCCGTGGGGGCGGGTGATGCGGACCATCCGCTCGGACGAGGACCTCGCCGAGGCCCTGGGGAAGAACACCTTCGCGTTCAAGATGCAGGCGTTCGTCATCGGCTCGGTCATCATGGCCATCGCGGGGGCCTTCTACGTCCACATGAACCTCTTCATCGGCCCCGGCGACCTCGTTCCGCTGACGACGTTCTACATCTGGGTCGCCGTCATCCTCGGCGGCACCGGCTCAAACCGGGGAGCCGTCCTCGGCGCGCTGACCGTCATCGCCATCCGCGAGGGCACCCGCTTTCTCAACGACTTCGCGATTTTCGGCGGCATCGACGTCGCGCCCCTGCGACTGCTGTTCGTGGGCCTGCTCATCATCCTCGTCATCCGGTTCCGCGAGGACGGCCTCCTCCCCCCGAAGGACGAACTCATCTGGCCGAGCGCCCGCTCGTCGGCGCGTGGCTCTCCGGCGACCGACGGCGGCTCCGAGGGAGGTGACGGACGGTGAGCATGACGCGCGGCGACAGCGACTCGCTCACCTACGAGGGTGCGGACCTCGACAAGGACGACGCGGTGCTCCGCGTCGAGGGGCTGAAGAAGGCGTTCGGCGGCCTCGTCGCCACCGACGACGTCTCCCTCGAAATCGAGCGCGGGACCATCACCGGGATGATCGGTCCGAACGGCGCCGGCAAGTCGACGCTGTTCAATCTCATCTCGGGCTTCTACGACGAGGACGAGGGGAGCGTGCTCGTCAACGACGTCGACGTGACCGACTCGGAGCCGCACGACCGCGCTCGACAAGGGTTGATTCGGACGTTCCAGACGCCCCGCCGGCTGGAGGGAATGACCGTCCGCGAGGCGATGCTCGTCGGGCCACAGCCGCAGACGGGCGAGTCCATCGTTTCCCTCTTCGTCTCGCCGAGCGAGGTCGAACGGGAGGAGCGACGGAACCTCGAACGCGCCGAGGAACTGCTGGAGCGGTTCGAGATCGACCACCTCATCGACCAGCCGTCGACGGACCTCTCGGGCGGACAGCTGAAACTCGTCGAACTCGCCCGAGCGATCACGACGGACCCGGACATCCTCCTCCTGGACGAACCCGTCGCGGGCGTCAACCCGACGCTGGCGAACGACATCAAGCGGTTCATCCGGGAGTTGAACGAGGAGGGGCAGACCTTCCTCATCATCGAGCACGACATGCCGTTCATCATGGACCTCGCCGACCCGGTCATCGTCCTCGACCAGGGGCGCGTCCTGATGGAGGGCTCTCCCAGACAGGTCAGAAACGACCCGCGCGTCATCGACGCGTACCTCGGGGGTGCGGAGTGATGGCTCGCGCACTCAGCGTCGAGGGCGTCGACTCCGGCTACGGCGAGGCGCAGGTGCTCGACGACCTCTCGTTGCACCTCGACGAGGGGGAAATCGTCTGCATCATCGGGCCGAACGGGGCCGGCAAGTCCACCGTGCTGAAGACCGTCTTCGGCCTCCTCGACCCGTGGGCCGGGCAGGTCCACCTCGGCGAGCGCGACATCACCGGGATGGCCCCCGAGGACCTCGTCCGCGAGGGGGTGGGGTACGTGCCGCAGGTGGACAACGTCTTCGGCTCGCTCTCCATCGAGGAGAACCTCCGGATGGGCGGCGTCGCCAAGGGCTCCGGCCTGGAGGAGACCATCCGGGAACTGTACGACCGGTTCCCCATCCTCGAGGAGAAGCGGTCGGCGAAGGCGCGGACGCTCTCCGGCGGTCAGCGGCAGGTGCTGGCGTTCGCCCGGGCGCTCGTGATGGACCCCGACGTGCTGCTCATCGACGAACCCTCGGCGGGACTCGCGCCGAACATCGTCGACGAGGTGTTCGAGGACGTGAAGACGGTGAACGAACTCGGTACGGCGATCCTGATGGTCGAACAGAACGCCCGCGAGGGACTCGGTATCTCCGATAGAGGATACGTCCTCGACCAGGGGACCGTCGCGTACGAGGACGCGGCCGACGAACTGCTCGACAACCCCGAGGTTTCCCGACTCTACCTCGGGGGCTGAGTCGCTCGGAGGGCGGTGAGCGCCGCCCATTCTGCCGTCTGGCTACCGCAATCGCGAGAGCGCTAGCTCCCGGGCCGTGTCGGCGGGTTCGGTCGCGTGGAGTTCGATCCGAGACACCCACTTGACGCTCTCCCAGCAGTCGCTGTCGCCCGCCGGCACCAACCGCGCCGGCCCGCCGTGCTCGACCGGGAGCGGTTCGCCGTCGAGTTCGAGCGCGAGCAGCGCGCCGCCGAAGTCGTCCAGCGAGTAGCCGCAGGCGTACTCGCCGTCCATCGCGTGGACCAGCGCGAACGCCGCCTCCTCGTCGGGGCCGGCGCACCTGAGCAGGTCGACCACGCGCACGCCTCGCCAGGACAGGTCGGTCGCGGTCCAGCCCTCGACGCAGGAGAAGTCGCCCGTCGCGCTCGCCAGTTCCATCGCCCGGAGGTCGTCGTGGGACAGCGAGAGACGCCGGTCGACGCAGCCGTCGACCGTCAGCCGCCACCCGTCCGTCTCGACCGCCTCGGGGACTTCGTGTGTCTCCAGCCCGCTCATGTCCGACAGTACCGGTCGCGAGGACAAATAGCCCGCCCCGAACGGACGTCGGGGACGTCAGAGCCGGTGGCGACGTGCCGCGTGGGTCGAGCCACCGAGTGCCGTCGCGGGCGACGACGGTCGCCAGACCCTTATCCGGGGCTGTCGTGGTGTGTGTATGACAGATACCGTCCCTCCGGGACTCCGCCGCGCCCGTCACGTCGCGACGCTGCTCGACGACGCCGTTACGATTCCTGTCGTGAACGTGAAGGTCGGCCTCGACGCACTCGTCGGCTTGCTCCCCCTCTCCGGTGACCTCGCGGCCGCCGTCCTCTCGCTGTACATCGTCTTCGAGGCGGTCCGCAGCGGCGTCCCCCGCTCGGTCGTCGCCCGAATGCTCTTGAACATCGCTGTCGACGCCGCCGTCGGGTCGGTGCCCGTCGTCGGCGACCTCTTCGACGTCGTCTGGAAGGCCAACCGGAGAAACGTGACGCTGTTCGAGCGTGCCGTCGGCGTCGACGACGCCTGAACCGGCCGTCGTCTCCGACCGCTGGGGCCGGGGCCGACGCCGGGGCCGGAACCGTCGCTACCCGACCTCGGCGGCGGAAAAGTCACGCGGTGTCGCGCGGAATGGCGCTCGTTACGACTCCATCTCGATGCGCCTGCCAGTGACCGTCGCTTCCGTCTCGACCGGCAGTCGGACTTCGACGACGCCGTTCGTGTACGACGCCGTAATCCCGTCGTCGTCGACCGTCTTGGGGACGCGAGACCGGCGGTGGTACGTCTTCCGAGGGCGAACGGCGGACGCTCACGGGTCGCGGTCGGCATCGGGCGTGGGAGCGTCGTCCCACGCGCCGAGCGCCGGAGAGTCCTCGTCGATGTCGGCCACGAACCGCATCGTCGCGACGTTCAACGCGAGGCCGAGCACGCTCCCGCCGAGGAGGCCGACCGGCAGGCCGAGGAAGGGAACGCCCACGACGAGAACAGTCATCAGCGGGGAGACGACCAGAACGAAGAGGGCGACGCCGGCCGCGTACGCGAGATACGGCCCGCCGGCGACGGCGAGCGCGTACGACCCGCGGGCGGCGTCGAGCACGCCCGTCTCGCGGAGGACGACGAGGTACGGCGTGGCGTAGAACAGGTAGCTGACGAGGACGAACGCCGGCACGCCGAGGACGACGACCGGCAAGAGCGCCATCGACCGTCCGCCCGCCGCGCCGAGTCCGAACACCCCGAGCGCGACGGGGAGCAAGACGAGGACGGGGAGGACGGTCAACACGAGGAACGGGACGAAATGCTCGCGCACGCTGTCGACGAACCGGTACTCTCCGCTCTGGAGGTGGTCCGCGACGGCTCCGAAGTAGCCCGCGGCGAGCCCCGCCTGTACGACGAGGAAGAGAGGGACGGTGGCGACGGCGACGGGAAGGGCGTCGAGCGGCACGCCGGCATCGACGTTCACCCCCGACTGCGGGACGCTCACGAACTGCCAGAGCGTGACCACCGAGACGGGAAGCCCCAGTCTGAACCCGACGTGGAAGCCGTCGAACGCGACGACCGACCGTATCTTCTCCACGTCGGCGAGTCCGAGCACGAGCGGAACGAGTGCGAGTGGGAGGGCGTCGAGCGCGCGCTGCCAGCCGTCGGCCAACCGCGTCGTGAACGCCGGCATCAGTCGCGGGTCGACGCCGCGTGTGCGGTCTGGACCGGGCGGGGAGGGGATGAACGACAGGGCGGACGCGACGAACGATGGGTGGAGGGCATCGAGTTCGAGGAGTTGGGCGAGGCACAAACGCGTTCTGGTCAGCGGTTCTCGGGGTGACTATACCAACAGTTAACACGTCACATCCCCAGTTGTCACGGGATGTCCGAGACAACACAGCGTTTAGAGCCACTGGACCCACACCCGCTCGCGGGACGGACCTGTCTCGTCACGGGATCGTCGCGCGGCATCGGTCGCGAAATCGCCCTCGAATTCGCCCGATGCGGGGCGGACATCGTCGTGAACTACCACCAGTCGGACGCCGCGGCCGAGGCCGTCAAGGAAGTCATCGAGGCGGACGGCGAGACGGCGATCACGGTCGGGGCGGACGTCTCCGACCCGACGCAGGTCGAACGGATGGCGCGCGACGTCCACGACCGACTCGGCCCGATCGACGTCCTCGTCAACAACGCGGGCATCACCGCCGACCGGAAGTTCGAGGACATGACGTACGACGAGTGGAACCGGGTTATCGACACGAATCTGGGAGGCACGTTCAACTGCACGAAGGTGTTCTTCGAGGACATCAAGTCCGCCGATGCGGGCCGACTCATCAACATTTCGAGTGTGGTCGGCCAGCAGGGCAACTACGGTCAGGCGAACTACGCCACCTCGAAGGGCGGCCTCATCGCGTTCACTCGGACCATCGCGCTCGAACTCGCGCGTCACGACTCGACGGCCAACTGCGTCGCGCCGGGCTTTACCGAGACGGACATGCTCGAACAGGTGCCCGAGCGGGTCCGAGAGAAGATCCGTGCCCGGATTCCGCTGGACCGCTTTGCCGACCCGAAGGACGTCGTCGGGATGGTCCGCTACCTCGCGAGCGACGAGGCGAGCTACATGACCGGGCAGGTGCTCGGCATCAACGGCGGGATGGAGTGGTGAGCGTCGACGGGGGAGTCAGGTCGCACACTTTTCGATCTCGCCCTTCAGCCGGGCGGCGTCGAAGTCGTGGTCGGGGCGGATGTTGACGAAGTCGAGGAACTCCAGGGCGGCGACGAGGTCGTCGATGGAGTAGGCAGTGAGCGCGGCCTCGACGGTCGCTCGCGCGCCGATGAGCGGTTCCAGCGCGGCGAGCGCGCAGGCGAGGTCGTACGACTTCGCGTCCGCGGCGGCGTCCTCTCGCACCCGGGTCGCGTCGATGAAGTACAGTTCGTCGTCGAGGATGAGCACGTTCTCCGCGCGGAGGTCGCCGTGAGCGAGGTTGTTCTCGTGCATCGTGTGCAGCGCCGCGAACAGGTCCGGTGCGAGCGCCGCCTCGGCCTCGCGGTCGAGTTGGTCGAGCGGGCGGAACTCGGGGAGATATTCGAGGACGACGACGCCGAGGTCGTCGACTTCGAGGGCCTCGATGGGTTCGGGGGCGTTTAACCCGAGTTCCCGGATGCGTCGCGTCGCTTCGAGTTCGTGTTTCGCCATCTCGTAGGGCGTCCCGAAGTGCTCGAAGAAGCCCTCGGTTCCCGAGGAGAACGCGCCGAGGTTCCGGCCGGTGGTGATGAGGGCGTGGACGAGCGAGTTCTGCCGCGAGATGACCTTGACGAACAGCTCCTCGTCCAGCACCATCGGCGTCGAGAGCCAGTTGTCCGCGTCGAGAAACCGGATGTGCGCCTGCTGGCGGTCGTAGCGGTCCTGGAGGGTTCGGACGACTCGTTCGAGCTGAGCCCAGCCGAGTCGACCACGGACGAGGCGGCGCAGTTCCACGCTCTCTCCGTTCGGGGTGGAGGGTGATAAGTTCGCGGGCGCGCGTGGTGAATAGAGCCCGTTCGTGAGTGGGCTGTGTGCCACGCACGTCGTCGCGGTTCAGCTAACCGGCCCGGCCGGCCGGCGAAGCGTCTCGCTCCGCTCATCCCTCGCGCGTCACCCTCACGGACGTTCCGGCGCACGCTTTCGCGGTTCCGTCCGCCAGCGAACAGTGCGCGAGGGTCAGGCTCGCGGCTTCGTCCGCGAGCCACTGGCTGGGGAAGTTCGAGGCTGCGGTTCACCGCGCTCGTGTGTCGCTCATCGTGCCCGGTCCGAGTGGAAATCCACCCGAACACCGATTCAACGCTGATTCGAGCGAAATCCGCTCCCGAAACGAACCCGCTCGGGGGCACTGAGCGAGCGCACCGGCGCTGATTTTATGCTCGCGCTCTGGCAAGGTTTGCCCATGGATTTCGAGGTAGGCGCGGAACACCGGATGGTCCGCGACCAGGTCCGGGAGTTCTGCGAGGCGGAGATCGCCCCCATCGCCCAGGAGGTCGAGGAGGAACACCGCTTCCCGCGGGAGGTCTTCGAGGAACTGGGAGACCTGGACGTGATGGGCATCCCGGTCTCCGAGGAGTACGGCGGCCTCGGCGGCGATCAGCTGATGTACGCCCTGGTCACCGAAGAACTGGGACGGGTCTCGGGGGGCATCGGACTCTCGTACGCGGCGCACGTCTCGCTCGGTTCGAAGCCCATCGACCTGTTCGGGACGGACGAACAGAAGGAGCGGTGGCTCCGGCCGCTCGCCGAGGGAACGGAGATGGGCGCGTGGGCGCTCACCGAACCCGAAAGCGGGTCGGACGCGAGCGACATGGACACCACCGCCGAGCGAGACGGCGACGAGTGGGTGCTGAACGGGACGAAGCAGTTCATCACGAACGCGAACGTCGCCAACTCGGTTCTGGTGAAGGCAGTCACGGACCCGGAGAAGGGGTACGACGGCATCTCGACGTTCATCGTTTCCCCCGACGACGACGGCTTCGAGGTGACGACCGTCTGGGAGAAGATGGGGCTGAACTGCTCGCCCACGTGTGAGATCAAGTTCGACGACTGTCGCCTCCCCGCCGACCGACTCCTCGGCGCCGAAGGGGAGGGGTGGACACAGACGATGAAGACGCTCGACGGCGGACGTATCTCCATCGCCGCGCTCTCCGTGGGTCTCGCGCAGGGGGCGTACGACGCGGCGCGCGCGTACGCACTGGAGCGCGAGCAGTTCGGCCAGCCAATCTCGAAGTTCGACGCCGTCCGCGACATGCTCGTCGAGATGTACCGCAAGACGGAGCGAGCGCGCCTCCTGACCCACAAGGCCGCGGTCCGCTACGACGCGGGCGAGCGCGTCACCACCGAGTCGTCGCTGGCGAAACTCGACGCCAGCGAGGCCGCCCGTGAGGTCGCAGAGGACGCCGTTCAGGTTCTCGGCGGCTACGGCTACACGACCGACTTCGCCCCACAGCGCTTCTATCGCGACGCGAAACTGATGGAGATCGGCGAGGGGACCTCCGAGATCCAGCACCTCGTCCTCGGTCGACAACTGGGACTTTGAGCGCCGACCGTCGTCGTGAGTGACGACCGTTTCTGACACTTCGAGAACCCGTGAGCGGGGACGACAACGGCTAAAAGTATCAGAACAGATACTCGGGAGTCACACTTTAACTACACGACACCGAATCGGACGGACAGTTAGGTGACCGCGACTGTTGAGACAAGGTAGCCGTAGCGGGAGTGTAAGCAGACGATGCTGACGGAGATAGTCTACGCTGGGGCGCTCTTCGCTGCCGGCGTCGTGTCCGCCGTGACGGCCATCGTCGTTCTCGGGCGCGTCCGTTCGTACACCCAGCGGGTCCCGCTCATGTTCGCGGCGACCGCCCTCTCGGCCGCCGTGTGGGCCACCGCCTACGGCTTCTCGCTCCTCTCGACGACCCCCGCCGGCCGTGCCCTCTGGCTTCAGGTCCTCTGGTTTGGTGCGGCCTCCCTCGCGACGTTCTGGTTCGCCTTCGCCCTCTCGTACACGCGGTACGAGGGGCTGCTCACCTCGTGGACGGCCACGCTGTTGGCCGTCGAGCCCCTGGTCGTCATCGGCATCGTGGTGACTGCCGGTCGACACGACTTCCTCCTTGCCGGCTCCGAGGCCACCGCCTTCGGGGTCCTCCCGACGGTCTCGACGGCCGCCGGGCCGCTCCTTCTCTTCCACGGGGTGTACACGGGCGTGCTCGTCCTCGCCGGACTCGGCTGTCTGGTGGTGCAGTACCGGCGGTCGCGTCGGCTCTACCGGCGACAGGTGTCGGTCGTCCTCGCCGCCTCGGTGGTGCCGGTCGTCGCGTCGCTCCTGTCGGCGGACGCCCCTGGTTCGGCGGCGGGTCTCGACGTCACGCCCGTCGCGTTCGGCCTCTCCTCGGTTGCGATCCTCGTCGGCTTCTACCGTTACCAACTGTTCGACCTGTCCCCCATCGCTCGCGACGTCGTGGTCGGCGAACTCCGCGACGGCGCGGTCGTCGTCGACGACCGTGGCCGGGTCGTCGAGACGAACCCCCGCGCCAGACAGATATTCGACACCGAGGAGGACAGCCTCCTCGGTCGGCGCCTCGCCGACGTTCCCGACTACGGCCCGACGCTCCAGCGCATCGTCGACGACCCGATGGCCCGCGAGGAGTTCGTCGTCGACGCGTCCGACGGCGACCGGTTCTTCGAGGCGACCGCGAGTCGGTTCGACGGCCAGGGAGCGCACGAACGCGGCCACCTCATCATGCTCCGCGACGTGACCGAACGGCGACGCACCGAGGAGGAGTTCCGCGCACTCATCGAGAACTCGCGCGACCTCATCACGGTCGTCGCCCCGGACGGGACGCGCGTGTACTGCGCTCCCTCGTTCGAGCGGACGCTCGGGCACGACCCCGAGGAGATGATCGGTCGGGAGGCCTTCGAACTGCTTCATCCCGACGACCGAGACGAGATCCGACGCCTGTTCGAACGACTCCTCGCGGACGAACAGGGCACCCAGGAGCGCGCGGAGTACCGCGTTCGTCACGCCGACGGGTCGTGGCGGACGTTCGAGGCCGTCGGCGTGAACCTCGTCGACGACCCGACCGTCCAGGGCGTCGTGGTGAACGCCCGCGACGTGACCGCTCGTCGCCGCTACGAACAGCGCCTGCGAGTACTCAACCGCGTTCTCCGACACGACCTCCGGAACGAGGTCAACGTCATTCAGGGCCACGCGGACCTCCTCCTCGAACGCAACGTCACCGCCGAGGCGAAAGAGCACGCCCGCGTCATCCGAAAGAAGGCCGAGACGCTCGTCGAACTCGGCGAGCAGACGCGCAAGATCGACTACACGCTCCACAGCACCGACGGGGTGGAGAAACCGCTCGAAATCACCGAGTCCATCCGCGACCGTCTCGACAGCATCCAAGAGGAGTTCCCGGGGGCCATCGTCGTCGCCGACCTCCCCGACGAGCAGTGGGTGCTCGCCGACGACCTCATCGACTCGGCCATGATGAACCTCATCGACAACGCCATCGAGCACAACGACCGCGTCGCCCCACAGATCTCCGTCACGATCGACCCCGTCACGGACGACGGCGTCGACTACGTCGAGGTCGCCGTCGCGGACAACGGCCCGGGCATCCCCGAGTCGGAACGGCGGGTCTTCACCGAGGGGACCGAGACGCCGCTGAGCCACGGGAGCGGACTCGGCCTCTGGCTCGTCGAGTGGATCGTCACACGGTCGAACGGCCACCTCTACTTCGAGGAGAACGAACCGCGTGGCACGGTCGTCCGGATCCGACTCCGCGAGACCACTCCGATGTCCACCGAAGGTCCCGAGTCACAGGCGGCGTCGACGGACTGAGGGCCGTGGCCCTCTCCTCACTCCCGCGTGAGGACCATGGCTCCGCGTTCTCCTGTCGGCCGGCCGCCGACGCTCGCCTCCAGTTGACGCCGATGAACCGCCCGCAACAGCGTCGCTTCCCTGTCGTCGAGCGAGAGCGCCGTCGCGAACTCCGGCCAGACCGTGTCCGCGACCGACAGGTAGTACGCCTCTTCGCGCCGTTCGACCACCGGGTCGTTCGGGAACCCCCTGCGCCACTCGTAGACGATGTCGTCGACGCCCGGCAGCCGTCGCACCAGTTCCTGCTGCCGCCGGACGAGGTCACGGAGCGTCGTCGTCGAGGCGTCGTACTCCTCGGCGACGGCGTCGAACACCCGGTCGTCGAACGGGGCGAGCGGGTCGCGCGTCATATCTGGCAAGGGGATGCGAGCCGACATAACGACCACGGACCGCGCCGCTCCCGTCGAGCGACGACCGACGGGTTTCAACTGCCTACCACCTGAACCCCGTTGCATGACACGATCCGTCCTCGTCGCCGGCGAGACGCTCATCGACTTCATCCCCGAACAGACCGGCCCGCTCGCGGCCGTCGAGTCGTTCTCGCGCCGCGCGGGTGGCGCACCCGCGAACGTCGCCGTCGGCCTCGCACACCTCGACGCCCAGCCCCTGTTCTGGACGCGCGTCGGCGACGACGCGTTCGGAGACTACCTCCGCGAGACGCTCGCCGACGCCGGACTCGACGACAGATACATCGAGGTCGACCCGGCCGCGAAGACCGGCCTCGCCTTCGTCAGCCTGGGCGAGGAAGCCGAGCGCGAGTTCTCCTTTCACCGTCACGAGAGCGCCGACACCCGGCTCCAGCCCGGAACCATCGACGACGAGGCGCTCTCCGGACTGGACTGGGTCCACGTCGGCGGCGTCACGCTCGCGGACGACCCCGCCCGGACGGCGACGCTCGACCTCGTCGAGCGCGCTCGAGAGCGCGGAGCGACGGTCTCGTTCGACCCCAACGCCCGCCCGGAACTGTGGGCGGACGAGGAGTTCTCGTTCGTCGAGACCATCGACGACCTCCTCCCGCAGGTGGACGTGCTGAAGGCGTCGCCGGACGACCTCGCAGCGGCCAACATCGAGTACGACGGTCCCGAAGCGACGGCCGACCGACTGCTGGAGCGCGGCCCCCACACGGTGTTCCTGACGCTCGGCGGCGAGGGGTCGTTCGCCGCGTCGACCGCCGACGCGCCGTGGGCGTCGGGGACAGAAACGGCGTTCCACGACGGCTACGCGGTCGACCCGGTCGACACGACCGGTGCGGGCGACGCCTTCACCGCGGGCGCCATCGCCGCGCTCGTCGACGGCGTTGACCTCGGCGAGGCGCTCGGGTTCGCCAACGCCGTCGCCGCGGTGACCACGACCGCTCCGGGCGCGATGACGGCGCTCCCGACCCGCGAGGAGGTAACCGCGTTCCGCGCCGGACAGTCCTGACCGGCCCCGTCTAGTCCCCGACCGCGAGTTCCTCGGCGAGGGCCCGTTCGAGGCCCTCGACGGCGCGTCGGCCGACCGCGTGCGACGGGAGTCCGAGTTCGATGTCGTCCTCGCCGGCGCGCTCGACGACGAGCGTCGGCTGTCGCCCCCGGAGATACCACCCGCCGAGGCCGACCGCGACCAGGCCGAGCGCGAGTCCGCCGAAGACGAGGAGGTCGACGAGGAGGCCGACGAGCGTTCCCACGAGCGAGAGTAGCGAGACCAGGCCGCCGACGCCGGGCGTGTTCCCAACGTCGGGACTCGCGGCGAACAGCGACTGCACGCCCAGCGAGCGCGCCGCGAGTCCTCCCACGAGGAGGACGGCGGCGTAGAGGCCGGCCCGGAGGGCGTACGACCGGACCTGGGTGTGTCCCCTCCCTCGCATCCCGACACCGACGACGTTCGGCCGGTCGACCGTCACGAACCGCTTGCCCGACGAGTCGGGGTCGAACACGAGGAGCCGGTGGCTCGTCGCGACGACCCAGCCACACCCCACGTCGACACGTTCTCTCGCCGTCTCCCCCGCGAAGAGGTACCGGTCGGGGTCGAGCGTTCGTCGGGGAGACGGGTCGGCGGCCCACGCGCCGTCGGACGGCGTCGGTTCGGTTCGCTCGTCCCCGTCGTTCGCGTCGTCGAGGTCCGCCTCCCAGACGAACGGTGACGGCTCGGTCGCGTCGCTGTCGACTCCCTCGGACTCGTCGTCGACGGCTCCGACGTCACCGCCCCGGTCGACCGTGTCGTCGGTGCCGTCGGGTGCCATCGATGTTCGAGATTAGAGTCGCTCTGTGAGCCGGCCGGCGATGCGTTGTGCGCCCTGTGCGGCCGCGAGGTCCGGTCGGTCGGGAGCGGTCGCTTCGACCTCGCGGTTCAGTTCCTCGCCGAGGCGCTCCTCGAACTCCTCGACGATGCCGGGGATGCAGGCCATGCCGCCCGTCACCGCGATGGGTCGTGAGAGGGCGATCTGGTAGGGCTTGATGTGACTGTTCGCCAGTTCGGAGAGGAAGTTGTTCGCGATCTCGTCGACGACCTCGTCGACGTAGTCGTCGAGGGGGTCCATGACGGAGCGCTCGATGGTGAACTCGTGGCTGCCGCCGCCGGGCTGCTGGATGACGTCGGTGAAGGGCTCGAAGTCGACGAAATCGCCGTGTTCCTCCTTGTACTCCCGGGCCGTCGTTCGGTCGATGTTGACGCGGCCCTGCGTCTCCTCCTCGACGGCGTTCGCGATGCGGCGGTCGACCTCGTTCCCGGTCACCGAACCCGTCGAGAACGGGGCGAGTTGCTCTCCGTGGCGGTACGCACACGCTTCGAGGTTCGTCGACCCCATGTTGACGGCGATGAATATCTCGTCGACGGCCTCGAGGTCGTCACCGAGCGCCGGGATGGAGCCACAGAGCGACTCGGGGAACGACCGGACGAGCGCGTCCCCGACGCCGCTCTCCTCGATGACCGCCGAGAGGTTCGCGAGCCCCTCCTCGTTCTCGATGGTCGGAATCGCGTAGACGACGGCGCTGTCCGCCGGGATGTCCTGTGAGCGGACGAGTTCGGAGAAGAACTGCTTCGCCAGGTCGGCGTTCTCGTCGTCCTCGGGGAGCCCCGAGCGGAGCATGTAGCGGACCCGGTCGGGGTACTCCCTCGCGGCCTGTTCGCCGTAGATGACGCGCTCGTCGCCGGTGAGGGCGTCCTCGTACGTCGCGAGACAGGTGAGCGTTCGGACGGTTCGGAGCGAGCCGTCCCCGTCGGGGACGTAGATGACCGTCCGCGTGCTGCCGAGTTTCACGCCGACAGGTACCGGTCCGTCGGCGCGTGTGCGGACGGTCGTCTCTTCGTCGGCGTCCGCAGAATCATCGGCGTCTGTCTCGCTCTCGTCGTCCGGTTGTGGCTCGTCCTCGTCTGCCATGATAGGCCGCTCGGCGTCTACCCACTTAAGTCATCGAGGCGAGGCGGGCGACGTACAGCAGACTGAGCTGGTGGTCGTCGACGTCGAGGTCGTGACCGCCCTGTCCGTCCTCCGTGAACCCCACGAGGTAGTCTTGGAGCGCGTCCTCGACGTCGGGCGTGATCCACTCGATGGTCCGGTAGTACCGGAGCGCGTCCATCGTCCGTTTGAACCCGCCCTTCAGCACCAGGAACTCGAGCCAGTCGAAGATGACCCGTTCGGCGGCGTACTTCTGTGGCAGCGAGCCGAGGTACGGCTTCGTCATCTCCTCTGCGACCATCGCCGACTGGTGTAAGAAGAGCTGTTCGAGTTGGTTCGAGCGGAGCGCGTCCGCGGCGACTCCCCGGTTCGGCGTCGGGTTTCCACGGGCCGTCGAACGGGCACGACCACGGTCGGTCGGCTCGTCGTATCGGTCGCGGCGGCCGTTCTGACGCTCGAACCCCGACTGGGGTTCGTCCGCGCGGCCGTTCCCGCTCCACCGTGCCTGTGCGTCCTCGCCGTGGTCTTCGGCCTCCGGTCCGTCGGTGCGACTCTCGGGTAGTCGAACTCCCGTCGGTCCGCTGCCATCCGACGCAACTCTTCGGGGTCGTAATCTTCGGGGTTGACGTTCATGTTGTATTCACGAGAGCCTGACTGTTAGTGTGAGTGAGTAGTGTGTCAGACATAAAGCTACGTCTCGCATTATCCGATGTGATATCGAACGTCTCAGAGCGTCTGTCGACCGGCGGCCGCCGAGCGGACGTGGAGCGCTCCCGTCGCCCCGTCGAGTTCGAGCGAGCGGCCGTGGTCGCCGCCGACGTCTTCCGCCTCGATGGGGATGCGGAGCGCTGCGAGTGTCGCCCGTGCCGCGTCGACGTTGCGGTCGCCGACGCTCTCGTCCGTCGATTTGAACTCGAACATCGTGCTCCCGCCGGCGAGTTTCGCGACCAGTCGCCCCTGCGACGCACCCTCGTCGCTCATCGCGTCGACGAGCGCGTCGATGGCGGTGTCGACGTACTTCGCGACGTCGGTCTTCCCCTCCCCCGCGGGGAGCATCGCGTGTGCGAGGCCGACGATACCGGCGCGTGAGTCGTACAGCGCGACCCCGACGCACGAGCCGAGCCCGCTCGTCGAGAGCGTACTCTCGCTGTCTCCGACCGCGAAGTCGGCGATGCCGACCTTGATTCGGTCGGTCGTTCGTCGGGCCGGCGGCTTCCTCGAGTAGACTTCCATCAGGCTGGTCGTGCAGTCAACTGGTCCAAGGCGTCGTGCAGTTCCTTCTCGTTCGGGAGAGCGTAGATGTCACAGGTGAACTCGTGGTCGTTGGTCCGGATCGTCGAGTCGATGAGGAACGCGTAGTCCTGTTGTTGGGCGAGTTCCGTCGCCAGCGGGTCGATGATCGCCGGTCCGAGGTCGTGGACGAACTGTGGCGGCGAGATCTCGATGGTCGTCTCCAGTCGATTGGCCCACCCGTCGATGAACCCCGACGTGATGATGTTCCCGATCTCCTGGATCGCGCTCTGTCGCATCTCCGCACCGGCGTCGACTCCGGGGAGGAGTGCCGAGGCGATACGCTCCGAGGAGGGCTCGTCGAAGAGGATGGCGATGTACCCGCTGGGGACGCCTTCGAACTCCAGAACGACGCCGGTGCGCGTCGTGTCGTCGAGTTGCATCGGAACGCCCTCGATGGGGACGAAGCTCAGCCGCGAGACGTCGACGGTGGTCTCCGTCCCCGTCATCGCCGAGATGTCCGTCGACGCCTGCTCGGCGCCGTCGGCGATCATGTCGCTGAACGCCGTGAACGTCTCGATGGGAAGCGCCTCCTCGGCGTTGGTCGCGGTGTCGACGATGGTCTCGACCGAATCCGCCGTCGGGACCATGTACAGGTAGAACGTCACCGGGTCCGAGACCGTCTCGAGCTGGTTTCGGAAGACGATGATGTGATCGCTCTCGCCGCCGTATCCCTCGTCCCCGACGGTGAAGTCGTCGAGCGGTCCGTCGCTGTCGACGTCGAGGTACGTCGGGGTCGTGATGTCGATGGTCGTCCCGAGGTGGTTCGCCCACCCGTCGATGAACCCACCGAGCATGATGTTCCCGATCTCTTTGAGTCCAGACGTCGCGAGTTCGTCGCCCGCGCTCGCGCCCGGAAGGATGGCCTCGACGACGTTCATCGCACTCTCGCGGTCGAACGCGAGGATGGTCCGGCCGTCGAGTCCGCCGCTGAACCCGATGCGGATGCTGACGAAGTCCTGTTCACGGAACTCGCACTCGACGTCCGAAGCCGTCTCGAGTTCGACTTTCGTGACGTTGACGTGCGTCTCGATGCCGGTTAACTCCGACAACGACCACGCGGCCGTCTCGGCACCCGAGTGCGCCAGCTGACTGAACGTCCGGAGCGCGTGGACGTCGAGGTTCATACCTTCGCCTTCGCGACGTCGTCGATCGCTTGCAGGACGTTCGGCTTCTGGAACGGCTTCGTGATGTAGCCGTCCGCGCCCGCCTCGACCGCCTCGCGCATCTTCTCCTCCTGCCCGACGCTCGTACACATGATGACCGACGAGCCGGGGTCGAGCTCTTTGATCTCCGACGTCGCTTCGATACCGTTTCTGATAGGCATCACGACGTCCATCGTTACCACGTCCGGGTCGAGTTCGCGGTACATCTCGACCGCTTCGACGCCGTTCTCCGCCTCACCGATGACCTCGTGCTCGCCGTCGAGAAGCTGTTTCAAGAGGTTCCGCATGAACGCGGAGTCGTCGACGACCAGTACTGTGCTAGCCATACAGTCTGGATATCGGAATGCGATTGATAAAGACTCGCCGCCGGATATCAGAGATGATTTTAGATGGTGGCTGTTGCTCACCCGGACGCGTCGTCGTCCGGCGGGAGCACGAGGCCGTCGTCGCGGACCGCGGCGAGGAGGTCACGGATGGAGTCGTCGGGCGAGAGGTCGTGTGCGGCGAGGAGGTCCACGAGCGTTCGGACCGGGTAGCGGACCTGTACCTCCCCGGCGAGACAGAGGATGCCGAGCACCTCCGGCGACGGGGTGCCCTCGTCAACGTGTGTCGCGTACCACGTGAGGAGGTCACGGAAGACGGCGCCGGGGTCGTCCGACGCGCTCTCTGTGACGTGGACGTCACCGTCGAACCGGCCCGCGACGACGAAGCCGTTAGCTGTCGAGAGCGATTCCAGGTGGTCGACGAGGGCCGACCGGGGGTCGGAGGCCGGCGTCGACTCCGCCTCCAGTTCGGCCTTGATGTCCTCCCGGAGGTCGGCGACGTCGTCGGCCGTGCCGTCCGTGGCGATGATGTACTGACCCTCCCGCAACTGCTTGACCTGTTCGTTCTTCGTGATGTCGAGGTCTTCCGGGTCGATCACACCCTCCTCGTCGCGCGACCCGTGCGGTGGCATAGTTCACGTTCGCCTGAGACGATAATAAGCGCATCGGGGCCCCGACTCTCTCTGAGTGGGCCTTCTGACCCCCGCTGGGAGGGCGACGAACCCGTACACGTCAGCGCCACAACCAATACATTGACATATATCGGTATCATGGATGAAAACACTCATGGATCCCGATCAGACTCTCGCGGCACTCGGGAACGACTACAATCCGGACATCCTTCGGTCCGCGTACCAGCCACACTCGGCGCAGGAGTTCAGCGACATGCTGGACATCCCCATCGCCACGTGCTATCGGCGCATCGAAGAACTCTCCGAGGCGGGACTGCTGACGCTCCACGACCGGGTCCTCTCCGACGAGCACCGACGGACGAACGTCTACCGCCGTGAGGTCGACGAGATCAACGTCCGGTTCGACGACGACGAACTCGTCCTCAACGTCACGGAGCGTCCCGAGGTCAAGACCAAACTCGACGACGTCTGGCGCCGTATCGCTCAGGACAGCTAAACCCGTCTCCTTCATCCGTCACATCCGTCGTCCCGAGCGACTGCACTCCTCTCCCCGCTCGATGGACTGCGTGGCTTTTCGGCTCGGTTTCGCGAGCGTCCGGACGACTGCTCCGCTTATCAGCGGTGGAACTGTTCTCGCTCGGGCTCTCACTGGTTCCATTACCCGTACGCGGACGCGTGCATCATACTGAGTGTTCGCATCGCTGATTGGTTTTCTCTCGTGATAATCAGGGGAGTATGGTTATGTATCCGCTGCCGCTCCGAGCGAGTAAGGCACGGACCCCTTCGGGGGATTCGGCCGAGAATACCCAACATGTTCGAAGACACAGACAACAGGGGTCAGGTCGGAATCGGGACCCTCATCGTGTTCATCGCGATGGTACTAGTGGCCGCGATCGCGGCCGGGGTCCTGGTCAACACGGCCGGGTTCTTGCAGGAAAGCGCAGAACAGACCGGACAGGAAGCACAGGGCGAGGTCAGCGACCGACTCGACGTCGTGAGCTCGTACGCCATGGACACGGACGATGACGGCGACTACGACCGCGTCAACGTGACCGTCCGCAAGGCGTCGGGCTCTGACGACATCAACATCTCGGACGTGACGTTCACGTACCTCGGCCCCAGCACGACGACGACGGGGACGCTCGACAACAGTAACGTCGCTCGCGAAGCAATCTCGGGTAACGCGGACTACCTCCGTGACGAGTCCGACCGCGTCGAACTCCAGCTCAGCATCGACGGCGGCATCGGTGCCACCGGCGAACTCACCACGGGCTCCGAGTTCCAGATCCAGCTGACGACGTCGACCGGTGCATCGACCTACATCGAGGGCCGCATCCCTGAAAGCGCCGAGAGCGGCGGCGTGGTGGAGGTCTGAGGAACAATGGAATTCAACATCTTCAACGACGAGAATCGCGGTCAGGTCGGCATCGGCACGCTCATCGTGTTCATCGCGATGGTACTGGTCGCCGCGATCGCGGCCGGGGTCCTGGTCAACACGGCCGGGTTCTTGCAGGAAAGCGCAGAACAGACCGGACAGGAAGCACAGGGTGAGGTCAGCGACCGACTCGACGTGGTCAACGCCTACACCGAGGTGACGAGCGGTTCGGCGAGTATGGTTAACATCACGGTCCGGAAGGCCTCCGGCTCCGGCAACGTCAACCTGACGTCGTCGACGGTCCAGTGGATCAGCGACACTGGACAGAGCCGATCCACGGTCGGTGACGGTACCGCCAGCCCGGTCGAGGTGTACGCCGCGTCCGACACCTCGACGGCTCTCGCCGGCCCGACTGTCATCAACGACAGCAGCAAGTACGTCCTGTCGGTCACGTTCGATGGCTCGAACTTCAACGGGGCGAACCTGAACAACGGTGACGAGGGCACGCTCCTCATCACGACGCCGTCGGGTGCGACTACCCGCGTCGAGGTGACGATCCCCGAGAACGTCCAGGACGACACCATCTTCCTCTGAGACCGTCCTGAACCCGCTGTATCGGCACGCGAACCACCTTTTATCGGACTCGAACCCACCAGCGCTACGCCCGGCGTTTCGAACCGACGGCACCGCCGGCTTCTTCTCGTGATTCGTCTCTCCGTCAGCGCGTCGGGAGCCACCTCTCCGGCCGAGACTACGGCCGGTTCTGGGGTCGCCGACGCCTCACAGTCGCTCTCCGTTCTGTCCGTCGGTCCGACGTCGACCCGCCTCTCGTCCGGCGTTCCGTACTCGTCGGTGAGCGCGTCGTGTCGCACTCGAAAGGGAAGGGCCGCGTATCCGCTCAGCGCTCGGGCTGTTCGCCGCCGCCGAAGAACGGCGCGCTCTCGCCGACCATCGAGAATCCGGCCGCCTGCTCGTAGATCTTCAGGCCGCCCTGGGTGATCTCCATCGGGAACATCGAGTTCTTGATCGACTGCTTGCGCATCTTCGCCACCCAGACGTACCGGTTCGAAGTGGAACCGGCGGGCGACTGCACCAGGTAGATGTTCCCGTCGGTGAGGAAGTTCTCGAGGCCGATCTCGGTCTCGGGGAAGATCGCCGACTGCTCCGTCGTCAGGAGGGAGGTCAGCCCCGAGTCCTTGAGGATGTCGATGAACTTCAGGAGGTAGTGGCGTTGCTCCTTCTCGTCCTCGAAGAAGAGCTGGAACATCGTCAGCGAGTCGAGGACGAGTCGGTCGTAGTCGGTCGACTGGAGGTCGTCGAGGATCCTGTCCAGCGTTCCCGAGAAGTCGCCATCGCGCAGGAGGGTCCGCTTGTCGTACACCTTGATGTCGCCGTTCTCGACGAACTCGGGCCACTGCTCGAATCCGATCGAGAGCGCCGCCTCCTCGATGTCGGCTTGAGACTCCTCGAACGTCAGATAGATCCCACCGTCTCCGTGGTCTTTCACGCCGTTGTACAGGTACTGCATCCCGAGGATACTCTTTCCGGTCCCCGGGTTGCCACTGATGAGCACTGCGGCGTTCTTTACGATGCCACCGTTGAGGATGGAATCGAGTCCTTCGATTCCGGTTTCGACGAGTTCAGGCATTTGAGATATCCTCGGACTGGATGCATCCTCGTGACCAGTCCAAATAACTCTTCTCACCGATGAGAGGGCTCTCGAACCCGTGTCGAAAGGCGGCAAAAATCGCTTGCCGGCGTGCATTATCACGCCCGATATCTGGGTGGGAACCTTCATGTATCGTTCATCTCTACGTGAATATCAATGCGTGCTCTTCCCCCGCCATCGGAACAGGTGCCCGGCGGGGCCGGTGTCACCCGGATGACATCGGCTCCGTCCACCGACGGAGTGGCTCTCCATCGCGCCCACCGGAGGCGACCGACATGGGAATGATGGACTGGGTCAACGACGAGGACGGCGACGGAGACGCTGACGACGCTACTGGAGGAGACGATATGGACGACATGGACGACTTCGACGACGACTTCGATGAGTTCGACGACGACTTCGACGACTTCGACGACGACGGAGACGCCACCGACGAGGGTGGCGACGAGTTCGACGAGTTCGGCGGCGAGTTCGACGACGACTTCGACGACGAGTTCGGTGACGGAAACGCTGACGAATCCGGCGGTGAGGTGAGCGGAGACGTCTCCGACACGCTCGCCGACTTCGAGGACCGAATCGGCGAACTCGAGACCGAACTCGGCGGCCTCTCGTCGACGATGAACACCGTCCGCGAGGAGAACAAACAGATCGGGGAGACGGTGGACGAGCTCGACGACACCATCCGGAAACTCCTCGACATCTACGAGATGGTGACGCGAGGCATCAACCCGTTCGTCGACGACGCCCGGGAGATGGGCGGGCTCGAACACGGCGACGGCGCGTTCGGTCTCTTCGACTCCGAGGAGGAGGACGAGGCCGACCTCGACCCCGATGTCGTGAACGCCGACGCCGAGAGCTTCTTCGACGAGGACTTCGGCGACCTCGACCCCGAGGAGGCAGAGGCCCAGGCCGAAGAGGCCGCGGAGGACGAACTCTCCGGGGCGGAGACCGACCAGTCCGAACTCCTCGACGAGGAACCCCCGGACGCGGACGACGCTGCCGACGCGACCGCCGACTCCGGCGGTGGTGGTGGTGTCTCGTTCGACGACCTCAAAGCGGAGTACGACGAGAACGCCGGCTGGGACGAGGAGGCCGACGGTCCCGACGATCAAGACGACCTCGACGGAGAGTCCGACCCGGAGACGGACGTCGACGAACTCGAACACGAGGAAGACGCTGAGGCGACCGCTGAACTCGACGAGGCCGACGAGATCGACGAGACAGAGGTCGAAACCGACCAGACAGAGGTCGACCTCGACGACGCGGACGAAGCCATCGACGACGTGACCGTGGACGTTGAGTTGGACGGTGACGACGAGAGTGACGAGCCGGACGCCGCTGCCGACGAGATGCCGACGGACGCTGAGCCCGACCTCGACGCCGACGCCAGCACGGACTCGGACGACGCCCTCGACCCGGAGGCGACGACGCCCGGTCACACCGCACGCGGCGAGGTGAGCGTCGAACCGGCGGAAGCGGTGACCGACGACGAGATGTTCCTCGACGACTCGGTCGAACCGGCCGGTTCGGACGGCCCGGCGGTCGATGACGACTCGCCGGCGTCGACCACCGCCGACACCGACGCCGACGCCGTGGGACTCGCGGGACTGGGTGCGGAGCCTGCGGGTGCGTCCGAGCCGTATCTCTCTGCGCTCCCGACGACGTACGTGGCCGAGTCGGTCGCGATGGAGTGGATGCAGTTCCTCGTCTCCGCCGGCGGGCCGCTCGGAGCGTCCCGCGCCCTCCGCCTCTACGAGGACTTCGGCTGGATCTCCCCGTCGGTTCGGACGAGGCTGGACACCTACGTCCGGTCCGTCGCGAGCCCCAGGGACGACGCACAGAACGGATCGCTCACCGCGGGCCACCACGAGACGAGCCTCTCGTACGTGAGCAAACTCGGCGACCGAACGCCCGAGGCGAGCGCGCTCGACGCGCTCGTCGCCGATGGAGGGGGTCACCATGGGATTCGGCGTTAGCGGGGCGACGGCGATCATCTTCCTCGGACTGTTCATCGCCGCGGGAACGCTGGTCACGACGACCTCGACCACGTTCGAGGAGGTCGACGAGGCGCACGACGAGCGCCAGGAGCGACTGCTCGACCGTCGGAACACCGAAATCGCCGTCGAGACGGCCCGATACAACACCACTTCGGGCACGCTGAACCTCTCGGTTTCGAACGAGGGGTCGACGACGCTTTCGGTGAACGGCACGACGCTCCTCGTCGACAACCAGTACGTGTCGACGGCGACGGCACGGGTCGACGGACTCGCCGCAACCGACCTCTGGGAACCGGGCGAGACGATGACGTTGAACCTCACGATGACCGAGCCATCGCGTGTCAAAATCGTCACGGAGCGAGGTGTCGCTGACGCGAGTGACGTTACGGTGACATAACATGGCGGAGATATCTGTCCCCACGCTCATCCTGTTCATCGCGAGTATCGTCATCGCGGCGGGCGTCGCTGGCGTGCTCATCGATACGGTCAGCGGCATCTCGAACGCGGTCGACGACCGCGGTGGCGACGTCTCCCGCTCTATCAAGACGGACGCGGAGATCATCTCGGACCCGGAGGCCGGCGTGTACGACGACGTGAACGACACGCTCACCCTCTACGTGAAGAACACGGGGGTGCGAACCCTCCCGGTCGACAGCGCCACCGTCGACCTCTTCGTCGACGGTCGGTACCAGACGTCTCTGACTCTGTCCGTCGTCAGCGGTAGCGAGTGGACGCCGAACGCGGTGGTGCGAATCGACGCCACCGGCGTCTCGCTGTCGCCCGGCGACCATCGCGTGAAACTCGTCGTCGACACCGACGAAGAGACGTTCGACTTCAGGACTTCATGATATGACTGACACTCAATTTCCCATCGGACTCGACGGACACGACCGCCTCAGAGAGGAACTCGGGGTGGCATCCCCCGTGGCGCTATCGTTCTCATGGAGGGGGACTACGGCGCGGGCAAGAGCGTCCTCTCACAGCGGCTCAGCTACGGCTTCACCGACGAGGACGTCACGGTGACGTTCATCTCGACCGAACTCAGCGTTCGGGGCTTCCTCGACCAGATGCACTCGCTGGAGTACCCGATGGTCAAGCCGCTGTTGAACGAACAGGTCCTCTACATCCACGCGGAGTTGGACTCCGGCGGCGTCCTCAGCGGACAGGAACGCGAACGGAAGGAACTGCTCCGTCGACTGATGGAGGCGGAAGCGGTGTGGAACGGCGACGTCATCATCATCGACACGTTCGACGCCATCCTCCGAAACGACCCGCAGTTCGAGGCGCTCGTCAGGAAGAACGAGGAACGGCAGGCCGCCCTGGAGATCATCTCGTTCTTCCGCGAGATCACCTCCCGCGGCAAGACGATCATCCTCACCGTCGACCCGACGACCGTCGACGACGAGACGATGGGGCCGTTCCGCTCCATCGCGGACGTCTTCATCCAGCTCGAGATGGTCGAGGTCGGCAACGACGTCCGACGAAACATCTTCGTCAAGCGGTTCGCGGGGATGGGCGAACAGGTCGGTGACCGCATCGGCTTCTCGGTCCGGTCCGGTATCGGTATCGTCATCGAATCGAGGAGCGTGGCCTGATGGCGACGGAGCACGGCTCGGCGCGTCTCTCGGAAGAACTCAAGCGACACGCCGCACGGTGGGACCACCTCCGGGACCACCTCAAACGGTTCAAGAAGATCACGGGCGAGTATCCGTTGCTCGTGGACGAACCCGGCGACTACGAGTCGCGGCGTCCGAACGTGCTCTATCACCTCGGCGGACCCGTTTACGTCCAGATCTACGGGAACATCGGCGAGGACACCAAGTACTACACTATCGAACCGGAACTCGACGAGGAGGAACGGCAGGTCTTCGAAGACGTCAAGGACAAGATCCTAGAGTACAGCGTCCACCAGCCGGCGCCGGAGTCTGACACCGACTACGAGGAGCGCATCGAGTCGCTCCTCGACGAGGTCGTGACCGTCAGCGAGCCGATTCCGGAGGAAGAACAGACGTCGCTCCAGCAGCTGAAGTCGCGGCTCAACCTGGGCCGCATCACCGTCTCGGAGACGACGTACGAGAAGATGCGCTACCGGCTCGTCCGCGACATCGTGGGGTTGGGCCCGCTCGAACCCATCATGAGCGACCCGGAGAACGAGGACATTCACGTCATCGGGCCCACCCAGGTCGACGTCGACCACGGGACCTTCGGTCTCTTGGAGACGACCGTCGAGTGGGACTCGTTCGAATCGTTCGACAACTGGCTCCGGAACATGGGCGAACGGATCGGCGACCCCGTCTCCGACGCCCACCCCATCGTCGACTCGACGCTCCCCGACGGGTCGCGTATCAACATCATCTACTCGGACGACATCTCGCTGAAAGGCTCCTCGCTCACGATTCGACAGAGCGAGGGCGTCCCGCTGTCGATCTTCCAGATCACGAAGTGGGCGACGCTGTCGCCGCAGCTCGCGGCGTACCTGTGGGTCGCTCTGGAGAACGAGCGGACGGTGTTCGTCGTCGGCGAGACGGCGTCGGGGAAGACGACGACGCTGAACGCGATGCTGTCGTTCATCCCGCAGGACTCGAAGATCTACACGGCGGAAGACACCGCCGAGGTGCTGCCGCCGCACAACACGTGGCAGCAACTTCTCACCCGGGAGGGACGCGGCGCCGACTCCGAGGTGGACATGTTCGACCTCGTCGCCGCGGCGCTTCGCTCCCGTCCGGACTACATCATCGTGGGTGAGGTTCGCGGTGAGGAGGGGCGGATGGCGTTCCAGGCGGCGCAGACGGGTCACCCGGTCATCCTCACCTTCCACGCGAGCGACATCGTCTCGATGATCCAGCGCTTTACCGGCGACCCGATCAACATCCCCGAGACGTTCATGGACAACGCCGACATCGCGCTCTTTCAGAACCGGGTCCGGAGGGGCGACGACATCCTCCGTCGCGTGACGAGCGTCGTCGAGATCGAAGGGTACTCCAAGGAGATGGGCGGGGTCGTCACCCGCGAGGTGTTCTACTGGGACCCCGTCGAGGACGAGATCGTCTTCCAGGGGATGAACAACTCCTACATCATGGAGGAGAAGGTCGCATCGCTGCTCGGCTACTCCGACACGCGAAAGATCTACGAGGACATCGAGTTCCGCGCGGAGATCATCCGCCGCTCCATTCAGGAGAACATCCTCGGCTACCACGACGTGAACGAGGTCATCCGTGACTTCCAGCGCGATGGGGTCGAGGGCCTCCCGTTCGACATGGCCTCCGTGAGACGATGACAGATGGGACAGAGTACGAACGTCGCGACAGGAACCGCCCGGCTCAAGGAGTTCACCGACTCCGTCTGGGACTCCTACCAGCGGATGCCGATGCAGATAGAGCGGTATCTCCTCTTGGTGATCTCGCCGGCCGTGCTGTTCTTCCTGCTGTTGACGTTCGCGTCGGTCGTGCTCCCGCTCCCCCTCCTGGTCCGGCTTCCGATCTTCTTCCTCGGCACGCTGATCGTGGCGACGGCCGTCCTCTACCCCCGACTCCTCGTCGAGCAACAGCGACGCGGGCTCGAGAACCAGATTCACCTGCTCATCACCCACATGACGGTGCTGTCGACGACGAACATCGACCGCGTCGAGGTGTTCCGCGCGCTCGCACGCGAGCAGGAGTACGGCGAACTGGCGACGGAGATGAACCGCATCGTTCAGCTCGTCGATACGTGGAACCAGTCGCTCGACGACGCGTGCAAGCGGCGTGCCCGGGAGGTGCCATCGAAACCGATGGCTGACTTCCTCGACCGGCTCGCGTACTCGCTGAACGCCGGCCAGGGCATCGACGACTTCCTTCTCGGCGAGCAGGAGGCGATGATCCAGTCGTACATCACCGTCTACGAGGGCGCACTGGAGAACATCGAGGTGATGAAGGACCTCTACCTCTCGATGATCCTCTCGATGACGTTCGCGCTCATCAACGCCATCGTCCTCCCCATCCTCACGGGAATGGACGCCACGATGACCGTTCTCGCGGTCATCGTCATGTTCGTCTTCGTTCAGCTCGGCTTCTACATCGTCATGCGGACGATGTCGCCGTACGACCCGGTCTGGTACCTCCAAGAGGAGTACCGGACGAAACCCGTCCGCCAGGTCGACATCAGCCTCTACGGCGCGGTCGGGCTGTCGCTCCTCCTCATCCTCGCGCTCGCGCTGGGGACGCTCGGCCTCACGCCCGTCGGGCGCGCGATGCGCGGCGTCCTCATCGGCGTGCCGATTCCCATCCTGATGTCGGCGCCGCTGACGCCCCTCGCGATTCCGGGTATCCTCGCACGCCGCCAGGAGAACTCGATCAAGGGACGGGACAGCGAGTTCCCCGGATTCATCCGCGCGCTCGGCTCCTCGGAGAGCGCGAAGCAGGCGACGACTTCCGCGGTGTTGCAGACGCTCCGGAAGAAGGACTTCGGCACCCTCTCGCCCGACGTCGACCGGCTGTACACCCGGTTGAAGATGCGCATCGAGCCGACGAGAGCGTGGTTCTACTTCACCGCCGAGAGCGGGTCGTATCTCATCCAGAAGTTCTCCGAGATGTACCTCGTCGGGCGGCAGATGGGTGGCAGCCCGAAGCAGCTCGGCGAACTCATCAGCCGGAACATGAACGAGGTGCTCCAGCTTCGCCGCCAGCGCCAGCAGGCGACCGTGACGCTCATCGGCGTCCTCTACGGCATCACCGCCTCTGCGGCGTTCGCGTTCTTCATCGGCCTGGAGGTCGTCGAAATCCTCGTCGACATCTCCGCGCAGATGGACCTCACCGGGACCAACGTCGGGACCATCATCCACGCGGGCGTGTACGACGTGCCCACCATCGAGTACCTCCTGACGCTCATCATCCTGTTCAACGCGCTGTTGTCCTCGCTGATGATCCGCGTCGTCGACGGCGGTCACAAGGCGAACTCCTACCTCCACTTCGTCGTGCTGGCGTGGATCGGCAGCGTCCTCGCCGTCGTGACCTCACATCTCGCGGGAGCACTGATATCTGTATGAGCGACGCCCCACAGACCTCGAACACGAGTACGGACCCGAACACGAGCACCGAGACGACCGAGAGCGAACGGAAGAACCAGGCTGCGACGGAAGCCGCCCGGCGGGAGAAACAGGCTCGCCGGAAGCTGAAGCAGACCAAGTCCGGCGAGACCATCGTCGTCGACTTCGTCGCCAACTTCGTCGCCGGTGGCTCGGGGACGTTCGAACCGCTCAAGGGGCGCGTGCTGATGAGCGACCGGCGGCTCATCCTCGCGACGTCCGACTCGAAGACCGTCGTCCCGCTCACCTCGGTGTTCGACGTCGCCGTCGGCCAGGTCCCGGCGGAGGTCGAGGAGTTCTTCGACCACACGGTGATGGTCGGCTACGTCGTCAACGGTATCCAGCGGACGACGGTGGTCGGCGGCGACCGCGAGACCATCGAGAAGTTCTCCGTCCTCCTGTACCGAGCGACACTCCGGGGGTCGACGGTCGCGCTCAAACACCCCGCGAAGGTCGGCGGACGGCTCCAGGACGACCCCGTCCGCGAGGTGGGGCTACGGCTCGACACCGACCAGGTCTCCTTCCCCGGCACGGAAGACCTGACGCTCAGCGACGAGGTGTTCAGCATCGACCTCGGGAACATCGTCTTCTTCGAGGTGCTCGAACGGACGGTGCTGGAGGAGAAACGGCTCGTCCTCTCCGTTCAGCACGTCACGCAGGAGCAGACCGTCACGACCGAGGTGTCGATGGGGTCGCGCCGGAAGATGAACATCCTCGGGCGGTACCTCCGGCAGATGTACCACTACCTCGCCTCCGACGTTCGGAACCTCGACGTCGACGACGACGAACTCGAGGTCCTCGTCGGCATGTACTCGATGGCCGGGATGGGCGACGAAATCGACCTCGCGCCGATGCTCGGGCTCGAAGAGGCGGAACTCGACGTACACCTCGACTCGCTGCACGAGGACGGCCTCATCGAGAGCGTCGAACCGCCGTACGAACTCACGCCACAGGCACAGTTCCTCATCAACGAGCGGTTCGAAGACGTCAACTTCTGACTTCGTCGGCCGCTGACGCCTCCGTGCTCCCTCCTCGTCGCCCACCGCCGCTCCGGGCCCCACACTCCGTGAGGCGGGCGTAACGGGAGTCGAGACGCCGGGGCGTTTATGACCGTTCCTCGTCAGTACCACCCATGCAGGGCCGCAGTCACCGCCGACCGCACCGACCCCGCTGGGCAAGGAGCACCGTCGACTCCTCCGTCGAGACATCCCGCTCGCGCGACGACCCCGGTCGAGCGACCCACCTCGGCGCGTGGGAGTGGTCCTGAGTGCCTTTCGACCGCTCGGTCTCGGCGGACCCACACGACCTCAGCGCCGAGAGCGTCTGGCACATCGACATCCCGGAGGTCCGATTCGGCAGGCACGCGGTCGACGAACTCGCGTTCCAGTTTCGAGGGCTCGGTGTCGACAGCGACTCCCGGGGCCTCGTCGTCACCGACGACGGCCTCGTCGCGGCCGGCCACGCCGACCGCCTGAGCAGTCACCTCGCCGAGGAGGGGTTCGACGTCGACGTGTACGACGACAGTCAGCGCGAACCGTCCGTCGCCGCAGTCGAAGACTGCATCGCGTTCGTCCGAGACGAGACCGACGACGGCTACGACTTCTACGTCGGCCTCGGCGGCGGGAGCTGTATGGACACGGCGAAGACCACCCGGGCGGTCGTCGCGAACGGCGGCGAACCGCTCGACTACGTCGCCGAACCGACCGGCTCCGGCGAGCCGTTGACCGAGTCCGGCCCGCCGCTGATACTCGTCCCGACGACGGCGGGGACGGGTGCGGAGATATCTCCGGTCGCCATCCTCTCCGTGCCCGCCGAGGAGACGAAGGAGGGCATTTCGAGCCACCACCTCCGGGCGGACGCGGCCGTCCTCGACCCGACGCTGACGACGACGCTCCCGCCGGAACTCACCGCGCAGACGGCCATGGACGCGCTCGGACACGCCATCGAGGGGTACACCACGCACGCGTACGACTCCCTGCTGCGTGCGACCGACCCCGGCGCGCGTCCGGTCTACGCCGGCCGAACCCCGCTGACGGAGATGTTCTCGCGGAAGGCTATTCGACTCCTCTCCGAACACGTTCGCCCCGCCGTCCACAACGGCGACAACCTCGACGCTCGCGAGAACATGCTTCTGGGCGCGCTGTTCGGCGCGATTTCGGGGCTCACGGCGGGCGCGAGCCTCTGTCACGCGATGGCGTATCCGGTCGGCAACAGGTATCACACCACGCACGGCGAGACCATCGCGGCCTTGACTCCCGCGAGCACCATCGACTACAACGCCGCGAGCGACCCCGGTCGCTTCGCCGAAGTCGCGGAACTGTTCGGCGTCGAGACGACCGGTCTCACCGACCGCGAGGCCGCGGACGCGCTCAAAGCGGAGTATATCCAACTACAGCGGGACCTCGGGGTCCTTCCGAGCGGACTCGCGGAACTCGCCGGTATCACGGCCGACGACGTCGACTGGCTGGCCGCGCGGACGGTCGACTCCCAGGAGCGACTCCTCCGCTGCAACCCGCGACCCGTGACCGAAGCGGACGTCCGCGAGGTGTTCCTCGACGCGCTCTCCAACTGGGAGGCGTAGCCCGACCCGTCGTCTCCGGTATCGGTCTCGGGGTCGAAGACGGGCGTGACGTGGGAGACGGGGTTCACTGGTCGGAGATGACGTCGCTGGCGATGCTCCGTCCGCGGGCGTTGAGCGTCACCTCGTGTCTGATCCGCACCTCGTTGAGGACGTTGTGGTCGATGAGTCGGACGTACAGTTCCTCGACCTCGTCGACGTCGACGCCGAGGAACGAGGGGATGTCGAACGGCGACACACCCGAGTACAGCGCCGTGAGCACCTGCTTGTCCGTGTCGGAGAGTTCGAGCGACACCTCCGACTGCTCTTCGCCCTTGCGGAGGAGCGACTCGAGAAAGGACATCTGCCGGTCCGACCCGGCGATGTACGTCTGGACGCTGGTCTCCTCGTCGGAGTGTTCGACCTCGACGACGAGGCGGCTGTCGTCGATGATGGTTCGCCGCCCCGTCGTGATGTCGCCGATGTCGTCGAGGCGTATCTCGACGAACGTCCCGCTGACGGTCGCCATGCTCACCGCCTCCTCCTCGACTTTCAGTCGGGCGCGCTCCCACTCGGTGTTCTGGACGACGCCCCCCTCGACGGCCGGGTGCCGGGCGAGGAACGTCCCCTCGTTCAACACCGCGCCGTAGAACTCCTGTTCGAACTCCTCGAACTCCTTCGGGGCGATGAGGATGACGCCCTTCGGGACGCGCAGCGCGATGTAGTCCGCGACGCTCGCGACGTCCTGATTGACGTCGTACCGGTCTTCGACCCCCTGGATGGCCGACAGCGGGATGGTCTGTTTGCCGCTGTTCCCCGCGAGGATGAGCCGTCTGTTCGACAGGAGGATGCGTCCGCTCGCCCACGCCGCGTCCTGTATCTCCCGGCCGTTCTTCTCGGCCCGGAGGAACCGACCGTGACTGTCGGACAGCTTGTACTCCCCCCGTTTCATGTTAGCGGACGTTGCGGTAGATGCGGAGTCGTTTCTCGACCGGCTCGAACCACGACCGGCAGTTCGCGGGGACGGTCTCTGTCATCCCGATCGTGAGGTATCCGTCCGGGCGGAGTCCGGTGCCGAGCGTCTCGAACACGGCGCGCTTGGCGTTCGAGTCGATGTAGATGAACAGGTTCCGACAGAGGATCAGGTCGAACTCGTCGGGTGGCGACTCCCTGATGAGGTCGCGCCGCTGGAAGGTGACCATTCGCCGCAGCGACGGGACGACGCGGTAGGAGTTCTCGTCCCGTTCGATGTAGCGCCCGTAGTCGCCGATCGGCGCCAGCTGTTCTTCCAGGTCGTTCGTCTCGGAGGCGTGGTACTCGCCGCGGGTGGCCTTCCGGAGTATCTCCCGTTTGATGTCCGTCCCGGTGATGCGGATCCGGTCCTCCCGCACCTGGGGGTCGTCGTGCGCGAGCATCGCCAGCGAGTACGCCTCGCGGCCGTCCGAACAGGCCGCACTCCACACCTTCGTCCGACCCGTAGCCGTGAGTTCCCGGAGCACCGGCCGGAGCGCCTCCCACACGTCGGGGTTGCGGAAGAAGGAGGTGACGTTGACGCTCAGCGTGTCGAGCAGTTCCTGCTGTTCGCCGTCGTCGGCCTCCAGAAGGCGCTGGTACGCGCGGTAGCCGTCGGTGTCGTTCCGGCGCATCCGCGCCGAGATGCGTCGGTCGAGGTACGCGTCGTTGTACATCGACGTGGCGAAGCCCATCGACTCCTCGATGTACGCGAGGAGTCGGTCGAAGCCCCGGCCTCTCGCCGCGGACATCAGTCTATCCTCCCGCCGTCGGTCGCCGCCACTTCGTTGTACATCCGCGAGGTGCCGCCCGTGTCGGAGCCCGACAGCGTGCCGATGTCGATGATGGGAATGACGTTGCCGTCGCCGATGACGGCCGTCCCCGAGAGCCCTTCCGAGTTCGAGAGCGGGCCCTGAAGCGGTGTCACGACGACCTCCTCCTGCCGGGTAACGCCGTCACACCACAGCGCGACCTGGCGGTCCTCCGGGCGGATGCGGACGACCATCCCCGCCTCCGGCGGCTGCTCGACGATACCGAGCGCGTCCCGCAGGCGGATGAGCGGGTACACCCGGTCGTCGTGGACGACGACTTCGTCGCCGTTTATCGTGTCGACGCGTTCCTGGCGGGCCACCTCGTCGATGTACTTGATGGGGACGCCGAACTGCCGGTCGCCGACCAGCACGAACAGCACCTTGATGATGGCGACCGACACCGGGAGACGGATCTTGAACGTCGTCCCGTCGCCGAGCGTCGAGTCGACCGACACCGACCCGTCGAGCGCCTCGACGGTCGTCTTCACCACGTCCATACCGACGCCGCGGCCGGAGACGTCGGTGATCTGGTCGTTGGTCGAAAAGCCCGGGTGGAAGATGTAGTCGAACACCTCCTCGTCGGGCAGCGCGGAGATGGCCTCCTTCGAGGTGAGCCCCTTCGAGACGGCCTTCTCGCGGATGCGGTCGAGGTCGAGGCCGCCGCCGTCGTCCGACACCTCGATGACGACGGTGTCGTGTTCCCGGCGGGCCGAGAGCGTGACGGTCCCCTGCTCGGGCTTCCCGGCTTCCACCCGTTCCTCGGGCGGTTCGATGCCGTGGTCGACGGCGTTCCGGAGGACGTGCATCAGGGGGTCGGAGATTTCGTCGAGGATGGTCCGGTCGAGTTCGATGTCCTGCCCCTCGACGCGGAAGTCGACGCGCTTGTCCTCCGCGCGCGCGAGGTCGCGCACGAGCCGCGGGAACTTGTCGAACACCTTCTTCAGCGGGATGAGCCGCATGTCCATCACCGTGTTCTGGAGGTTCGAGGATATCTTGTCCAGTTCGTCGAGCGTGTCGACGCCGCTCGCCCCCTCCTCGCCGATGGCCTGCCGGAGCTTGATGCGGGAGGTGACGAGCTGTTCGACGAGTTCGTGCAGTTCGTCGAGCTGGTCGACGTCGACGCGGACGGACTTCACCTCGGCGATGCTCCGTTCCGGTCCGCTGTCCTTCGAGCCCGCCGTCTCGCTCTCGCCATCTGCGTCGGCGTCGCCGTCGGTCGCCGCCGCAGCACCCTCGCGTACTCCGTCGCCGCCGTCGCCGAGCGAGCCGCCGGCGCGGGTGATGGCCGTCGACACGTCCGTGACGGTGCAGTCGGAGACGGCCCAGAGGCCGCCGAACGTCTCCGCGACCGTGTCGGTGTCGTCGGCGTCCGCGACGAACAGTTGGACGTGGTCGTCGAACGCGCCCTCTCCGACCTCTTCGAGCGAGGGGACGGCGCCGGCGACGGTCACGTCGTCGGGGATGCCGTCGAGGAACAGGCCCGCATCGACGCTCTTCATATCGCCGGTCGCGAGCGTGACGTCGACGTGGTGGAGGGCGTCGTAGCCCGAAAGCTCCTCCGCTGCGATGGTCTCTCTCGCCGCGTCGATGTGCTGGGCCCGCTCGGCGGGACGGTCCTCCCCGTCGTCGCCGTCCGCGTCGCTGTCGTCCCCACCGTCGACCAGGTCGCTCATGTCACCCACGTCTTCCACGCCGTCCTCGTCGTCCCCCTCGGCTCCGTCGTCAGCGCCGCCTTCAGCCGCGTCCGCGCTGTCGTCTTCGGCCGTGTCACCGTCGCCTTCGGCCGCCACCCGGAGGGCCGTGACCGTCTCCTCGGTGTCGATGCTCGTCTCGCCGTTCTGCTCGATGTCGTGGAGGATGTCGACGATGAGGTCGACGCCCTCGAAAACGAGGTCCATCCGTTCGGGCGTGACGTCGAGCCCGCCCTGCCTGACCTCGTCGAGCAGGTCCTCGATGGCGTGCGCGACCGTCGCCGCGGCGTCGAATCCCATCGCGCCGAAGTTCCCCTTCAAGGTGTGTGCGCGCCGGAAGATGTCGTCGATGGCCTCGTGGTCCTCGGGGTTCGACTCCAAGGTGAGCAACGAGTTGTTGAGTTGCGTGATGCTCTCTTCGCTTTCAGTGATAAACGCCTGGTAGAGTTCTTCGTCCATGTTAGTTCCTCAGTGTGTTCAAGATGCCCTCGGCGATGCCGTGTGCGGGGAGGACCTCGTCGGTGTGGCCCGCTTCGATAGCCCGCTTCGGCATGCCGAATATCGCCGATGTCCGCTCGTCCTGTGCGATGGTCGACCCGCCCGCGCGCTTGACCGCGCCCATGCCGTCGACGCCGTCACGACCCATCCCGGTGAGGAGAACCGTCGTGAGCGGGCCGCGAACGACTTCGGCGGCCGACGTCATGGTGTGGTCGATGGCCGGTTTGACGCCGTGGAGTCGGTCGCCGCCGCGGAGTCGAAGCCGGAGTCGGTCGGCCCTGTCGTCGTCGACGAACAGGTGAGAGCCGCCGGGTGCGACCCGGACCTGTCCCGGGCCGACCCGTTCGCCGTCGCGCGCCTCGCGGACCTCGTAGCCACAGCGACTGTCGAGTCGTTTCGCGAACCGTCCGGTGAACCCCTCCGGCATGTGCTGAACGACGAGGATTCGGAGGTCGGCCTCGCGCGGGAGCGCGGCGACCACCTCCTCGACCACGTTCGGTCCGCCCGTCGACGCGCCGATGATGACGGTTCCCCCTTCGGGGAGGGGTCCCGGGCGGCGGGTCCCCGCGGTCCCGGCCGGAGCGGACGCCTGTGCCGTCGGCGTCCGTGTGACGCTCCGCCCCCTCGCGTTGAGGTCGACGGCGGCGGCCGACCGGACCTTGTCGACCAGTTCGCGCTTCACGCGGGGCATCTCCGAGGTCACCTCGCCGCCCGGCTTCGTGACGAAGTCGACCGCGCCGCGGTCGAGCGCCTCGAAGGTGATGTCGGCGTTCTCGTCGGCGTGTGCCGACAGCATCAGCACGGGCGTCGGACACCTCGCCATGATCTCTTCGACCGCCTCGATGCCGTTCTTTCGCGGCATCTCGATGTCCATCGTCACCACGTCGGGAGCGTGTTCGGCGACGACTTCGACCGCCGCCTCCCCGTCGCTCGCGTCGGCGACGACGTCGACGCCGCCCTCCTCGAGGAGTTTCGTGATGAGCGTCCGCATGAACCGCGAGTCGTCGACGACCACGGCCCGCGTTCCGCCCGCCGCGCTCATCGCCACCTCCCAGTCGCATGCACAGTGTGCCGGTCGCCGCCCGCAGGGCCCCGGCGTGGTGGTCCGATTCGCATCTCTGTCACCTCCTTCGATCATACTCTACATAAACGCACCTCGGTAACAATCAGTTGTGATAACACGGGAGGTAGGTTTACATATCGATTCACCGACTGACCGATAACAGACGCGCCAGCGCGTCCGACAGGCACACCATGCACTCGCAGAAGACCTCAGCCAACCCCCAGCCCGCGACGCCGGACCACGAGGAGTCAGAGAGCGCGACCGAGATTCAGGTGCTCGAGTTCAAACTCGGCTCCGAGACGTACTGCGTCGATATCGACTACGTCTCCGAGATCGTCGACAAGGGGTCGCTCACCACGGTTCCGAACGCACCCCACTACGTCGACGGCGTGATGGACCTCCGTGGTCGGACCACCTCCATCGTCAACCCGAAGAGCCTCCTGAACATCCGCGAGGAAACCGAGGCCAAGCGTATCATCATCTTCGACTCCGGGGGGTTCGACGACGACGCCGCCATCGGCTGGGTCGTCGACGAGGTGTACCAGGTCGTCCGGGTCTCGATGAACGACGTGGAGAAGCCGCCGCTCGACAACGACCCCTCCATCGAGGGGATCATCAAACGCGACGACGAACTGGTCATCTGGATCTCCCCCGTGGCGGCGCTCGGCTGACCGTTTTCCTATCCTCTGAACAACACGACGTCCCTATCAGCCGAACAACACGACCCGTATCGACTGTTCCGTGACCCACACGAGGAGCGCGGCCGCCGCGGCGAGGACGACGAGATACGCGAGGTTGACGTCGCTCCGGCGGTGCCGGGCGAGCCTCGCGCGGACGGCGGTTGCGAAGTAGCCACCGAGTGCGACCACGAGGACGAACACCGTCGTCGGCGCGACCGACGCGAGTCCCGTTCCGGGCAGTACGACGAGTGCGACCGACGTCCCGAGCCACTGGACGGCGAACGCCGTCGGGAGCGCCAGGCGGTCCGGCACGCGAGGGAGGCGGGCCGCGACCCCGTCGAACGGCGTCGTTTCGAGGAGTCGACGCGGGGCGACCGATAGCGCCGTCAGCGCCGCCGTCGCGACTATCGCCAGAACGGGGAGCGGGTTCGACCCGGGTGCCGAGTGGGGGTAGAGGACGAACATCGCGGCCACGAGCGCCAGCGCCTGCGGGACGAGGACGCCCGGCGGTCGGTCGAGGCACGCGTCGAGTCGCGGCGTCTTCCCCCGTCGGCGCGGCGCGACGAACGACGGGAGCCACCGCGCCGCCCGCGTCCAGAACCGCCCGACTGTCGCCGCGTACACCAACAGGGCGACGACGACGAACCACTCGGTGAGGACGCCCGACGGCGACAGCGAGAGCGTCGCCCCGAAGGACGCCGCCCGCCGAACGGCGGAGGCGGCGACTGCGACGGCGAGGACGGTGACGCTGACACCGAGGAGAAAGCCCGAGGTGACGAGCAGCGTCGCCGCCATCCCCCGGAGCGAGGTGAGGAGGTTTCGGACGAGCCACACCCCCCGCTCGACGCGCCTCGTCGACCGCCGCCACCGGAGCCGCCAGGTGGTCGGGAGGAGCGTGAACAGTCGACGACCGGCGACGACGCCGAGCCACCCCAGAACGAGCAGTTCGAGCGCAGGGAACGCGAGCGTCGGGAGTGCGGCGAGGACGCCCGTCACGAGGACGAACCCGGCGGTGAGGAGCCCGAACAGCGCCTGGAAACCCGCCCGCGTGCGCGGGTCGACCCTGGCCCTCTGGAACAGCGCGGCGACGTCGGGGAGCCGGTCGGTCGGGACGAACGACGACAGCACCGCGAACGTGGGGCTGACGTACGGCGTCGTGAACTCCCAGTTGTTCGTCCACGACGTGGTCGCCACGGTGACGACGAGCGTCGCCACGACCAGACCCCCGAAGGCGGCCGGCGACACGGTCCCCGAGACGGCGAGGACGACGAGCGCCGCAGCTACCGTCGTGAGGCTGGCGACGCCGAACCGGTACGGGACGGCCGACGTCAGTGCGCGCGCCCGCTCGGGGTACAACTCGGGAGCGCGAGGCAGACGAGCAGCCAGACGAGGAGGGACTCGAGCCCGACCCCGACCCATCCCGGGAACGGTCCCGCCGCGACGACCCACTCCGGCGCCAGTCTCACGCCGGGGAGGGTTCCGAGGGGGAGACCGACGTCACCCCACGGCACGCGTGCGAGGAGTGCGCTCACGGCGAGGACGGCGAGCCCCAGTCCGCGCGTCGAGGTCACTACTCGGCCGGAACCGTGCTCCATCGACTAACGCGATTCGGCGGGGATCTATCAAACTTGTTTACTATATAGCGGAAAGTCACCGATATCGATATGAGTATGCTACCGTTTCTCATCCCCCACGGTATCGCCTCGCGGCGACGAGCAGGAGGTAGCCGACGAGGCCGAGTCCGAACAGCGCGGCGGGGATGAGGAACGGCCCGAACGTCGAGACGAGCGTGTCGACGACCATACCCGTGGTGTGCGGGCGCGGCTAACAGGTCTTCCGTCTCGTCGCTGGCGCGCGTCCCCGCCCGTCGCAGACTCACACGCCGCGGTCGGCCCGTACCAGTCGGTTCGGCCACACCAATGCACACCACGCGACGACTGGCACTCAGAAGTCCAGTGCGACGACGGTCCCGTCGGCGTAGACGACGACGGCGTCGTCGTCGCCGTCGCCGTCCACGTCGCCGAGGGTCGCCCGTCCGAAGAGGCGGTCGAAGCCGGAGTCGCTCGCCTCGGTGCTCACCGAGCGCTCGTACCGCGCCACCACGCTGCCGTCCGACGGATCGAGTTTCGAGACGCTGCCGTCGTGGGCGGGGACGACGAGGTCGGCCGACCCGTCGCCGTCGGTGTCGCCGAGCGACGGCGGCGGCATCATCTGCACCGCCCCGTCCGTGACGCGCGTCGACCACTCCTCCTCGCCGGTCGCGGCGTCGAGCGCGCGGACGGTCCCGCTGTTGTCGGTGACGTACACCTCGCTGTCGCCGTCCCCGTCGCCGTCGCCGAACCCGCCGACGGCAGCGAGCGACCCGACGTCGCGGGACCACGCTATCTCACCACTGGCGCCGTCGACCGCGTAGACGCCGCCGTCGACCGTCGCGACCCAGAGTTCCAGCGCCGGGTCGTCGTCCGCCTGTCCCGCCGCGGCCCACGAGATACCGGGGTCGTCGCCGACGCCGGTCGTCCACGCGACGGAGACGGGCGATGCCGCGTCGTCTGTCGCACCGTCGCTTCCCGTCCCGGGCGAGAGGAGGGTGAGCGTCCCGTCGCGCTGGGCGACGAACACCTCGCGCCCCCCGTCGCCGTCGACGTCGGCGACGACCGGGCGTGCCCAGACGTAGTCGTCGAGCGCGTGCTGCCACTGTCGCTCGCCGCTCGCGCCGAACGCCGTCACGGTCCCGCGGACGTCGACGACGACCGTCTCGGGCGCGTCGCTCCCGCCGAGGTCGGCGACCACGGGACGGGTGTAGCCGTAGTCGTCGAGCGCGCTTCGTCGGAGCAAGTCCCCGTCGCGGCTGTAGACGCGGAGGTCATCCTCGGTGGTGGCGACGAGCACCTCCTGCTCCCCGTCGTCGTTCGCGTCGGCCACGGTGGGGTCGGCGACAGCGTGGATGGTACACTCGTCGACGGGCGCGCGCCACACCACCCCGCCGTCCGTACTGTGGAGCGCGACCAGTTCACAGCCCTCGGTCGTTCCCGGGCCGCTCAGCGGGGCGTACACCCGGCCGCCGGCGACCGCCGGAGCGTGGTGGTTTCCGCCGATCTCTCGACCCGTGTCGCTCACCCACAGCGGCGTCTCCGTCGCCGACCCGTCGGGGACGCCGAGTCCGGTCGCGCCGACGACGGCGACGAGGAGGCTCCCGGCGAGGAGGGCGACCGCCACCGCCCCGACCGTGCGGGTCGTCTCCGACGCCCCGAAGACACGACCGGCCACGAGGACGCCGACTCCCACGAGCGCGAGGCCGACCGCGACGCCGACCCAGGGGGAACGTCGACGAGCGGCGAGGTGCCCTGTGAGACGCCGCCGTGTGCGACTGCGGGGTGCGCGACGGCGCTCAGTGCGATGACGACGACCAGCAGCACACCGGCGAGTCGCCTCGCTGTCGTCGACGCTCGACCCCAGTCCATAGCGGTGAGTGGGGAAGAGGCGGTAAAACGGGGTCGATTCGGGCTCAGATCCAGCCGAGGTACGACAGCGACACGCCGACCTGTGCGACGCCGGCGACGACCATGACGAGCGCGGCGACGCGCTGGACGGTGTCGGTGTGTCGTGAGACGCTCCCGAGCGCGTCGCTTCCGACGGCCGAGAGGAGCGTCACGCCGAGGAGCGGGAGCGCGACCGAGACGGCGTAGACGCCGACGACGGCGACCGCCTGCTCCGTCGGGAGCGTGAGCGCCTGAGCGGCGACGCCGAAGACGACGGGGAGCACACAGCCGGCCGCGGCGACGGCGTACACGCCGCCGAAGAGGACGAACCCGGACGCCGACGCGCGGCGCTCGGGGAGCAGCAGGTGGACGCTGGGTGCCCGGCCGCTCAGGAGCGCGAGTCCGAAGACGATGAGGGCGACGCCGACCACCGGTTCGAGGAACGCGAGGTTCGAGACGACGCGCGTGCCGAACGCCACGAGCGCGCCACCGACGAGGCCGAGAACGGCGAGCGCACCGACCGTCGCGGCGGTACCGCGGACGACCGCGCCGCCGATATCGGCCTCTTCCCGGCTCAGGTAGTAGCCGACGTACCCCGGTAAGAGTGGGTACGCACACGGCGCAAAGAACGTCGCTAGCCCCGCGCTGAGCGCGAAGACGACGGTTCCGGAGAACGCCGAGGCCGGGGTCGCCTGGAGCAACGGCATCAGACGACGGCCGCGAGTTCCTCGCGGAGTTGCGACTCGCTGGCGACGCCTCTGTGGGTCCAGACGATTTTACCCGAGCGGTCGGCGAGGGCGAGATAGGGGAGGCCGCCCGCCCCGAGTTCGCTCATGAGTCGACTTTCGGGGTCGTGTCCGACCGTCCAGCGGCCGTCGTGGTCGGCCCACCACCGGCGGATGTCGTCCATCGTGAGCCCCCCGCCGATGCGCTCGTTCGTCACCGAGACGAACGCGACGCGGTCGCCGAACGACTCGTAGGCGGGGACGAGGCTCCGCATCTGCGCTTCACACGGGACACACCACGTCGCGAAGAGATCGACGAGCGTCGGTCGGTCGGGGACCGGAACGCGCTGCCGGCCGGCGGTCGACCCGCGGGCGTCGACGGTGTCGACGGTGACCGCATCACCCCTCTCGCCGAGGCCGTTGAACGCGACGTAACCCGCGCCGCCAGTCAGCGCGAGGCCGCCGACCGCGGCGATAGCCTGTCGGCGCTTCATCGACTCGTCCCCCCGTCAGCGGTGAAACCCATCGTTCGTAGCTCCTTACTCTCGTGATAACGTCCGTGCGGTGTTGTGTGTTCCGTCTGCGCACCGAGGGGGCGAATCCGGATCAGGACTGGGCGCGCTCGACGGCCGCCCGCACCGCGTCGAACGTCGCGGTCACCTCCTGGCCGTTCACGAACACCGTCGGGGTGCCCTGTACCCCCATATCGAGGCCGCGCTGGCGGTCGGCTTCGAGGACCGGCCGATACCGGCCGTTCTCCGCGGCCGCGCGGACGTCACAGCCGTCCGCGCCCACGTCGTTCGCCAGCGACTCGACGAGCGACATCGAGTACGACCCCTGGTTCTCGAAGAGCGACTTCGCGTACGCGAAGAACGTCTCGTCGTCGGTCGAATCCTGTACGGCGCGGGCGGCGCTCGCGGCCGCCCACGACCACTGCTGGCTCACCGGAATCGGGAGGTCGTGGTGCTCGTAGCGGACGTCGCCCCCGACGAGTTCGCTCTCAATCGAGGGGAACTCCTCTAAGTGGTACGTCTGACAGTGCGGACAGGAGAAGTCCTCGAACGACATGACCGTCACGCCGGCGTCGTCGGGACCGAGCGAGGGCGCCGGGAGCGATTCGACGGGCGAGCGTGCGGAGAGGTCGCAGTTCGAGTCGCCGCCGCCGGAACCGGTGACGGAGCCGAGACAGCCGGCCGTCGCGACGAGTGTCGCGCCGGTGCCGGCCAGGAGGGCACGTCGGGTCGTGTGCATACCCGACATGAAGCAGCAGGGATACTTAGGCGGCGTGGTAGGGGGCCAACACCGATTTGTACGCACCGACCCTCCCGGGAGACATGCCGACCGTCCGTTTCCGCGGCCGTGCGTTCGAGTGTGCCCACGGCGCCGTTCTCCGAGACGTCCTCCTCGCTGGCGACGAATCGCCGCACAACGGCGCGTCGGGAGTCGTAAACTGCCGCGGCCTCGGCTCCTGTGGCACGTGTGCGGTCGAGGTGTCGGGCCCGGTTTCCGACCGGACGCGCCGGGAGCGACTGCGACTGCGCGTCCCGCCGCACGACCCCGACTCGGGCCTCCGACTCGCCTGTCAAACGCGGGTCCACGGTGACGTCACGGTCGAGAAACGCGAGGGGTTCTGGGGCCAGCACGGTGCCGAGGGGCGCGACGGTCAGCCGTGAGAGTGCGGCGTGCTCAGTCGCCGTCCGCCCGACGCCACTCTTCGAGCGTGAACCGCTCGTACTCGGTCTCGGAGACGAGCGTCCACTCGGATTCGTCGAACTGCGGATAGTAGCTGTCTCCCTCGTACTCCCCGTGGACGCGGCTCAGGAACATCCGGTCCAGATGCGGCTGGAACAGGTCGTAGATGCCGGCCCCGCCGATGACGTACGCGGCGTCCGCACCTTCGGCGGCGGCGATGTCGATGGCCTCGTCGACGTCGGCCGCGTGGACGGCGCTGTCGACGTCGAACGACCGGGCCGAGCGGCTGAGGACGACCTGTGTCGCGCCGGGGAGGTCGTCGAGCATCGACTCGAACGTCCGCCGACCGAGGATGACCGGAGACCCGGAGATGCGTGCGCGGTACTGCTCTTTGTCGGCGGGGATGCTCGGCCACGGCAGTTCGCCATCCTTGCCGATGACGTGGTCGTCGGTGAGCGCGGCGACGGAGACGAGTTCCATACCGGAGATAGCCGCTGGTCGGGCCAAAGCCCTTCGCTCTCGACTCGCCCTGTATCCGTATCACCGAGTTTTTATCCGGGCCACGCAGAGGGTGGAGTATGAGCTTCGAGAAAGACGACACCGTCGTCCTGCACGACAAACACAGCGAGTTCGACGGCGAGGTCGGGACGGTGACGCAGGTCATGGAGACGATGTTCGGCGACGCGACGTACACGGTGAGCTTCGACGACGGCCAGGAGACGGGCGTCCCCGAGGACCAGCTCGAAGCGGCCGACGACGAAGACGAAGAGTAACCGTGGCTCGCGTCCCGTTCCACTACGTCGACCTGCGGGCGTTCTCCTACGAGACGGAGGACGAGGCGCGGGTCGAGGCGGCGCTTCGGACGTTCCTCCCCGAGGAGTTCGAGGTGGAGCGGGCAGAGAGCCGTGGGCATCACGGCGACCGTATCGTCGTCCGCTCGGCGCGCGTCGAACGGGCCGACGACGTCCGGCACGTCCTCGCACAGGTCGCGGCCGCCCCCGACTACGACCGCATCTTCGACGAACTCGACGATCGGATCACCGACAACTGCGAACTGTTCCTCCGCTTCGACAAGCAGGCGGCGTTCCGCGGCGAGGTCAGCCTCGGAAGCGGCATCACCTTCCGTGCGAAGGTCGAGGCGTACCCCGCCAAGCGTGAGGCGGCGCTGGAGAACGCCCGCGACGCGCTCGACGCTGTCCGCGACGAAACCGAGCACGGCCGCGACTGAAGCCGGCGCGTCGGTGGGGTGGGTTCTGGCGAACAGGTGACACTAACGAGAGCCACGAGGCGGTGTGTCACGCTACCGCGGAGCGCCCCGCGAACCGAATCAGGTCACGAGGCGGGGTGGCCACGTTCCGGGATATCAATCTTCGCCGCCTCCGCCGCTGCGTCCGGACGAGATGACACGCCGGTTCACGGAAGGTAGAGGGACGGACGAGGCGAAAACGGTTAGTTCGTCCGCGTTCATGATAGGTTTCGTGATAGACGCGGTGATCGGACTCCTCGACGGACTGTCGGCGTGGCAAGCGACGCTCGTCGTCCTCGCACTCTCGCTCGGCGGGGCGCTCATCGCCGAGATGGTCGTCATCCGCGGGGCCTCCCGCCTCGTGCGGCGGACGGACACCCAGTTCGACAACATCGTCGTCCGGAACATCCGGTGGCCGGTCGTCGTCTCCGTGGGTCTCGTTGGCATCTACGTGCTGACGCGAACCCCCGCCGTCGTCGAGAGTACGCTCATCACCGCCGAGCAGTTGGACACCTTCTTCGGGCGACCGTCGCTCGTCGTCATCATCGTCACGTGGGCGTGGGCGCTCAACAACCTCGTCACGGAGGCGGTCGAGGAGGTGAAAGAGCGGGGAAGCCGGTTCGACTTCGCGCCCGTCTTCTCGAACGTCTGGACGCTCGTCGTCGCCGTCGGCACCGTCGCCGCCCTCCTGCGGCTGTACAACATCGACATCACGCCCCTGCTCGGCGCGGCCGGCGTCGCCGGCATCGCCGTCGGGTTCGCCGCGAAGGACACCGTCGCCAACTTCTTCGGGGGCATCGCCCTCTATTTCGACGACACGTACAAGCTCGGCGACTACATCGTCCTCGACTCGGGGGAGGCCGGCACCGTCGTCGAGGTGGGCATCCGCTCGACCACGCTCATGACGCGCGACGAGGTGCTCGTGACGGTCCCCAACTCGGCGCTGAACGCCGCGAAAATCGTCAACGAGTCCGCCCCACAGCGCCGTCGACGTATCCGCGTCCCCATCGGCGTCGCCTACGGCACCGACCTCGACGAGTTCGAAGAACTCGTCGTCGGAATCGCCGAAGAGGAGTCGCTCGTCCTCGACTCGCCGAAGCCGCGGATGCGCTTCCGGCGGTTCGGCGACTCGGCGCTGGAGTACGAACTCCTCTGCTGGGTCGCGAGTCCGACCCGCCGCGCCCGCGCGACGCACGAACTCAACCGGACCATCTACACGGCACTCGCCGCCCGGGGTATCGAAATCCCGTACCCGAAGCGGGACCTCACGGTAACCAACGTTCCCGGGGAGGCGGACACCCCGGCAGGGCCGTCGTCACCGCTCGGTCGCGAGGAGAGCGGTGAGGCCGTCGAAGGCGTGCCGAACGAGACCGACGGCGTACCGAGCGAAACCGACGGCGGTCACGAGCACCACCGGTAACCGGAGAACGGTCAGGCGAGTTCGGCGAGCGCGAGGAGGACGCTGGGCGCGGCCACGAGCACCACCCCTACGACGATCAAGAGTGCGGGGAGCACCAGCAGTCCCGTCTCGGTGAACAGCCAGAGCCCGAGACCCGCGGCGATAGCGAGGAGGCCGACGACGCGGAGGAGCCAGACGACGACGCCCTCGAGTTCCGATTCGGCGACGAGTTCGGCGGCTTCGAGTGCTTCGTCCATCTCGCTCGTGACTGTCCGCTTCGCGGACTTAGTTCGTTTGGACTCCGCTCGGGACGACCGGGTCACGTTTCGAGGCGGGTGTGTCCCCCCGGTTACCGCACGTCCTCTACGTCCCCGTCGGCGTCGGCAACGCCCGCAGCGACCGCGGCGGGACGAGGTAGTTCCCCCGCCGGGTCACGAAGATGTACTCCAGAATTCCGTTGTTGACGCGCTGGCGAATCGTGGGGATGTCGGTGAGGTCGGCGCCGTTCATCGCCTCGCGGACCGCCTCGAACGACTCGATGTTTCGTTGGAGGGAGGGGAAGTGCAGGCTCGCCTCGCCGTCGTCGGTCGACTCGACGTGGCGTCTGAGGAGCAGCGGCTCTCCGTCGGCGTCCCGGTTGGCCCGTGCGGCCTTCTGGGCGTGGCCCACGCGGCCGAAGTTCCGCGCCTGCTCGCGGATGGTCTCGACCACCTCTTCGTCGACGCCGCTGAAGTCGCCGAGGTCGTTCCCGACGCCCTCGACGAGTCCCCGCTCGGCGTGCAGCGGCGAGAACATCTCCATCACCCGTTCTTCGAAGTCCTGCTCGCCGTACCAGTCGTCGAGTCGCTGGCGGATGGTCGCGAGATGTTTGGTCGTCCCGCCGGCGAACGGTCCCTCCTGGATGTTCACCGCCGATTCGGTCGCCTGGTTTCCCCGGAATCCGGCCTTGAACCCCATGAACAGCGGTGACTCCTCCGGAACGGGACCCCCGCTCGGGATGCCCTTCACCTCGCCCTGCCGTTCGGCGGGCATCCCCGCACCGATGAACCCCGTCCGTCGCAGGGTGACCGAGAACACCGCCGAAAGCGACGTCTCGACCTCGAGACCGTTCATCTCCTCTCGTTCGCCGAGGAGCGCCTGCTCGGCTTCGAGCAGGGCGTCCGGGCGGTCCGACGCCAGGTGCAGGAGGGCGTCCTGTGTGTCGAACTCCGGCGTCTCGAACGAGGAGAGTCGGCGCGGGTCGGGCAACGGATACGCCAGGTCGGCGTCGAACCGTCCGAAGTACGCGGGGGTGTACGCGAGCGAGGAGAGGAGGCCGGCGTGGCTCCACTGGTAGGCGCGGTCGAGCGTCCCCATCGCCGACTCGACGGCCGCGCGGTCGTCCTCGGTCGGGGGGCCGTCGCCGTCGAGCGCGAGCGAGAGGAACACGTGGTGTGGCGGGAGTTCGTGGTTGCCGGCATCGTCGGTGTTCAGGAAGTCGTTCCAGCGGTGCTGTCCCTCGGGCAATTCCGCGGACGGGCTCCCGCGGGGCACGGGCTCTTCGGCCTCGCTGAGGCAGGCCGAGAGCGCCGTCGCCCCGCCCGTCGCCACCGCGAGTTTCAGCGCGTCCCGCCGGGACAGGTCGCGGTCGAACACGCGGACAGTTGGGAAGGGCAGGATAAACCGTTGTCGCCGATTTTCACGCCCCGAGGAGGAGACAAGCGTCTTTACTCGGTGGCTCGTAACCACGGCCGATGAACAGACGTTCGTTTCTCGCGAGCGGCACCGCGCTCGGCGCGGTTGCGACGGCTGGCTGTCTGGGAGCCGTCGGGTTCGGCGACTCGAACCCGAACGTCGCGCTCGGCGCGCCCGACCGAACCGCCGACGTGTCGAGCGAGGACCTCCCGTACCCCGCCTGGGGCCAGCGCGTCCCCGACGTGACCCTCCCCGCCCCGCTCTCGGGGCAGGACGTCTCGTTCCGCGGCGTCGACCGCCCCTTCCTGACGACGTTCGTCTTCACGAACTGCATGACGGCCTGCCCGGTGTTGCTCTCGACGCTCCGGGAAGTGCAGGTCCACTCGGTTCAGGAGGGGTACGCCGACGAGGTGGCCTTCTACCCGATGACGTTCGACCCCGCGCGGGACGACGCCGAGGCGCTCCGTGCCGAACTCGAACAGTTCAACGTCGATTCTTCAGTGGAGAACTGGCAGTTCCTCCGCCCCGAAACCGAAGAGAGAGCGAAGGAGGTAATCACCGACCAGTTCGGCGTCACCTTCCAGAAAGAGGAGGTCGAAGACGGACCGTACATGTTCGTCCACCTCAGCCTGATCATCCTCGTAAACGCCGACGGCTACGTCGAGCGCGCGTACCGCGGTCAGCAGACGGACGAAGGGCAGGTCATCGCGGACCTCCGGAAGGTGCGGAACGCATGAGCGGGATGAACCGCCGCCGCTTCCTCGGCGCCGTCGGTGCCGCGGGCGTCGCCGGCCTCGCGGGCTGTGCGGGCTTTTCGACCACGACGTACAGTTCCGAACCGCCGCTGGTCGAGAACCCGCCCGACGGCGTCTACGTACCGTCACACATCGAGGGGATGGAGATGGTCGGGATGGGCATGGCGGGCGACGCGCGGGTGGCCGTCACCTACAGCTATCCGCACCGGTTCTGGACCGTCGAACAGAACGGGCAGGAGTTCACGACCCAGCGGGTCGACATCGCCGACGACGACGCGGTCCACCTGATGGCGAGCGTGTGGGACCCCGAGACCGGCGTCGTCCTCCCGAACACGGGGCTGTCGATGGAAATCCGCACCGACGCTGGCCTCGTGAGCCAGGAGGTCGTCTACCCCATGCTCTCCCAGCAGATGGGCTTTCACTACGGCGCGAACTTTCCCCTGGACGGAAACGACGTCTACGACGTCACCGTCAGCGTCGGCGCGCCCAGCGTGGAGCGGTTCGGATCGCTCGCGAATCGCTTCACCCAACCGGCGACCGCGACCGTCTCCTTCGACTACCGCGAGGGTGCCCGCAACGAGATCGAGTACACCGTGTTCGAGGAGTCCCGTCGGGGCCAGCGCGACGCCGTCGCCCCGATGTCGATGGAGATGATGCCGGTCGGACGGGTCCCCGACTCGGTCCCGGGAACCGCGCTCGGCGAGGCGACCGTCGGCGACCTCGTCCTCCGCGGTCACGTCGTCGACGCGGAGCGGTTCGGCGACGACCCGTACCTCGTAGTCACCGCCGCGACGCCGTACAACGACCTCGTCGTCCCGGGAATGGCGCTCTCGGCTCGCGTCCCCGGCGACGGCCGCGCGGCGTTCTCGGGGGGCCTCGACCCCGCGCTCGACCCCGACCTCGGCTTCCACTACGGCGCGCCCGTCTCCGTCTCCGGCGGCGTCGACGCGGTCGAACTCACCGTCGAGATTCCACCCCAGGTCGCCCGACACGAGGGGTACGAGACGGCCTTCCTCGAAACCGGCACGGTGACACTCTCGGCCTAACGGACGGACGACAACCCTTTCGTCCGTCCGCCGACTTTCCTCCCCCAATGGGTTCCGAACGCCGCGACCGGGTCGTCCTCGCCCTCGTGGTCTGGAGCGTCCTCGTCTCGCAGGTGCTCCTCTACCCGGGACTGGCGGACCTCGTACCCGTCCTCGGGGGAACGGGTCTCGACGCGGCCACCGCCTTCCTCGTCGCCGAGGTGGCGGCGTTCGTCGCATGCGCCTCGGTCTGGGGCGCGCTCTCGGACGCGACCGGCCACCGGATTCGATGGGTCGTCGTCGGGGCGGTCGGCGGGGCCGCCTCGTATCTCCTCCTCGCCTCTCTCCCCGCGCTCGGTGTCGGCTTCGGGGGCGCGCTCGTCGTCCGCGTCGTCGGCGGCGCGTTCACCATCGGGGCGTTCTCGCTGGCCGTGACGACGCTCGCCGACCTGGGGGGCGGAAACGGCCGGAACATGGGCGCGGCGGGTCTCGCCATCGGCCTCGGTGCCGCGCTCGGCGCCGTCGTCGGCGGGCGGCTTTCCACCGTGGACCCCTCGCCCCCGTCGTCGCCGCCGCGGGACTGCTCCTCGTCGTCGCCCTCCTCTCCCTGACGGTGACCGACCGCGCGCCCAGAGGGCGGAAACTCGGCGTCGGCGCCATCGTTCGCGGCCTCCGCGCCCGACCGGCGCTCGCCGTCCCCTACGCGTTCGGCTTCGTCGACCGCCTCACCGCCGGCTTCTTCGCGCTCGTCGGCGTCTTCTACTTCCGGACCCGGTTCGGCCTCGACGCCGCCGGCGCCGGCGTGGTGCTCGCGCTCTTCTTCCTCCCCTTCGCCCTCCTGCAGTACCCGCTCGGCGTCGTCTCCGACCGGATCGGTCGTTTCTATCCCGTCGTCGTCGGCTCCGTCGCCTACGGCGTCGCCATCGTCGGCGTCGGCCTCGCGCCGTCGCTCGTCTCGGCCGCGGGGCTGATGGTCGTCGTCGGCGTCTTCGGCGCGCTCGTCGCTCCCGCGACGATGGCGCTGGCGACGGACGTCGTCCCGGACGACGAACGCGGCGTCGCTCTCGGCGGCTTCAACGTCGCCGGCTCCTTGGGCTTCCTCACGGGCTTTCTCGTCGGCGGCCTCTCCGCCGAGTCGCTCGGCTTCCTCCCTGCCTTTCTCATCGTCGGCGGGATGGAGGTCGGTATCGCCATCGTCGCGCTCCGGGCCGTCCGGGCGCTGAAACCGTTCGAGCGCGAGCGGGGGGCGGTGGACGACTAGCGGCCGCCCCGTGACTCGCGTCTCTGGACGGCTGGCGAACGCTTTTGTCCACGCCGCGGGTCGAACGACCCGATGACCGACCTCTTCGGTCGCGCCGTCGCCGACCACTACCACGACCGACGGACGGCCCCGCTCCTCGTGCGCGACGGCGACGCGACTCGCGAGCACCCCATCGAGTCGTTCTACTTCGAGCCGTTCGATTCGAAGACTCAGGCCGGTCGCTGGCTGTCGTCGTGGGTCCGTGGGCCGCTCCTCGACGTCGGCGCGGGCGCCGGGCGGCACGCGCTCGTCTATCAGGAGGAGATGGAAACGGTCGCCGTCGACGTGAGCGACGCGCTGGTCGAGGTGATGGCCGACCGCGGCGTCCGAGACGCCCGCGTGGTCGACATGTTCGCGCTCCGCGAGACGTTCGACCGCGACCGGTTCGGATCGGCGCTCGCCGTCGGGACTCAGGTCGGGTTGGCGGGGTCGATGCAGGGGCTCCGGCGGTGGCTCGGCGACCTCGCGTTCGTGACCGACGCCGACGCGACGGCCGTCGTCGACGGCTACGACCCGGCCCACGAGGCGAGCGACGACCTGCTCGGCTACCGTCCGGACCCGACCAGCGGACTCGCCCACCGCGTCTTCCACTTCGCGTACGAGGGCGAGATGAGCGCGACGCTCCACTTCAGGCTGTTCGGCCCGACCGACTCCGCGAGGCGACGGTCGGGACCGGGTGGGTCGTCGAGGAGGTGCGACGGGGCGACGAGAGCACGTCGTACTACCGTGCGGCGCTGAGAAAGGAGTGAGCGGTCAGGCGAGGTGAGGCCGTCTCACTCGTGGCCCGACACTCTCACCGGTTCGTAGGGCGCTTCGAGCCACTCGACGTCCGAATCCGAGAGCGAAATGTCGACCGCCTCGACCGCGTCTTCGAGGTGTTCGACGCTCGTCGTGCCGACGATTGGCGCGTCGACCCACTCCTTGTGGAGGAGCCACGACAGGGCGATCTGTGCCATCTTCACGTCCTTCTCGTCCGCCAACTCCTGCACCCGCTCGTTCACCTCTCTGCCCCCGCCCTCGAAGTAGGGGTGCTCGCGGGCGTAGTCGTCGCTCTCGCCCCGCACCGTCGCGTCGAACTCCTCGTGGGGACGGGCGAGATATCCGCGCGCGAGCGGCGACCACGGGATGACTCCGACGTTCTCCTTCGCACACAGCGGGAGCATCTCGCGTTCCTCCTCGCGGTAGAGGAGGTTGTAGTGGTTCTGCATCGTCAGAAAGCGTTCGAGTCCGAGCGAGTCCGAGAGGTGGAGCGCCTCGGCGAACTGGTGGGCCCACATCGACGACGCTCCCAGGTACCGCGCCTGTCCCCGGCGGACCACGTCGTCGAGCGCACCGAGCGTGGTTTCCAGCGGCGTGTCGTCGTCGAAACGATGCGTCTGGAGGAGGTCGACGGTGTCCATCCCGAGTCGCGAGAGGGAGTTGTCGACCTCCTGTTCGATGGCCTTTCGGGAGAGCCCCCCGGAGTTGGGGTTCGACTCGTCCATCTGGAAGAACACCTTGGTGGCGACGACGCTCTCCTCGCGTCTGCCTTCGAGGGCCTTCCCCAGTACGCGCTCTGACTCGCCTTTCGAGTACATGTTGGCGGTGTCGAAGAAGTTGATGCCCAACTCCAGGGCGCGGTCGACGAGTTCGAGCCCCTCCTCCTCGTCGAGCACCCAGTCGCGCCACTCCGAGGTGCCGAAACTCATGCAGCCGAGACAGATGCGGGAGACCTCCATGCCGGTGTCACCGAGGGTGGTGTACTCCATGCTCCCTGCTCTCGGCGAGGGGACAAAAGTAGCCGGGGCGTCGGTGGGTTTTCGCGGCGGAGTCCGGGTCGATCTGCTCCCGACCGAGACGGTGTGTGCGAGTGATCGATTCCCAGCCGACGGGACCCACGAGCGCGGTTTATCGTGTCATATCACCTATGGTTAGACGACGCGAGCGATGTCTCCGTCAGTGGTTTCAATGAACAAGAACGTACTCGCACTCGTCCTCGCGCTGATTGTCGTCGTCGGGGTCGTCCCCGGCGTCGCGGCGGCGCAGGCGAGCGGGATTGAACGGGTCGGTGGCCTCGTCGAAGTCGCCGACGGGGAGACGGTCACCGGCGACCTCAGCGCCGTCGGTGGAACGATAGTGGTCGCCGGGACTGTGACCGGCGACGTCGAGGCGACCGGCGGGTCGGTCGTCGTCGCTCCGACGGGCGTCGTCGAGGGGAACCTGGCCGCCATCGGCGGGTCGGTTCTCGTCGAGGGGACTGTCGGGGGCGACGCGGAGGCGTTCGGAGGGTCGGTGTACGTCCGTGACGGTGCGCGTGTCGGCGGCACGCTCGAAGCCGCGGCCGGGTCCGTCAGACTCGACGGGCAGGTCGCGGGTGACGCCCGTCTCGCTGGCGAGACGGTCACCGTCGGTCCGACCGCCGCCGTCGGCGGCAACCTCCTGTACGACGCCGAGACGTTCACGGCGTCACCCGAGGCGAGCGTCGCCGGCGCGGTGCGCGCCGAAGAGGGGATCATCACCGACGAACCCACCGTGGCGCCGCCGGCGATTCCGCGCGGCGTCGGCGCCGTCTACGGCCTCCTGGCGAACCTCCTGCTCGGGGCGGCGCTGCTGCTCGCCGTCCCGCGCTTCACGGGCGTCGTGACGTCCGTCGGGGCTCAGAAGACGCTCCGGAGCGGCGGCGTCGGCCTGCTCGCCCTCGTCGGCGTGCCCGTCGCGCTCGTCCTCGTCGCGCTGACCATCGTCGGCATCCCGCTGTCGCTCGCCGGCATCGTCGCGTTCGCGCTCCTGCTGTGGGTCGCGTTCGTCTACGGGACCCTCGTCACCGGGACGTGGCTCCTCTCGCTCGTCGAGAGGGAGGGTCGCTGGCTCGCGCTCGGTGTCGGCCTCGTCGCCGTCACGCTCGTCGGCCTCGTGCCGTTCGTCGGGGGCGTCGTCGAGTTCCTCGTGCTGCTCGTGGGCCTCGGGGCGTTCGTCCTCGCGGTGGGGGGCGTTCGCAGCGGCGAGGAGGGTGGCTTCGTCTTCGGCGCGCCCCGCGACGACTCGGCGGACGAGTCGACGGCGGCGTGAGCGTCGAACCGGTATCGGTTCGAAAACCGAAGTCAGGGCCGACCGTCGACCCAAATCATTATTCATCGCGTTTTCGATGTGTGAGCCATGGCACTGGACTACGACGCCGCATGCGAGTCGTTCGAGTGGGACATCCCCGAGGGGTACACCCTCCCCGGCGTGATCGAATCGCACGCCGACGCCTTCGGCGACCGGGTGGCGGTCCGCTTCCTGAGCGAGGACGGTGCTCGGGTCGAGCGGACGTACGCGGACCTCCGAGCGGGGATGAACCGCTTCGCGAACGCCCTCGCCGCCCTCGGCGTCGGGAAGGGCGACCGGGTGATGCACCTCTTCCCACGCCACCCCGACGCGTTCGCGGTCCAACTCGGCGCGCTGAAACGCGGAGCCCTCCTGGTCCCGTGCTCGTCGATGTTGAAGCCGAAGGACATCTCCTTTCGGGCCTCGGACTGCGAGGCGTCGACGATTGTCGCCCACGCGTCGCTCACCGACATGGTCGACCCCGTCCTCGACGAGACGCCGCTTTCGAACCTCGTCGCCCTCGACGGCGACCCCGACGGGTGGGACTCCTTCGAGGCGCTCACCGCGGACCAGCCGACCGACCACGACGGGCCCGACGTGGGCGCGTCGGACCCGATGTCTATCAACTACACCTCGGGGACGACGGGCCAGCCGAAGCCGGTCCTCCACAAGCACCGCTGGATGCGCTGTTTCGAACTGGTCAACGGACCGTACTGGTGGGGGCTCTCGGGCGACGAGGACCTCTCCGACGAGTTGATGTGGGCCACGACCGGAACGGGCTGGGCCAAGTGGTTCTGGAGTCCGGTGGGCGTGGGCCTCACGACGGGCGCGACGCAACTCATCTACGACGGCGACTTCGGCCCCGAGACGTTCCTCGACATCATGGCCGAGGAGGGCGTCACGAAGCTGTGTGCCGTCCCGACCCAGTACCGCCTGTTCGCACAGGAAGCGCTGAGCGAGTGGGACCTCTCGCTCACCGACGCGCTCTCGGCGGGCGAACCGCTCAACCGCGAACCCATCGAGGCGTTCCAGGAGGGTGCGGGCGTGACCCGCGCGACGGCTACGGACAGACCGAGACGGTCGCGCTGGTGACGAACTATCCCGGCATCGACGTCAAGGAGGGGTCGATGGGCAAGCCCACGCCGGGCATGGGGACGACCATCATCGACACGATGGAGGAGGAACCGGTCGAAGACGGCGAAATCGGCGAGGTCGCGGTCCCGGTGGACTGCCCCGGTATCTTCGACAGCTACTACGAGAAGCCCGACCTCGACGCGGAGACGTTCTCCGGCGAGTACTACCGGACCGGCGACCTGGCGTCGAGAGACGACGACGGCTACTTCTTCTTCGAGGGCCGCGCCGACGACATCATCATCTCCGCCGGCTACCGCATCGGCCCGTTCGAGGTCGAGGACGCGCTCGTCTCACACCCCGCGGTCACGGAGGCCGCCGCGGTGGCGTCACCGCACGACGAGCGCGGGCACGTCGTCAAGGCGTACATCGTGCTCGCGGAGGGACGGGAGGGAAGCGACGAACTCGCGCGGGAGATCCAGGAGTTCATGAAGGAGGAGACGGCGCCGTACAAGTACCCCCGACGCATCGAGTTCGTCGACGACCTCCCGAAGACCTCCTCGGGGAAGATCCGCCGCATCGAGCTGCGACAGAGCGAGAAGCAGCAGTTCGGGTCTTAATCCCCGGCGGCGACGGACGCCGCCCCCGTGACGCCGACGAGGGCGACGACCACACCCGCGAGGACGTTGCCGTAGCCGAAGAACCCGAGTAGAACGCCGGCCACGACGAGGCCACCCAACGCGACGAGTACGCCCGTCGCGCGTCGTCCGTGGTCGACCTCTCCCAGCCAGTCGCGGCCGACCGTCACGGCGTGCCACGCCAAGAGCGCGACGACGCCGACGACGGCGGTTCGTGCGAGGAACCGGCCGAGGTCGACGAACGGCCCGAACGACGCCGGGTCGGACTGGAGGACGAACGTAGCGAGCAGGGCGACCGCGAGCGAGAACAGCCAGATGGAGGGCTGGCGCATGGTCGACAGACACCGGTCACGGGCAAAAACTCTCGGACCGGACGACGCTCACTCGGTGGACTCCGGCGGTTTGAGCGTGTCCTCGCTGGGCAGTTCCCGGAAGGCCGCCGCGAAGTCGTCGCTCGAATACTCCGTCAGCGTCTCGTCGAGTTCTCCGCGGAGTTCCTCCATCCGTTCGGTGAGCCGTTCGTACTCCTCGCTCGCGTCGTCCTTCTGCGCGCTCTCGAGGGTGGCCTTCTTCGAGGCGAGCGCGAAGAACTCCTGGGTGCGGCTGTCGAACTCCGCGCGGGAGAGCAGCACCGTCACGACCGAGTGGAGTTCCTCGCGAGTGACGGGCTTGACGAGGTAGTCGTCGAACGGCATGTCGACGATGTCGACGTCGGGTTCGACCGCCGTGATCATCGCCACGCGACAGTTGAGCCCGCGCTCGCGAAGCGCTGCGAGGACCTCGTCGCCGGTCATCATCGGCATCCGTCGGTCGAGCAGCGCGACGTCGACGGCCTCGGTCGCCTGTTCGAGCGCCTCCTCGCCGCCGGTGGCGACGCGGACGTCGTAGTCGTCCGCGAGCCAGTGGGCGTACAACTCGGCGAGTTCGGCCTCGTCGTCGGCGACCAGGACGACCGGGCGACCCTCACTGTCGGTGCCTGCCATCTGTTTTCGATACTACCGTCTCGCTCCTTGTATATCATGGTGACGACCCCATTCGGGACGGGCGGCCACAACGGATTACCCGGGAGGGTCCCTACTCCGGCCGTGAGACCGACTGTGCCGACTGCCGGGGACGGACGATGACCGTCTGGCTCCTCGGCGACCAGCTATCCCCGACGCGATGCCGCTCGAAACCGCGGACCGCGTGCTCATGATCGAGGCGCACGGCTTCGCCGACCGCCTCCCGTACCACCCGGCGAAGCTCACCCTCCTGTTCTCGGCGATGCGTCACTGCCGCGACGAACTCCGCGACCGGGGGTACGAGGTGACGTACCTCGAAGCGGAGACGTTCGGCGGCGGACTGGACGAGTACTTCGCCTCCGCTCCCGGCGACTCGCTCGTCCTGATGGACCCGCCGAGCCACGGTGCGGCGGCGCGCTTCTCCGAGATGGTCGACGCGCGCGGCGGCAGCCTCTCCGTCGTCGAGAACGACCGCTTTCTCACCTCCCCCGACCTGTTCGACGAGTGGGCCGAAAGAAGTGAGAACGGGTTCAGACAGGAGCGGTGGTACCGGTACGTCCGCCGGGAGTTCGACGTCCTGATGGACGGTGACGCTCCCGAGGGAGGGGAGTGGAACTACGACGACCGGAACCGGGAAACCCCTCCTCCGGAGTGGACACCCCCCGAGACCCCGACGTTCGAGCCCGATTCGCTCACGCGGGAGGTTCACGCGTGGGTGACAGAACGGTACGACGACCACTGGGGGAACCCCTCGCTGGAGGCGGTGGTGTGGCCCGTCACCCGGGCGGAGGCGCTGTCGGCGCTGGAGCACTTCGTCTCGACGCGCCTCCCGAGTTCGGCGACTACCAGGACGCGCTCGTCGAGGGCGAGTGGGCGCTCGCACACTCGCTCCTGTCCACCTCGCTGAACCTCGGCCTCCTCGACCCGCGGGAGGCCGTCGACGCCGCCGTCGAAGCCTATCACCAGGGTGAAGCACCGCTGAACGCCGTCGAGGGGTTCGTCCGGCAGGTCATCGGCTGGCGGGAGTTCGTGCGTCACGTCTACCGGCGGTCGATGCCCGACATGGGCGAGGCCAATCAGTTGGGTCAGGAGCGGGAGTTGCCGCCGCTGTACTGGGACGGCGAGACAGGGATGACGTGTCTGTCGGAGGCGGTGTCGCACGTGTGGGAGCGCGGTTACGCCCACCACATCGAGCGGCTGATGGTGCTGTCGAACTTCGCGCTCGTGTATGGGGTAGACCCCCACGAACTCAACCGGTGGTTCCACCTCGGCTTCGTCGACGCGTACCACTGGGTGACGACGCCGAACGTCGTCGGGATGGGCTCGTTTGCGACGGACGCGCTCTCGTCGAAGCCGTACGCCTCTTCGGGGAACTACATCAACAGGATGAGCGACTTCTGTTCGGGCTGTCCCTACACCGTGTCGCGGACCACTGGCGAGGGTGCCTGTCCGTTCAACGCGCTGTACTGGGACTTCCTGAAGGAAAGCGAGGAGACGTTGCGAGGAACGGGACGGATGGGGCTGATGTACTCGCACGTCGACAAGAAGAACGAGGAGGAGTGGGAGGCGATTCGGGAGCGGGCCGAGGCGGTGCGGGAGATGGCGCGGGTGGGCGAGTTGTAAGAGGGTGGATGGCTCGTCCCGGCGTCTCTACTCCCGTTTCTCGCGCCCGAGCGTGTGGAACTCGTCGTTCGGCCGCATGTCGGCGAACATCGCCATCCGATTCGAGAGGTTGAAGAAGGCAGTCACGGCGGCGATATCCCAGATGGCCTCCTCGGAGTAGCCCGCCTCCTCTAAGAGGGCGATGTCTTCTTCGCCGACTTCGGCGGGTGATTCGGTGAGTTTCACGGCGACGTCGAGCATCGCCATTCGCTGGTCCGAGACGTCGGCGGTCCGGTAGTTCGCGACCAGTTGGTCGGCCAACTGCGGGTTCTTCGCGTAGATTCGGGCCAGGGCACCGTGGGCGACGTTGCAGTAGTAACAGTGGTTGACGCCCGAGACGGCGACGACGATCATCTCCACCTCCGCTCTGTCCAGCGCGGAGTCGTCGACGAGCGCGTCGTGGTACGCGAAAAAGGCGTGGAAGTGCGAGGGCTTGTAGCCGAACGCCGAGAAGACGTTGGGCGTGAAGCCCGCGCGCTCGGTCTCCGCGGCGATTCGCTCCTGGAGGTCGTCGGGGAGGTCCTCGAAGTCCGGGACCGGGAAGCGCCGCATCGCGTCGTCGTCCAGTTCGATGTCGTCGTGGGAGTCGGGGTCGGAATCGGTCATGGCCGGCGTTCGGCGGGAGGGGTGAAAGGTGCAGCGGCGACGGGGGCGATGGTCTGGACTTCCGGTTGGCCGGGTGTCGATGTGCGGTGGACGATTCGATTGTGGTCGCGCGGTGGGGCGGTGGATTTGTGGTGGTCCCGAGGTGGGGCGGTGGATCTGTGGTGGTCGCGCGGCGAGTCGATGGATTCGTGGTGGTCGAGAGGTTAGTCGGTGGATTCGTGGTGGTCGAGAGGTCGATTGGTACAGTGACCGCGCGATACACGGGCGCGGTGGACCGCAGCCTCACCCCTCCCCAGCCGACTCCTTCGCTCCTTCACTCACTCCGTTCGCTCATACGCTCAGTCGCCCCTCGCGCGCGGGTCGCACCGATGAACCGGCGCGACGCCACGCGCTAACCGCCCTGGTCCTCAGGCGCGCGCTTTCGCGGCTCCGTCCGCCAGCGACGAGCGTGTGAGGGACCGGCGGCCGGACTCCGTCCCGGTCGCACTGGCTGGGGAGGGATGAGGCTTACACCGCGCCCGTGCTCCGTCGCGTATGAGCTGTACCAGTCGAGACTGATGCATCCGGTGGAGTACTCGCGCGAACCAACACTACCCCCCGCTAGCCCACGAACAACACGCCGACCCACGCCGCGGTCACGAACACGCCGAGCGAGAGGAGGCCGTAGTTGCCGACCCGGCTGTCGGCGGTGACGACAGAGAGGGTGAACTTCCGCCCCGACAGCGGCCAGAGGGGTCTGATCCCCATCGGCGTCAGCGCATCGGCTATAAGGTGCGCGCCGACGCTCAGGAATCCGGTCGCCGCGCCGACCAGCGCCAGCGTCTCGGGGCCGTACGGCGCGCCGAATCCGACCTGACCGACCGCGAAGCCCACTGCGCCAAGCGCCGCCCCGACGAGCAGGGCGAACCATATCGTGTGGGTGATTCCCCGGTGGGCGATTCCGGGAATCCGGTGGTCGACGTCGGGGAGCATCGCCAGCCAGAGCGCTCCCGCGCCCACGACGAACGCGAACTCGACCAGACCGGCCGTTACGAGGGCGACGCCGACCGGTGCGAACGCGAGCAACGCGACGCCGTAGTGGCCGTTGCGATACACAGCGGAGGCAGGCAGCGGGCGAAGGAGAAACTGACGACTCGCGGGCCGGGACCCGCTCGACTCAGTACCACTTGATGCTGCAGCCGCGGGAGGGGACGACTTCGACGTCGACGTCCTCGCCGGCGAGGACGCTCTCGACGGCCTCGCGCATGACGTACTCTTCGGCCTCCTCGTCGGGGCTCATCGCGTCGTCGATGCGGCCGTGGTACTTCAGGACGAACGTGTCGTCCTCGTTCGCAAAGAGGAACGGGTCGGGCGTACACGTCGCGCCGTACGCCGCGGCGACCTCCTGAGACTCGTCGCGGAGGTACGCGGTGTACCCCACGCGGCCGTCGTCGACGTACTCGCGCATCTTCTCGAAGGAGTCTTCGGGGTACTCCTCGGCGTCGTTCGGGTTGATGCCGACGACCGCGAGGTCGTCGTACTCCCGGGTGAGATAGTTCAGTTCGTCGAACTTCGCCTGCGCGTACGGGCAGTGGTTGCAGGTGAAGACGACGAGCAGCGCGTCGTAGTCGTCGAACGAGTCGAGCGAGTACGTCTCGCCGTCGGTGCCTTCGAGCGAGAAGTCGGGCGCTTTGTCGCCGGGCGTGAGGTCGTCCTCGGACTCTTTCAGAACCATACACCCGCTTGGACCGCGACGGAAAAAGACGTTGTGTGTCTCGCCTCCACTCAGGGCGGCGTGATGACGGCGCGGCCGTCGATCTCGCCGTGTTCGAGCCGTTCGGCGACGGTGTTCACGTCGTCCAGGTCGTAGCGCTCGGTGTGGAGTTCGACGGCACCGCGGTCGACGAGCGCGACGAGTTCCTGCAGTTCGGTGTAGCGGCCGACGAGCGTTCCGCGGAAGGCGAACTCGCCGTTGACGAGCGCCTGCGCGGGTTCGTGGACGTGCCCGCCGTAGCCGATGATGTGGTGGTCGCCGCCGGCGGCCGTGATGTCGGGCGCGAGCGCCGTCGTCTCGTCGCGGCCGACGAAGTCGAGCACCTGCTGCGCGCCGACGCCGCCCGAGAACTCCTCGACCGCGCTCGCGACGTCTTCCGTTTCGGGGTCGACGGTGTCGTCGGCTCCCAACTCCGAGGCGAGGTCGCGCGCGGACTGCTTGAGGTCGACGGCGACGATGTCGGCGGCGGACATCGCGCGGAGACACTGCAGGCCGATGTGGCCGAGGCCGCCGACGCCGATGACGACGGCCGCGTCGCCAGGGTTGAGTTCGTCGACGGCCTTCTTCGCGGCGTGGTAGGCCGTGATACCCGCGTCGGCGTGCGGGGCGATGTCCGTCGGGTCCACGCCGTCGGGAAGCGGGATGACCGCCCGCTCCGAGGTGTGGAGGTACTCGGCGAACCCGCCGTCGTGGGTGAGGCCGTTGAACTTCGAGTTGTCGCAGTACATGTCCTCGCCCAGCCGACACGACCGGCAGGTCCCGCAGGTCTGGACCGGGTGGCAGATGACGGGGTCGCCGGCCTCCACAGCCGTTACCTCCTCGCCGACTTCGCTCACGATGCCGGCGTTCTCGTGGCCGAGCGTGAGCGGGAGGTCCTGCGGGACGTACTCGGTCCACATCCCCTCGATGATGTGGTTGTCCGTCTGGCACCATCCCGCCCCCTCTACCTCGACGATGACGCCGTCGGAGGTGTCGACGGTCGGACGGTCGACCTCGTCGATCGACAGCGCCTCGCTCATGTCGTCGGTGTACTCGTGTAATCGAGCGGCTTGCATACCGATTAATCATGATTGTTCCTATCGCAAAAGCTCTCGTCTTGCGGAGAGGCGTGACGCCACTGCCGACGCGTCAGATCACTACTCCCCTGCGAGTAGCTGTCGAGACAAAATATTCGCGCTCCGTATGATGAATAATTATGTAAATTATTTATGCTGTGTGTCCTGAGGCCCATCCGTATGTACCAGCACCAGGGCGAGGACGTGTTCGTCATCGACGGACACACGCACATGTGGGACGCGACGGAGGAGAACATCAAGCACGAGGGCGGCGAGCAGTTCATCCAGTGCTTCTACGACTACCACACCGGGTTCACGCCCGAGGACAGGGTCCGCGACATCGACGACTACCGGAAGTTCACCCCCGAGGAGGTGAAGGAGGACCTGTTCACCAACTACGTCGACATGGCGGTCTATCAGCCGACGCACCTCCACGAGTTCTACTCGGAGGGGTTCAACACGGTCGACGACCTCGGGCAGACGCTGTATCAGGACCACCCGAGCGGTTCGTGCTCAACGGGCGGTGGGACCCCCGCGACGGCGAGGCGGGCCTGAAGGAACTCGAACGCCAGAAGGAGGAGTACGACGTGATGGGTGCGAAGGTCTACACGGCGGAGTGGAAGGGGGACTCGAAGGGGTGGCGCCTCGACAGCGAGGAGGCCTACGAGTTCCTGGAGAAGTGCGTCGACCTCGGCATCGAGAACATCCACCCGCACAAGGGGCCGACCATCCGGCCGCTGAACCGCGACGCGTTCGACGTCGCCGACGTCGACGACGCCGCGACGAACTTCCCCGAACTGAACTTCATCGTCGAGCACGTGGGCCTCCCCAGATTAGACGACTTCTGCTGGATCGCCACCCAGGAACCGAACGTCTACGGCGGCATCGCCGTCGCGGCGCCGATGGCGCTCGGCCGCCCGAAGAAGTTCGAGGAGATCATGGCCGAACTGCTGTTCTGGCTCGGCGAGGACCGCATCACGTTCGGTTCCGACTACGGCATCTGGGACCCCGACTGGCTCATCGAGGCCATCATGGACATGGAGTTCTCCGAGGAGACGGTCGAGGAGTTCGGCGTCGAGTTCGACCTCGAGACGAAGAAGAAGGTGATGGGCGAGAACATCGCCGACCTATACGACATCGACATCGAGGAACGGAAGAAGCAGTTCAGAGACGACGCCATCAGTCGGGAGTTCGGCCTCGAAGAGTCGTACGGAGCGCCGGCCTCGGCGGACGACTGATGCCCGCGACGCCCGCAGACGTCCGCGCGCGACTCGACCGCGTGACGGACCCCGAACTAGACGAGTCCATCGTCGACCTCGACTACGTCGACCGCATCGCCATCGACGAGACGTCGGTGACGGTCCGCTTCACGCTCCCGACGGCGTGGTGTTCGCCCGCGTTCGCTTGGATGATGGCGACCGACGCGCGCGACGAACTCGAATCCATCGACGGGGTCGACCGCGCGGAGATATATCTGCGCGACCACATGCATCAAGCGGAGATCAACGAGGGGGTCAACGCGCGGCAGTCGTTCGAGGCGTCCTTCCCCGACGCCGACGGCGAGGTCGCCTCGGTACGCGCCACGCTCGACGACAAGGCCCGCCTCTCCCGGCAGTACGCGGCCGTCGAGACGCTCCTCGACGCCGGCGTCTCGTCCGAGCAGATCTGTGAACTGACACCCGCCGGCGTCGCTATCGACGACGACCCGCGTCGGGAGGGTGCCCGCGCCTCGGTCTACCTCGCCGAGGGCGCGTTCGCCGTCACCGTCGACGCGCGACCGCTCGACCGCTATCTCTGTAAGGCACGGGAGGTCGGCATCGTCGAGGGCGAGGACGACCGACTGTTCCGGACGCCCGAGGGCGACCCCATCGACCCCGAGTCGTTCGAACTCGTCCACCGACGCGGCCGACTCGCACAGACGAACATGACCGGACAGGGCGGCGTCTGCGACGCGCTCAACGAGAGCCGTCGGCGGAAATTGGACCGCGACGGACCGACCGTCGTCGACGCCGACTGAATTCCCTCCTCCGTTTGAATTATATAATTAGTTAGACTGTGTGTCGGTCGGTGGACACTCGTGAGAACCGCTTCTCACAGAGATACGCTCCTCACCGTCATATCTCTCGAAAAACGTGACGTAGATACGTTATGTTCACAGTACTAGTTGGCGAATTATCTCTCCGATTTTCAGGGATTCTAATCGGTAACGTCTAGACGCCATCGTAGCCCAGGCGGAGGCGACCGGGTCGAGAGTGCCTTCGGTGCCGACGAACGGCGAGAAAATTACACCAATATGTGTGTAACACTGGACGCGGGTGTCCGGATTCAGAGGTACGTGATGTTGAGTTCGATGACGTTCGCGGCGCTCCGCAGTCTGTCGGGGAGTTCCGACCGGAACCGGTCGCCGCGCAGTCGACTCGTGGGGCCGGCGACGCTGATTGCACCGAGCACGTCCCCCTCGTCGGTCCGGAGCGGAACGGCGACGCTCCGCAGGCCGTTGATGCGCTCCTCGTCGTCGAAGGCGACCTCCTCCTCACGAATCCGTTCGAGTTCGTCGAACAGGGCGTCCTCGTCGGTGAGCGTGTGGTCGGTCAGCGCCGGCAGGCCCCGGCGGTCGATGACTTCGTGGACGTGTTCGGCCGACGAAAACGCGAGCATCGCCTTCCCGAGTGCGGCCCCGTGGAGGTGGATGCGCTTGCCGACGTGCGTGTCGACGTGGACCGCCTGGTTCCCCTTCGCCCGGTGGAGGAACACCCCGTAACCGTGCTCTTCGACGACTAACCCCGCGAGTTCGCCCGTCTCCTCCGCGAGCGCGGTCACCTCGTCGCGGGCGATGCGGTAGACGAGGTACCGCTCCCGGGTCATCGACCCCAGTTCGAGGAACCGACAGGCGAGTCGGTACGCGTCGTCGTCCTTGACGACGTACCCCCGTCGGTTGAGCGTGTCGAGGTGGTTGTACACCGTACTCTTCGGTTCGTCGAGTCGGCGGGCCAGTTCGGTCACGCCGGCCGTCCCCAGGTCGTTGAGGGTCTCCACGATGCGGAGGGTCGTGTCGACCGCACGGATGAGGCCGCCGGAGTCGTCGTCGGTGTCCATGAGTACTGGTACCACATGTGTGCAGATACAAAAAACATCTGTTCTGCAGTGCTGAACACTGTCGTTACAGCGACCGGTTGTCACTTGTACACACTCGACAAGTGTTCGATCCTACTGAACAGCCGTTTCTCTGATGAACCGCCGATCGGTCCACGGGCGACGGTGTGAGCGAACCCCGCCCCAGAACCACTGTCAATCGAGAAATTATCTCCATAACGGGATGAAATAAACACCCGTAAGCCGTCGGTGATCCCAGCCCCTCTGTTCCGCACGGCTGAACGGAGAACCGCGTTCGAGGGGGCGTCCCTCCGGCCACACCGTCGGATGTGTGGAACAACACTTATCACACTCCTGCGGGACGTGCACGTGTATGCTCGACGGATACGAAATGTACGATCTCACGCAGCCGTGGTGTCAGGACACCCCTGCGTGGCCGACGTACGACAACCCGAAGATCTGGTACGAGAAGTCCCTCGACACGGAGAAGGTCAACGGCCAGAAGATCGAGTTCATGAACCACACGGGGACGCACCTCGACGGCGAGAAGCACTTCGTCGCCCACGGCCGCGACATCGAGCAGATGTCGCTCGACGAACTCGTTGGCGACGCCGTCGTCGCCGACATCTCGGACAAGGTCGGCGAGTACGACGTCTACACTTCCGAGATGATCGAGGACGTCTGCGACGTCCGCGAGGGCGACATCCTCTTCATCCACACCGGCTTCCAGAAGTACGCCTGGCACCGCGAGGAGGCCGACCCGCACGCCTTCTTCTGCAAGCACCCCGGCCCGAACATGGAGTTCGCCGAGTGGTGCCGCGAGATGGACCTCAACTACCTCCTCCTCGACTGCGGGAGCGCCGACCACCCGATGAACACGGTCGTCCGCGACGTCCGGCCCGAACTGGCGGCGGAGGCCTGTGACCACCTCGGCGTCGACGACCTCGACGAAATCTTCCCGCCCGAGGGCTACCAGCTCATGCACACGGAGCTGTTCCCCCACGGTATCGTCCACGTCGAGAACGCGCAGGTCCCCGAGGAACTGCTGAACGAGCGCGTCCAGATCGGCACCTTCCCGTGGCGGTTCCGCGGCGGCGAGTCGTCGGTCAGCCGGTGCGTGGCGTTCAAAGAGGCGTAGACGCGCCTCGGCCCTCTCTGACGAGTCCCTCAGCGGTGAAAGTCCACCCGACGCTCTCCGTCGGGTCGACGGACGACGGTCTCCCGCGGTTCGGTCTCCGCGACGACGCGGCCCTCCCTCAGGACGACTGTCCGCGCGGCTCTCGTTCGAAGGGCGTTGAACGGGTCCGGGCTGTCGTAGACGACGAGTGAGCCCTCGTTGCCCGCTTCGAGTCCGTACTCCGTCGCCCCGAAGACCGCCGCGTTCGATTCGGTGAGCATCCGCCAGAGCGTCTCGACGTCGCCGCGACCGCTCATGTGCGCGTAGTGCAAGAGGACGAACGCGGCGTCGAGTTGATCGCCCGTCCCGTAGTGGTACCACGGGTCCATCACGGAGTCGTGGCCGAGCGCGACCGTCACGCCCGCGTCGTGTAACTGGTCGATTCTGGTGTGCCCTCGCCGTCTGGGGTAGTCGTCGTACCGCCCCTGCAGGACGCTGTTGTCCGGCGGGTTCGTGACGACGCTCACGCCGCTCTCCGTTACCAAAGAGATCAGTTTGTCGGCGTACGCGTTCGAGTACGAGTGCATCGCCGTCGTGTGGCTCGCGGTCGTTCTCTCCCCGAGCCCCCGCTTCAGCGCCTCGCTCGCCAGCACCTCGGTGAAGCGCGACCCCGGGTCGTCCGTCTCGTCGATGTGGAGGTCGACCGGAGTTCCGTACTGTTCGGCCAGGTCCATCGCCATCTCGACCGAGGCGACGCCGTCCTCACGGGTGTGTTCGTTGTGCGGGATTCCACCCACGAGGTCACAGCCCATCTCCATCGCCTCGCGCAGGAGGTCCTCGTGACGCGGTCGGGTGAAGACGCCGTCTTGGGGAAAGGCGACCACCTGGAGGTCCACGAGGTCGGACACCTCCTCGCGGAGTTCGAGCAGCGCCTCGACGCCCGCCAGCGTCTCCTCGGTGGTGTCGGCGTGCGTCCGAACCCTCGTGATGCCGTTGGCCGCCATCCACTCGACGGCCTGCGTCGCCCGCGCCTTCACGTCCTCTTTCCGGAGCGACTCCTTGTGGTCGGCCCAGATTCGAATCCCCTCCGCCAGGGTTCCGGGGTCGTTCCAGCGCGGGTCGCCCGCGGTCAGTGTCGCGTCGAGATGCAAGTGCGGTTCGACGAGCGGTGGCGTGACCAGTCTCCCGTCGGCGTCGTACCGGCGATCGGCGTCGAACGCCTCGGGGTCGCCCTCGCCCGCCGGAACGATTCGGTCGAGACGCCCCGCGCGAATCTCGATGTCGACTCGGTCCCCGTCGAGTGTCGTTGCGTCGGTGACGACGTAATCCATACGGGCAGAGGTGGGAGGAAGGGCATAACTGTTCGGTGGCTGTGGAGAAAATATCGGTACGGGGCTAAGGAATCGAAGGACTGTAGTGGTGTTTTCCGAGGTTCGGTAGCGTATTATGACAAGATATAAATAGGACATTCGAACATAGTGTGTCATGGCAACACAAGACACAGACTTCGATTGGCGGACAGTCGTCTTCGGTGACGAGGACCTCCCGGACCCCGACTGGCCGGTCGACCACGTCCCGAAGTCGGAACGGAAAGGGCTGGTGAGTATCTCGGCGGTCCTCCTCGGCTTCGTGTTCTTCGCGGGCACGATGTGGGCGGGTGCGGAGGTCGGTGCCGCGATGGGCTTCGGTCCGATGCTGGCCGCGATGGGGGTCGGCTACGCCATCCTCGGCGTCTACGTCGCGGCGCTCTGTGCCATCGCCGCCAAGGCCGGTCTCACGACGGTGCTGCTCGCACGGTACACGTTCGGGCGACTGGGCGCGAAGTGGGCCGACCTCCTCCTGGGCGGGACGCAGGTCGGGTGGTTCGGCGTCACCATTCCAATGATCGCCATCCCGATGGCGACGTTTCTGGGTCTCGATACGCCGATGTTCGTCTCTGTGCTCATCGTCGTCTGGGGCGTGTTGCACCTCGCGACGGCGTACTTCGGCTACGACGGCATGGAGCGCCTGTCGTACGTCGCGGTGCCGGCGCTGGTCATCGTCGGCCTGCTCTCTATCGGTATCGCCGTCTCCGACGTCGGCGGCGTCGGCGGCCTCCTCGCGGCGACCGGCGGCAGCGAGATGGCGTTCGGTGCCGCCGTGACCATCGTCGTCGGGACGTTCATCAGCGGCGGGACGCAGGCGCCCAACTGGGCGCGGTTCGCGTCGAGCAAGCGCGTCGGGTTCTGGGCGGGCCTCGTCGCCTTCCTCGTCGGCAACGGCTTCCTCTTCATCTCGGGTGCGGTCGGCGGATCGGTGTACGACGTGTCGCCCGCGGGCGACCTCTACGCCGTCCTGACCGCACAGGGGCTGGCGTTCATCGGCCTCGTCGGGCTGATGTTCAACATCTGGACGACCAACGACAACGCCGCCTACGCGTTCGGCGTCGCCGGGAGCGAGGCGTTCGACTTCGACCGCAAGCGACCGTTCGTCCTCGTCGGCGGCGCGGTCGGCATCCTCCTCGCGCTGGCCGGCGTCGACAGTCTCCTCATCCCCTGGCTCTCGACGCTCGGCCAGTACGTCCCGCCCATCGGCGGCGTCCTCATCGCGGACTTCCTGGTCGTGTGGGGGCTGACCCGCATCCCCCGGATGGACGACGTCTCCTTCGCGGGCGTGCGGTGGGTGTCCGTCCTGGCGTACGCCGGCGGCTGTCTCGTCGCCGTCCTCACCGCCGGGTCGGTGATCCCCGGCGTCGCGGCACCCCAGTTGATTCCCGGCATCGCCTCGCTCAACGGCATCGTCGCCGCCGGCGTCCTCCACGTCGTCGGCTACTACGCGCTCGAACGCTCCGGCGTCCTCCCGGGCCACACCGTCGCCACCGACGCCGACTACGTGTAAAAAAGCGGTTCGAGTCGCGCTGTTCTCTCTCTTTCGGTGCTCGGGGCGGTTCGCCTCAGTCGTCCGTGCCCTCCGGAGCGACGCCAGCGGCTTCGGGGGCCGGTTCACCGTCGGACGGCAGGACGAGGTTCAACACGAGCGCCGTCACGCCGCCGGCGATGAGCCCCGACCCGGCGAGCAGGCGGAGGTCCTCCGGGAGGCTCGACAGCACGTCCGGGCGCACTTCGACGCCCAGACCGAGCACGATTGAGGTGGCGACGATGGTGAGGTTCCGCTGGGTGAGTCGCGCGCGGGTGAGGATGCGGACGCCGACGGAGAAGATCATCCCGAAGAGGACGATGGCGGCCCCGCCGAGCACCGGATTCGGCATCGCGGCGACGACCGCCGCGACCTTCGGGACGAAACCGAGGACGACGAGGAAGCCGCCGCAGATGGCGACGACGTACCGACTCGCCACCCCCGTGAAGCTGATGAGACCGACGTTCTGCGAGAAGGAGGTGTTCGGGAACGCCCCGAAGACGCCGGCGATGCCGCTCATGGCGCCGTCGGCGACGAGGGCGCCTTTCAGTTCGTCGCCTTCGGGGTCGCGCCCGACCGCTTCCGTGGTCCCGGAGACGTCACCGATGGTCTCGATTGCCGTGATGATGTACGCGAAGGCGACGACGAGGACGGCGCTCGGGTGGAACTCGACGCCGTAGCGGAGGGGGATGGGGAACGCGAACCATCCCGCCGTCGCGACGCCGCTCAGGTCGAGCAGTCCGAGCGGGATGGCGGCGACGTAGCCGACGACGACGGCGAGGAGCACGCTCGTCATCCGGAGGAAGCCGTCGAAGAACTGGTTGACGCCGACGGCGATGAGGAAGACGAGCGCCGCGAGGCCGACGTTCGCGGCGTTCCCGTACGTCGGCGCGCCCGGCCCGCCGGCGGCGTAGTCCATCGCCACCGGGACGAGCGTGAGGCCGACGAGCATCACCACGACGCCCGTCACGAGCGGGGGAACAGCCCCCGGATGTCGTCGATGAAGTAGCCGATGATTATCTCGACCGGCGCGGCGAGGATGACCGCCCCGAAGATGGCGGCGAGACCGAACTGGTTCCCCACGTCGATGAGCGGCGCGACGAAGATGGCGCTCGTGCCCATCACGATGGGGAGTCTGGCGCCGACCGGCCCGACCGGATACGCCTGGACGATGGTCGCGACCCCGGCGACGAGCAGCGCCATCTGGAGGAGGAACGTCGTGTCCGCCTGTCCGACCCCGATGGCGCCCGCGATGACGATGGGGAGCGCGACCGTCGAGAGGAACATCGCGAGCAGATGCTGGATGCCCAGCGGGATCGCCTCGCCCGCCGGGGGTTTGTCCTCGATGTCGTACTCGACGATGCTGGTCGTCGACGACTCCGCTGTCGAATCGTGGCTGTCACTAGTTGACATGGCGCGTGTGTATGGATAACCCATGAGCATAACTGTTCGGTCCACGACAAGGTTTATCAGACGCTGGGGCGCACCTCGGCGCATGACCTCGATGAACGCCGTCGTCCTCGACGAGTGGGGCGGCGACCTCACCGTTCGACAGGTGGACAGACCCGACCCCGGTTCCGGCGAGGTCCGCGTCGACGTGCGCGCCTGCGCCGTCACCCGGACCATCGAGAACGCCGTTCAGGGCGGGCTCTCCGACGACCCCGCGCTCACGCCGCGGGTTCCGGGCCACGAGTTCGCCGGCGTCGTCAGCGAGGTGGGAGCGGGCGTCGACCTCTCCGTCGGGGACCGCGTCCTCGCGTACTTCTACCTCACCTGCGGGACGTGTGACCACTGCCGCCGCGGTGAGGCTAACCGCTGTCTTCGCTTCCGAGGCTGGTACGGCGTGAACTGCGACGGCGCCTACGCCGAGTCCGCCGTCCTCCCGGCCGCGAACGCGCTTCCCCTCCCGGAGGAAACGGGGTTCGCCGCCGGCGCCATCGCCGCGGACGGCCTCGCGACGCCGCTGCACGTCTGTGAACGAACCGGCGTCGACGACACCGATTCAGTACTCGTTGTCGGGGCCGCCGGCCGTATCGGCGTCCACCTCTCGCAACTGGCCGCCAGCCGCGGCGCGCACGTCGTCGCCGCCGACATCGACCCCGAGCGCCTCGCCCACGTCGACGACCTGACCCCGGACACGGTCGTTCCCGTCGACGCCTCCGGTGGAGAGTTCGCCTCCCGGGTTCGAGACGCGACGCCCCGGGGAGCGGGTCCCACCGTCGTCGTCGACACCGTCGGCGACACCGACACGCTCGGTGACGCCTGGGAGGCGATGGCGATGGGCGGACAGGTCGTCTCGCTCACCACCCACCACGACCGCACCTTCGACGTCCCGATGAAGGAGTACGTCGTCAAGGAGGCTTCCTTCCTCGGGTCGCGCTACGCGACGAAGGACCAGGTGGTCCGCGCAGCCAGACTGTTCGCCGACGGCCGGGTCGACCCGGTCGTTCGACGACGGGTCGGACTCGACGAGGTACCCGCGGTTCACGAGGAGCTTCGAGCCGGTGAGACGTTCGGGACGACCGTCCTCGAACCCTGAGTTCGACGGTGTCGACCTCACAACTTCCGCGGCGGGCGCTGTCGACGCTCGGAACCGGCCTGTTCGGTCTCGGCGTCGCCGTCGGCTCCTACGGCGCCGTCGTCTCGCTCCTCATCGACCGCGGGGTCGCGCCCGACGCGGCGGGGTTCGGCATGACGCTGTTCCTCCTCACGCAGGGGCTCGCCGCCCTCCCCGCGGACCGCCTCACGCGCGTGATGTCCGTCCCCCGGACGTGTGTGCTCGGGTTCGTCCTGGCGACACTGGCCGCGCTCGTCGGGGGCTGGGCGACGCTCCCGGCCGCACTCGCCTCCCGAACACTCCTCGGCGTCGGCCAGGGCGTGGCGTTCGTCGCGGCGATGAAGTACGTCGGTCGGCGCGTCCCCGACCGAACGGCGGCCGCTCAGGGGCTCCTGGGCGCGCTGTTCACCCTCGGATTCGCCGCCGGTCTCGCCGCCGCACCCGCGCTCGTCCGGTGGAACCCGGTCGTCCCCGCCGTCGGTGCCGCCGCGCTCATCGGTGTGGGCGCCGTCGGCACCGCGACGCTTTCGGGCGTCCGAACCGAACCGCCCCTCCCCGTCGCGGCGTACCTCGCGCCGCTCCGCTCCCCGACCGGACTCGCGCTCGGCCTGGGGAACATGGCCACGTTCGGCTTCCTGATGGTCGCCGGCACCTGGTACCCGGACGTGCTCCGGGGGGCCGGCGTGCCGGTGACGGCGACGCTCGTCGGCTTCTCGCTCTCGACGGTCGTCGGCCGGGCCGTCGGCGGCCACCTCTCCGAACGCGTGGGCGACCGCCGGACCGTCCTCGTCTCGTTCGTCGGCACCGCCGTCGTGCTCTCGCTTCTGGCGCTCGCCCTTCGAACGGAGGCCCCGTGGCTCCTCGTCGCCGCCGTCGTGGGGACCGGGCTCGGGTTCGGCGTCCCGTTCGGGCCGCTGTTCGCCCTGGCCTTCTCGGAACTGGCGGACGACGCCGGCGTCACGCTCGTGGCGATGCTCCTGGTCGGGAACGTCGGCGCCGTCGTCTATCCGTGGCTCCTCGGTCGGACGCTGTTGGACACGAACTCCTTCGCGCTCGGCTTCGTCGCGATGGCCGCCACCGTGTTCGGCGTCTCCGTCCTGTGGATGGCGGCGGTCGGGACCGAGACCGGATGACGCGACTCGGACCGCGCGCCTCCCGACACCGCGCAGTACCGACAACACTTTTGCTCCGCCCGCGAGGCTACGACGCATGAACACGAACGGCACACGAATCCTCGACGGAGTGACGGTGGTCGACCTCTCGACGTTCGTCACCGGGGGGTTCTGCTCGCTCATGCTGGCGAACCAGGGCGCGGACGTCATCAAGGTCGAACGTCCCGGCACCGGCGACGACATCAGACACTCCGGCCCCCCGTTCGTCGACGGCGAGTCCCCCTACTACTGGACGCTCAACTACGACAAGCGGAGCGTCGAACTGGACCTGAAGACGGAGAGCGGGAAGGAGGCGCTGTACGACCTGGTGGCAGAGGCGGACGTCTTCGTCCAGAACTTCAGACCCGGCGTCGCCGACCGCCTCGGCGTCGACTACGACACGCTTTCGGACCTCAACGAGGGCCTCGTCTACTGCTCCATCTCCGCGTTCGGCGACACGGGTCCGTGGAGCCAACGGCCCGGCTACGACCTCCTCGTGCAGGGGATGAGCGGCATCATGAGCGTCACGGGCGAACCGGACCCCGAGGGACGCCCGGTCAAGGTGGGCCTCCCCCAGACCGACCTCATCACGGGGATGTGGGCCGCCTTCGGCGTCATGAACGGCCTCTACAAGCGCGAACTGACGGGCGAGGGCGACCGGGTCGAACTCGGCATGCTCGACGCGACGCTCCCCTGGCTGACGAAGCAGGCCGGGAAGGTGTTCGCCGGCGAAGAACCGACCAGAATGGGGACGAAAGACCCCGTGCTCGCGCCGTACCAGACGTACGCGACGGAGGACGGCCACCTCAACGTCGCCTGTCTGAACCAGAAGCTGTGGCGTGACTTCTGTGCCGCCATCGACCGCCCGGGCCTCGTCGAGGACGACCGGTTCGAGACGAACGCCGACCGAGTCGAACACATGAGCGAACTGGAGGCCGAAATCGAGGACGCCCTCGGGAAGAAAACGACGGACGAGTGGATGGACGTCCTCGTCGACGCCGGCGTCCCCGCCGGACCGGTGCAGTCGGTGGAGGAGGCGCTCTACAACGAACAGACCGAGGCGCGCGGCGTCGTGAGCGAGGTGTCGAGCGAGGACGGCGACCGGACGGTGCCGACCATCGAACACCCCCTGAACTTCGCCCACGCCGAGAGCGGCTTCCGCTCGCCGCCGCCGAAACTGGGCGAGCACACCCGCGAGGTGTTCGCGGACCTGGGCTACTCCGAGGAGCGACTGGACGAACTGGCGGCGGCGGGCGCGTTCGGCGACAGGGAGTAGGGCCGTCGGCGGGCGTCGTCGTTCGAACCGAGCGACGGGGGTCGACACCCTCCTCCCCGTCTCGACGCAAGGATTATCACACGCGGCACAGAAATGAACGGACATGAGCACCGGTACCACAGAGGGTGATGAGGCTCGCCCGACCGAGACCGTCACCCTGACTGTCAACGGTGAGGAGGTCACCCGCGAGGTCGAACCTCGGCTGAAGCTCTCCGACTTCCTGCGCACCGAGTGTGGGCTCCGCGGCGTCCGCGTCGGATGCGAACACGGCGTCTGCGGGGCGTGCACCGTGATGATGGACGGCGCGACGGTGAAGTCGTGTCTCACCTACGCGGTGCAGGCCGAGGGACTCGAAATCGAAACCGTCGAGAATCTCGCCGACGACGGCGAACTCCACCCGCTCCAGTCGGCGTTCCACGAGGAACACGCCCTCCAGTGTGGGTTCTGTACGAGCGGGTTCGTCATGTCCGCCTTCGAACTCCTCGAAGAGAACTCCGACCCCTCCCGCGACGAGGTGAAGACGGCCCTCTCGGACAACATCTGCCGCTGTACGGGCTATCACAACATCTACAGCGCCGTCGAGCGCGCGGCCGCCGAACTCGCGGTCGACAGCGAGGAGCGTTCGTAATGTCCCGCGCCGAGACCGAGTCCGCGGGCGACACGAGTCCGAAGAGCGAACGCGAGTCGTACACCGGCCAGTCGGTCAAGCGCGTGGAGGACTACGACATCCTCACGGGACGCGCGGAGTACATCCACGACATCACGCCCCCCGACTGCCTCCACATGGCGCTCGTCCGCAGCGTCCACCCCCACGCCCGCATCGAAGAGGTCGACGTCTCGCGGGCGCTGGACCACCCCGACTGCGAACTCGTCATCACCGGCGAGGACGTGAAACGAGACTACAACCCGATGCCCGCCGGCCTCGAAGGGTTCGAGGAGTGGTCGCTCCCCACGGACAAGGTGCGGTACGCGGGCGAACCCGTCGCCGCCGTCGTCGCCTCCGACAGGTACGCCGCCGAGGACATCGCCGACCGCGTCGTGATCGACTACGAGAAACTCGACGCCGTCGCGGACGCGATGGACGCGCGACGGGACGAGAACGTCATCCACGAGGACATCGGCACGAACGTCCCCGACGCGGAGCGGTTCGAGTTCGGCTCTCCTGCCCAAGCGTTCGAGGAGGCCGACCACGTCGTCGAGGGCGAGTACTCGTGGGGACGTATCTCGGGCGTCCCCCTGGAGACGGCGGGCGTCGTCGCGGAGTACGACCCGGAGAAGGACGCGTTCGACATCGACTGCAACATCCAGCTACACACGCTCGTCGACGACACCGTCTACGACACGCTCGGCTATCCGCCCGAGAAGGTCCGGCTGAACGTTCCGGCCGACGTGGGCGGGAGCTACGGGACGAAGATCGCCATCCACCGCTACTGCTGTCTGGCGGCGATGGCGTCGCAGTACCTGGATGGAAAGCCGATAAAGTTCGTCGAGGACCGCGTCGAGAACCTCCAGGGGGGCGACATGCACTCCTCGGAGCGCGACTACCGGGTGAAGTTAGCCGTCGACGACGACGGTACGATTCGGGGACTGGACGTCTGGTTCATCGATGACTTCGGCGCCTACCCACGCTACCCGGTGAACCAGGTCCTCAAACCGCTCGCCGCGCTGACGAACGCCTACCACATCGAGGACGTGGCCTACGAGTACGAACTCGCGCTGACGAACAAGACGTGCCAGACGGCCTACAGGGGGTTCGGCGTGCCGTCTCATCTCTACGCTCTGGAGATGCTCGTCGACGAGGCGGCCCGGGAGTTGGGAATGGACCCCGTCGAGTTCAAGCGGCAGAACCTCATCGGGCCGGAGGAGATGCCGTACGTCCTGCCCTCGAAGAACATCTACGACTCGGGTGACTTCCCCGCCGCCTTCGACCGCATCGTCGACATCGTCGACGAGGAGGAGCGCGTCGAGGGCGGACTGCTCGACCCCGAGGTCGTCAACGAGCGCCGCGAGGAGGGGTACATCCGCGCGGTTTCCCCATCGATTCACGTCGAACCCGGCGTGTCGGGGTCGGACTGGACCGACCGCCAGCGCACCGACCGTTCGACGCTCGACGACCGTGACCGCGACGACGTGGCCGAACTTCCGGAGCACCTCAGAGGGAGGGTCAGCGACGACGGGAGCGTCGAGGCGTTCATCGCCACCGACTCGCAGGGACAGGGCCACCGGACCCTCGTGGCGCAACTTCTGGCCGACGCCCTCGAACTCACTCCCGACGACGTCGAGGTGTCGTACCTCGACAGCGTCGAGGCTCCGACGGAGTACGGAACGGCCGCCTCGCGGATGGCCGTGATGCTCTCGGGCGCGTCGGAGGGCCTGGGCGAGTTGCTGAAGACGAACCTCCGCGAACTCGGCGCGCGCGAGTTCGACTGCGCAGTGGAAGACGTCGTCTACCGCGACGGGGCGGTCGAACACGTCGAGACGCGCGAGCGACTCGACCTCGCGGACCTGGTCGCCCGCGACTCCGAGCGCGAGTACACCGCCGTCGCGTACGACTACCAGCACCCCGCCTCGGTGCGCGAGGAGTTCGACGAGGCCCTCACTGGAAAGCTCCCGGTCTACCCGACCGCGGCGTTCGCGGCGAACGCGCCCGTCATCGAGGTGGACACCCGAACCGGACAGGTCGAAATCCTGAAGTTCTACACCTTACGCGACTGCGGGACCAGACTGAACCCGATGATCGTCGACGGGCAGGCGATGGGCGGGCTCGCCCAGGGCATCGGCGCCGCGCTGTACGAGGAGTTCGGCTACGCCGACGACGGCCAGCCACAGGCCATCACGCTGTTCGACTACCTCCTCCCCTCGGTGAAGAACATGCCAGACCTCGAACTGTACCACCAGGAGACGCCGTCGCCGTACACGGCCACCGGCGCGAAGGGGACGGGCGAGGGCGGGATGATAGACGGCCCCGCCGCCATCGCCTCCTCGCTCAACGCCGCGCTCGCGGAGTTCGACATCGTGGTCGACCAGATTCCCGCGACGGGTCACCGGGTCCGCCGCTGGCTCCGCGAGGCCGGCGTCGAGTCGGGGGTGAGCCGATGAAGCCGACCCAGTTCGAGTACGACCGTCCCGAATCGATGGACGAGGCGCTCGAACTCTTAGAGGAACACCTCGACGCCGAACTCCTCGCCGGCAACCAGTCGCTCGGCATCATCATGGCGAACCGCTTCGCCTCGCCCGAGCGACTCGTCGACATCAACCGCCTCGACGACCTCGCGTTCGTCGACATCGGCGAGGACGAGGTCGAAATCGGCGCGATGACGCGCCACCGCACCCTCGAACGACACGACGACCTCCGGGCGGTCCTCGAAGTGCTCCCCGAGGCCGCAGAACAGATCGCCGGCCCGGCCGTGCGGAACCGGGGGACGATGGGCGGGAGCGTCGCGGAGGCGGACCCCGCCGGCAACTACCCGACCGTGCTGTCGGCGCTCGGTGGCGAACTCCACGTCGCCTCCGTCGAAGGCGAGCGGACCATCCCCGCCGACGACTACTTCATCGGGTACATGTTCACCGACTTAGAGGAGAACGAACTCATCACGAGCGTCTCCTTCCCCGCGAACCGTTTCCCGTCGGGAGGAGCGGAAGTGCGTTCGTCGAACTCAAGCGCGGGGCGCAGACGTGGCCGACCGTGAGCGCCGCCTCCGCGGTTCGCGTCGACGACCCCTCCGCCGACGAGCCGCTCGTCGAGACGGCGCGCCTCGCCGTCGGCAACGCGGCCGGCATCCCCCTTCGCATCGACGACGCGCTCGACGAACTGGTGGGTGAACCCCTCTCCGACGACGCGCTCGAATCAGTGGCAGAGACGGTCCGCGCCGACGCCGACCCGACCGACGAGATGCACGCCGACCCCGAGTACAAGACGGAGATGGCCGGCGAGTACGCCGTCCGTTCCCTCCGAACGTCGTACGAGCGGGCCTGTGCGGGCGGGAACTGACGGGTCGTCCCTTCGTCGCTCTCTTCACGTCGACGGATTCTTCGAGAGGACCGTGCGGTCTGGCGCGCGAGTGGGCCTGCTCGCGCTTCCGTGCGCGAGCGACCCGGCTGGGGAGGCGTGAGGCATACACCGCCCTGGCGACCGCTCCCGTTCGTGGGTGAGTGGTCATCTGGTGCTGCTTACAGGGCTCTCACGTCGTCATCCGAAAAGGCTGCTTCCCCAACTCCGACTAGCGCGGCTGGAGCGGCAGTTCGACGTGTGTTGGATACTCGGCGCTGTGGTGGACGGTGTTCGTCGCCACCACCGGCTCCGAGTCGTCCGCGCCACCGTACAGCGCCTCCCCGGTGTTGTGGTTGACGTCGTAGCGCGGGAAGTTCGACGAGGAGACGTCGAGTCGGATGCGGTGTCCCTCCTCGAACACGTTCGCCGTCGGGTACGGCTCCATGTAGTACTCGTACACCTCGCCGGGAGTGATGAAATCGGCCTCGTCGCGGTAGCCGCGATACCGCCCGCGGCAGATGGAGTCACAGAGGTTCAGCGCGTAGCCGTCGGGGTAGTCCTCGCTCGCGGGGTACTCGTCGATGAGCTTCGCGGTGAAGTCGGTGTCCTTCGCGTCGGTTTCGCCGTAGACGCGCACGCGGATGGGGCCGGCGATAACGACGTCCTCTTCGAGGGGCGGTGTCCGGAAGGTGAGCACGTCGTCGCGTTCCTCTAAGGGTTCGCCACTGCCCTCTTCGTGCGGCTCCGCCCCATTTTCCGAGGAACTCCGTTCCTCGCTGCCCCACACCCAGTCGTGCTCGCGCTGGTCGAACGGGCCCCTGCCGACGAAGTCGATGAGTTTCCGGTCCCCGAGCGGATACGCGCGCACCGACTCGTCGCGCGGTTCGTACGTGAGGTACGACGAGGAGTTCCCGCCCACGGAGGGAACGGGGTCGAGGGGGTCGAACTCGTAGCTCGTCGACGACTCTTTTCGATCAGGCTCCTCGGGCGCGAGCGTTCCGTCCGCGTGGGCGTAGTAGCGCGTGAACTCCGTCTCCGCGGGCGGCCACTCCTCGGCGGAACGCCACTCGCCGCCGTGAAAGAGCAGGCCCTCATCGGTCTTCCGCCCGTCGCCCGTCCCCATCAGGAAGTACTGGACGGTCGGTTCGTCGGCGAAGGCGTCCTCGCCCTTGAGGTACTGGTCGAAGAAGCGGAGGCGGGTCTCGCGGTACTTCTTCACCGCCTGCTCGCCGAACGCCAGGTCGCCGGCGGTCGGAACCTCCCACGTCAGCGGCGGGTACAGCAGGGTGTCGGAGTGGTCGTGGCCGCCGGGGAGGCGCGCGAGGTGGGTCCACGGGCCGACGACGAGGTAGTGGTCCGCGTCTTTCCGCTCGCTCAACCCGACGAAGTTGTCGCAGGTCGCCTTCGTGTACGAGTCGTACCAGCCGCCCGAGTAGACCGTCGGAACGTCCGCCGACTCGTCGTAGTAGCGCTCGAAGTTGACGCCGGGGTTCTGCCAGAGGTCGTCGCTCGCGCTCCCCGTCTCCATGATGTCGAACGCCCACTCGTCGTAGTCGGGGAGTTCGGCAAGCGCCGTCTCACCGCGGCGGGGCGGCCAGTCTTCCAGCACGTCCCGGACGTCCACGTCGGCGAACGTCTGCTGCACCTCGGGGTCCGCGAGCGACTCGTGAGCGAAGCCCGCGCCCAGGGTGAACGCCCAGCAGAGCCACCGGAGTTCGAAGGCGCCGTTGTGGCGGAACGTCGCCTTGCGGGCGTTGGCCGCGCCCATGTTGACGAACATCCCGCTCAGACCGTCGGGGTCCTGCGTGGCGAGGGCGTTCTGAACCCAGGCGCCGTAGGAGGTGCCGAGAGTGGCGACCTGCCCGTCGCAGAACGCCTGGTCGGCGAGCCACTCGACCGTGTCCGCGCCGTCTTCGGCCTCCGTCGCGCAGATGTAGAACTCCCCCTCGCTGTCGAATCTCCCACGTACGTCCTGGATGGCGACGACGTACCCCCGAGAGGCGTACCACTCGCCGTGGCGGCTCTGTGCGCCGCGCTTGCCGTAGGGGGTCCGGTCCAAGAGGACGGGGAACGGTTCGTCGACTGGCTCTCGGGTGTCGGGGTCCGCAGGCCGATAGATGTCCGTCGCGAGTCGCGTCCCGTCACGCGTCTCGATCATCACGTCGAGGTCGGCGTGGACCTCGTACTCCGGTTGTGAGACCATGGTGACACCGACCAGGGTAACGGTCAAGTAACTTGTGACCGGCGCTACCTGTGGACCGGTTCTTATCTGGATACTGATGTGAGATGCGCTGAATAAACGTCCGTTCGCGGCGTAAGCAGTCCCGAGCACCAATAGTTTTATCAGGAATATCAGGGTAACGTACTGTCGACGTTTAACATATGTCGCACCACAGTCAAACCCATCGACACGGCGAGGCAGCACCATGAGCGACGCGGCCGGCGAAGGAGCGCACGGGAGCAGCAGTTCGAGCATGGTCGAGTACGGCATCGACGACAAGCCCCCGCTCGGACAGTCGGTCCTCCTCGGCGTCCAGCACTGGCTGACGATGGTCGGGTCGACCATCGCCATCCCGCTCGTACTCGCGGGGGCAGTCGGCTTCGACCCCGCGAACACGGCCCAACTCGTCGGGACGTTCTTCGTCGTCTCCGGCATCGCGACGCTGGCGCAGTCGACCATCGGAAACCGCTATCCCATCGTCCAGGGCGGGACGTTCTCGATGCTCGGCCCCGCGCTCGCCATCATCGGCGTCCTCGCGGCGAGCAACGCCTCACCGACGGTGATGATGCGTGAACTCCAGGGGGCGATAATCGTCGCCGGGGTCGCCGAGGTGTTCATCGGTTATCTCGGCATCTTCGGGCGGCTGAAGCGGTTCATCGGCCCGATCGTCATCGCCGTCGTCATCGCACTCATCGGCCTCGCGCTCATCAGCGTCCCACAGATCATCAGCGCCTCGCAGAACTGGTACCTCGCCGGGCTCACGCTCGTGCTCATCGTCCTGTTCTCACAGTACCTCGACAGCTACTCGCGGGTGTTCAAGCTCTTCCCCGTGCTGTTGGGTCTCGGCGGCGCGTATCTCCTGGCGGTCGCTCTCTCGGTGGCGGGCGTCGCCAACCTCGTCGACCTGAGCGTGGTCGCGAACGCGCCGCTCGTCCGGCCCATCGTTCCCTTCCAGTGGGGGATGCCGCTGTTCACCGGCTCGTTCGTCGTCGGCATGTTCGCCGGCATGCTCGCCTCGGCCATCGAGAGCTTCGGCGACTACCACTCCGTCGCCCGGATGGCCGGTGCGGGCGCGCCCAACTCCCGCCGGGTCAACCACGGCCTCGGCATGGAGGGTCTCGGAAACATGTTCGCGGGCATCATGGGAACCGGTAACGGCTCCACCTCGTACACCGAGAACATCGGTGCCATCGGCATCACCGGCGTCGCCTCCCGATACGTCGTCCAGGTCGGTGCCGTCGTGATGATCGTCGTCGGCTACGTCGGCGCGTTCGGCGCGCTCGTGACGACCATCCCGAACCCCATCGTCGGCGGCCTGTTCCTGGCGATGTTCGCACAGATCGTCGGCGTCGGCCTCTCACAGCTCCAGCACGTGGACCTCAACCAGAACCGCAACGTGTTCGTCCTCGGCTTCGGGCTGTTCGCCGGCCTCTCCATCCCGCAGTACATCTCGAACGTCCAGAGCTCCGAGATGACGCTCGAAGCCGGGTTCTCGTCGGTGCCCGTCCTCGGTGCTGTCCTCGGTATCCCGGAGGTCGCTCAGACCATCGGCATCATCATGGGGACGCCCATCGCCGTCGGCGGTATCGCGGCGTTCATCCTCGACAACACTATTCCGGGGACCCGTGACGAGCGCGGCCTGACCGCCTGGGAGGAGATCACCGAGGACGACGACGCGTTCGTCCCGTTCCACGAGCGACTCCTCGGCGACGACACGACCGAGAGAGACATCGCCGGCGACTGACCTGAGTCGAGTCGAGCGACGACGACGTCGTTTCCCGGCGTTTCTCCCCCGCGCCGTCTCACAACTGCAAAGTGCGTCCTCCACGAGCATCGAGTATGAACGACGACGCGGCGGGACCGGCCGAGACGACCATCACGCGGATGGGCCTCCGGTCGGGCGGGTGGATCGGCTACGACGAGGAGAGCGTGTTCGTCCAGCCCGACGAGGAACAGGGGTACAAAATCGCCCGCGCGGACATCGCCCGCATCACCCTCAACCCCGTCGAGTGGGACCTCGTCGTCATGAGCCTCCTCCTCGTGGGCATCGGCGGCTACGTGGGGTTCACCCGGAACCCCCTCGTCGGCGTCGGCTTCCTCGCCGTCGGCGTCTGGAGCGTCTACCGGACCTACTCGAACCGCTACGAACTGGTGTTGTACGTCGACGACCAACCGAAGCCCGTCTCGGTCCACCCGACGCACCCGAAGGAGTGCCACCGGACCATCGGTGAGTTGATTCGGTCGGAGGGCGACGAGGGTGAGGGTCGGGTGGAGGCGACGTGAGCCCGATTCGGACGGTGAGCGTGTGATTCGGTGACTGTGTGAGGTGTCGACGGCGGGGCCGGTCGGTCTCCACGGCGCTCGCATCTGTACTCGAACAGCCACCACCGTCGCCTCGTCGCTCGTTACGCTTCTACACCCCGACCGAGAACCCCCTCCACACGCAATTATTTATACTAGACCGCTGAAATCCGCATGTCATGACAGCCGAGGCTGCGGACTTACGAGTCACGAACGCGCGGGTCGTCACCCCGAGCGGAACCATCGACGGCGGCGTCGCCGCCAAGGACGGGAAGATCGTCGCGGTCGGGACGGAGGCGAACCTCCCCGACGCGGAGGAGGAGATCGACGCCGAGGGGAACTACCTCGTGCCGGGCTTCATCGACCCCCACGTCCACTGGGGACTCTCCCGGTACGAGTTCGACTACCACGAGGGCCTCGCCCACGACTTCGAGACCGAAACACGGGGCGCTGTCCACGGCGGCGTCACGTCGGTCGTGAACTTCCTGCTCCAACCCGACCCTTATCTCCCCGACATGGACTTCTTCCGGTCCGTCGGGGCCGAAAACTCCTACATCGACTTCGCGTACCACGCCATCGTCCACCAGGACCACCACGTCGAAGAGATCGAGGAACTCGCCGAGGAGGGTATCCGCTCGTTCAAGGTGTTCTTCAACTGGTACAAACACGCCTCTCCCGAGTTAGGAATCGACCACTCCGACGCCGGGCGAACCTATCGGGTGCTCGACAAAGTGTCCGAGATGCCCCACGGCATCGTGATGTTCCACGCCGAGAACGAGGACCTCGCGTACGAACTCCGCCAGGACCTGATGGAGGAGGGTCGCAACGACCTCGAAGCGTGGACCGAGGCCTCGCCCAACGTGGCCGAGGCGATGCAGATCGAACAGATCGCCATGCTCACGGAGTTCACCGACTCGCGGTCGTACATCGTCCACATGAGCACGGGCGAGGGCGTCGATATCTGCGAGCGCTACCAGGAGAAGGGTGTCAACGTCCACGCCGAGACGCTGCCCGCCTTCCTCTCGCACACGAAACACGACACCGAACTCGGAACGTGGGGGAAGATTTCGCCGCCGCTCAGGGGAGAGGCGTCGAAGAAGCGCCTCTGGGAGGGGATTCGAACCGGCGTGGTCGACTACGTCGGCACCGACCACTGCCCGCACAAGGTCGAGTTCAAGGAGAAGGGGGAAGGGAAACACGGCGACATGTGGGACGCCATCCCCGGCGACAACAACGGTATCGAGTACCTCCTGCCGGTGATGATGTCCGAAGGGGTGAACAAGAACCGCATCTCGATGGAGCGCTGCGTGGAGGTGTGCTCGACGAACAACGCCAAGCGGTGGGGCCTCTACCCGCGAAAGGGCGCCCTCGCCGAGGGATCCGACGCCGACATGGTCATCGTCGACCTCGACAAGTCCGCAGTGGTCGACGACGACTTCTACCACACGATGGAACCCGGGTACTCGACGTTCCACGGCCAGGAACTGACGGGTCTCCCGACCCACACCATCGTCGGCGGCGAAGTGGTCGTCGAGGACGGCGAACTCCTCGTCGAGAAGGGCGGCCGCGACTACCTGCCCCGGTACGACGAGGGCGTGCCGAGTAGCTAAGATCTATGCGGTAATTTAGTCCATCTATTTTTGTGCTGTGTGGATCACACAGCGGCTGTCGGTCACGAGTGAGGTGGGTGTGACGGAGGGCGATATTGATCAGTACAGAGAACGTCTTTAGCGGTAGTCGGAGAGACACTCGTCCACGAAGCTAGTCGGTCCAACAGGAAGACTGCGCCGCGCGGTCGCCAGAGCGGTGTATGCCTCACGCCTCCCCAACCGGTCGCTCGTGCACGGAGGCACGAGCGGTCCCTCGCGCGCCGTTCGCTCGCGTTCCTCGCTCACTTTCGCGCGCCGACCGTCACAAAACGAGGCGGTGGCGCGTGACGGTGCGCGCTCCCGTCGCGCGCCTCACGCGCGAGGGATGACCGAGCGACGGAACGAACGGAGTGAGTGACCGAGCGAAGGAATCGGCTGGGGAGGTCTTCGTGAACGAGTGAAACGAGTGAACGAACGGCTCGAAGCGGCGAAGCCGCTTCGGTGGTGTGGCTGCGGTCTCACCGCGCCCGTGCACCGTGCGGTCGCTGTCGCCTTGCACGCTCTCTCGCTGTCAGCTCCACACGTTCCCTCCCGATATGCGTCCCGTCGTAGTCAGCGAACAGCATCCAATCAGAGATAAATACTTGTATCAGAGTGACCGTGTCCGAGTCCCCTCAGCCCACCCACAGCGACGCGAACGAGTCGAAGAAATCGTCGCCGGTGTCGACGAGCGCGTGGGTCGCCCGGAGGTCGCTCGCGCGCTCGGCCACCTCGCCCGTGAACTGCTGGAGGCGCGTCTGGTACTGCTGGGCGAGTCGCCCGCCGAAGTACGTGCGGAGTTCCCGGTCGGTCTCGGGCTCCTCGAAGACCGTATCGCCCATCACCTCGGGGTCGAGTTCGTCGGGCGAGAGCACCTGCGCCGTGACGAGTTCGTTCCGCGCGAGCGCCGCCAGCCCCTCCTCGATGTCGTCGAGTTCGCCCAGGAAATCGGAGAGGACGACGACGAGCGACCGACTGGAGATGCTCGCGGCGTAGCTCTCTAAGGCGGCGCGGAAGTCGGTCCTGCCCCCGAGTTCGTGTTCGTTCAGGAGGTCGATGACGCGGAGGAGTTCCCCGCGGTTCGAACGGCCGGTGTCGAGGCGCTCGAAGTCGTCGCCGAACGTCGAGAAGCGGAAGTCGTTGTTCTCCTCGGCGGTGAGATAACAGAAGCCGAGGCCGAGTTTGGCGGCGTACTCGAACTTGTGTCGTTCACCCTCGCCGAAGTCCATCGACTCCGAGGAGTCGACGAGGACGTGGACGGTGAGGTTGCGCTCCTCCTCGTACTGTTTGATGTAGTACTCCTCGGTTCTCGCGTAGAGCTTCCAGTCGATGAGGCGGGTGTCGTCGCCGGGCGCGTATCTCCGGTAGTCGGAGAACGTGAGCCCCTCGCCGACGTCGGGCGACTCCTGTTCGCCCTGGTGCTGGGACGTGGTCTCGCGCTTCAGCGACGAGTCGAAGCGGTCGAGTTCGTCGAGGAAGTCCGGGTCGATGGTCATCTCACGCGCTCTCCGTTCTCGCGTCGGTCATTTCGACTCGGCGACGATGGCGGAGACGACGTCGTCGGCGTCCAGCCCCTCGCGTTCCGCGCGGAAATCGATGATGATGCGGTGTCTCAACACGGGCGGGGCCATCGCCTCGATGTCTTCCCACTTGACGTGTGTTCGTCCTCTGAGGAAGGCTCGGGCCTTCGCCGTCAGGACGAGCGCCATGCTCGCGCGGGGACTCGCGCCGTACTCGATCTGTTCGTGCTCGCGGGTCGCCCGCGCGAGGTTCACCGCGCGGTCGCGGAGGTCGTCCGCGATGGGGACCTCCCTGACGAGTTGCTGGATCTCCTGTATCTCCTCGCGTGTGAGCACGCGCTCGACGTCCGGCACGCGCCCGCCCTCGGTGTAGAGGCGGACGATCTGTCGTTCCTCCTCGAACGAGGGGTAGTCGACGAGGATTTTCAGGAGGAACCTGTCGGTCTGGGCCTCGGGCAGCGCGTACGTCCCGCCCTGGTCGATGGGGTTCTGCGTGGCGAGGATGAAAAACGGTCGGGGGAGGTCGTACGTCTCGCCCGCCGCGGTCACCTGCTTCTCCTGCATCGCTTCTAAGAGCGCCGCCTGCGTCTTCGGCGTCGCGCGGTTGATCTCGTCGGCGAGGACGATGTTCGCGAACACCGGCCCCTTCTCGAAGACGAACTCACGGTTCCCCTCGGTCTCGCGGATGATCTCGGTGCCCGTGATGTCGGAGGGCATCAGGTCCGGCGTGTTCTGGATGCGGGAGAACTGCAGGTCCGTCACCGCCGACAGGGTTCGAATCATCGACGTCTTCCCGAGTCCGGGGTTCGATTCGAGGAGCGCGTTGCCGTCGGCGAGGATGCAGACCAAAATTTGTTCGATGACGTCCGTCTGGCCGACGATTCGCTTGCCGACCTCGTCGCGGACCCGACTCAACTTCGACTGGAGATGTTCGATATCACTCATATCAGGTGTCGCTGTCGCTGTCGTCCGTTTCGCGTATCCGTAAGTTGTACTCCCGGATGAGCTCCGCGTCCTCGAGCTGTTCGCTCTCGGCGAAGCCCGCCTCCTGTCCCTCGACGTCGCCGCTCCCGGCGAACCCGCTGGAGTCGTAGGCGGCCGGGGCGCTGTCGCTCCCGTCGTCACCGCCGCCCTGCGTCGAGAGCGTCGTGTTCAGCGTCTCCTCGCCCGCGGTCACGTCCTCGGGCTCGCCGAGGACGCCGCTGGCGTCCTGGAGACCCTCGTACTCGGAGCTCTGATCGTCCCCGCCGGCGTCGTCCTCGGGACCGAGGTCGCGGACGTTGAGGTCGACCACGGCGACCTGGATGCTGGCGAGGCTTATCGCCGTGACGATGACGACGGTCAGAAAGACCCGTTTGAGGTTCACGAGACCGATGCTCGACGTCCGCCGCAGGCGGGCGAGCACGTCCTCGTAGAGCGCGAGCGCCATTCGGGAGTCGCGTCCCGACTCGACGGTGTCGCGAGCCGTCCGGAGCGCCTCCCGAACTCCCGGGTTCGCCCCCTCGAACTGTTCGACGAACGGGCGACGCGTCCGGGCGACGAACTCGGCGAGGAAGACCAGAACGCCGGCGGCGAGCCCGGCGACGATAGACGTCTGCAGCGGCGCGGGCGGCGCGCCGGTGTAGCCCACGATGGCGTCGAAGAGGGCGCGCGGCCACGGGAGCGTCGTCGGAATCTCCTGGGGTCTCAGGACCTGGAGGAGGATGTTCACCACGAGCACCGCGAGGGCGGCGTCCACGGCCGCGTAAATCAGGGCGACCTTGTACCCCTCGCGGCGGACCTGCTTCAACGCGCGTCGCATCCGCGCGTCCGGGGACTTCCCCGCCTCCGTGTCCGACCGCTGTCGCTCGAGGTCCTCCCGGTACTGCTCGTCCTCGGCGGCTTGCTGGCGTTCGCGTCGCTCCGCCTGCTTCCGCTCGGCGTCGGCGCGTCTGCGCTGTCGCCGCCGCTCGAACCACCCCTGGCTCTCGCCCCCGTCCTCCCGAGGCACGTCGTTCCCCGCCTCTCGGCGGGTGTCGTTCCCATCCATCAGCTACACGCACCCGGCTTCGGCTCTGCGGCCTGATTACAGATGGTGTTGATCCGGCTCCGGAGGTCGTCGATCTGCGAGTTGAGCGAGTCGATCTCGCTCTCCAGGCTGGAGACCTCCGACCGGAGCGAGCTGATGGTGTCTTCGAGGTTCTCGTTCTCCTCGACGAGGTCGTTGTTCTCCGCTTCGAGTTCGTCGATCGACTCTTCGAGTTCCGCCCGGTCGTCCTCCAGCGACCGGACCTGCGACTGCAGCGAATCGACGCGGTTGCGCGCCTCGGAGAGGTCCTGTCTCGTCTCCTGGAGGCTCGAGGAGGTCTCGGAGAGTTCGCTCTGGGTCGACTGCAGCTGCTCTTCGGTGTCGTCGAGGTTCTGTGAGACCTGTGAGACGTCGCCGCGCGTCGTCTGCAGGCTCTGGTTCAGCTCGCGCAACTGCGTCTGCGTCGCGTCGAGCCGTTCCTGCGTCGACTGCAGTTCGCTTCGTAACTCCCCGTTCCGCTCGCGGAGTTCCGCGTTCTGCGTGTCGAGCTGCTCGACCGAGTGTTGGTAGTACATGGTCGCTCCCGCCGTCCCGACGACGGACGTGACGATGAGGAGGACGAGGGCGAGGTTGATGGAGGAGCCGAGGGCACTCATGTCAGACCACTCTCACTGCGGCTTCGCCCCCGGTACACTTGAAGACGACGGAGCACGATTTCGCCGAAGTACAGGAGTAACGCGAGCAGGAGTGCGAGCCACGTCCACGACTGCTCCAGCGTCCGGACGCGGGTGGACTCCTGGCGGGCGAACTCGGCGATTTCGGCCGCCTGGCTCGGCTCGAACTGCCGCCCGCCGGTCGTCTGTACCACCGAGCGTAGCTCGCCCGTCTGCCCGAACGAGCCGTACTCGCTCTGGTAGTTGACCGCGTACGTGGCGTCGAGCACCTGGTTGAACCCCGTCTCGTTCGGGGTGAGCGTCGCCTGGTAGACCCCGGTCGACGTCTGTCTGAAGTCGACCGCGTCGCTCTGTGGCCGCTCCCGCCCGCGGAAGACGACCGTCGTCGACTCGCCCACCCTCGTGTCGGAGACGTCCGTGACGCCCTCGCTCTTCCGCTCGGGGTCGCCGATGGCGTAGTTCACCGTCTTCGTGACGAGCAGCGAGTCCGGCTGTTCGAGGAGCCCGTCGAGCGTCCCGTCGGAGCCGTACGCCGTGATCGTGGCGACGCGACCCAGCCCGTAGCGCCAGGAGGCGACCGCGGGCGTCCCGTCGCTCGTGGCGACGAGGAAGTCCGCACCGCGCCGGATGGCGACGTCGTTCGCGCTCGACGGACTGGACTCCAGCGTGACGCCGCTCGTGATGAAGGAGTTCGGGTCGACGATGGTGAGCCCCTCGCCCTCGAACCGCCGCGAACTCCCCCCGAAGAAGAGGCGGAGCCGGTCGGTCTCGGTGGCGCGGAAGTACGTCCCCCCCGACTGGGAGGCGATGCGCTGGAGGGTCCGCTCGTCGACCGAGCGGCCGGCACCGATGGTGATGACGCGCGTCCCGCGCGAGCCGAGTTGGTTCGCGGCGGTCGCCGCCTCGCCCACGCTGTCCTGGCCGTCCGAGAGCAGGATGACGGTCCCCTGCTCGCCGCCGAGCATCTCCTCCGCTCCCCTGAGCCCGGCGGAGATGCTCGTCGCCCCGCCGCTCTCCAGCCTTCGAATGCGGTCCTCCAGGAAGCCGCGGTTCTCCGCGAGCGGCTGTGGCTCGGCCACGGAGTACGCCTGGTAGTTGAACGCGACGATGCCGACCGTGTTCTCGTCGCCGAGCTGGTTCAGCGCGTCCAGCGCGATGGACTTCTGCAAGCGCATGCCGGACTCGGCGCTCCCGGAGATGTCGATGGCGAGGACGACCGTCGCGCTCCCCGCGGAGGCTTCGCCGAACGTGACCGGGAGCATCGAGGCGATGGAGGAGCCCTCGTACCCACCGTTCTCGAACGAGTTGTCGCCGCCGACGACCACGAGCCCGTTCCCGTCGATGACGAACCGCTGGAGCGTGTCCACGTTTCCGATGTCCTGTGCGGCCTGGTCCTGGATGACGACCGCGTAGTACTCGTCGAGGTTCTCGGGGATGGTCTGGGCCTGCTCGACGTCGTACAGCGACGAGAGGTAGTTCCGGAGGGGGTAGCTTCCGCGCGAGACGTACAGTATCTTCGGTCGCTGCACCACGCGGACGGTCTTCCGGTAGACGTTGTTCTGCTCGAACGTGTCCGGCCCGCTCACCGTCGCCGTTATCCGATGGGAGCCGACCGACTGGAAGGTGTACGAGAAGTCGACCGAGCCGCTTCCGTTTACCTCCCGGCTCAGAACCTCCTCACCGTCGGCGGTGACGGTCAGCTGGGAGTTCTCGTCCAGTTCCGTCCCGTCGACGCGGACGAGGAACGTGCTCTCGACGCCCGCGGCCGCCTTCGCCGGCCCCGACACCGTGACGTACCGCTCCGGCTCCCGGGTTTCGAGGTCGACGGTGCTGACCGACGCGTTCAGCGAACTCGCGAGGTCCGCGGCCGAGCCGAGGCTCCGTCCCTGCGTCACCTGCCCGTCGGAGACGAGGACGACGCTCCCGTTCTCCTGGAGGTTCGCGGCGACCCCGTCGCCGATTGGTGACTGGGTCCCGTCGGCGATGGTCGCGACGGTCACGGGCACGCCCTGTTCTTCGATGTTCGTGGCGAGGCGGTCGGTGACGTTCTGATTCACCTGCATGCTGTCGGAGCGGTCGGCGAGCAGCGTCACCCGCGGGTCGCCGGTCGTTTCGCGCGTCACCACGGTGTAGGGGCCCGCGGCGGCTGTGACGAGGAGCACGGCGACCAGCACGCGCGAGGCGAACACGAGTCGGCGGCTCCGCGTCGAGGCGGTCCCCTCCCCGCGCAGGACGAGCCACCACAACGCGGCGAGCACGACCGGAATCGCGACGAGCGCCAGCGGGCGTTCGAGCCCCACGACGAGGTCACCGAGCGTCGCCTCCGTCTGTAGCAGGAGCGAGAGCCCCGACATCAGAGGTCACCCCGTCGCCGCAGGTAGGCCAGTTCGAGCAGCGTGACGAGGAGCGCCGCCCCCGCGGCGAACTCGGTCACCGACCGTGGGACGAGCCGCGTCTCCTCGCGGACGACCGCCCCCGCGCTGTCGGACCGTTCTTCGAGCGGCGTCGCCCGAACGTCCGACTCGGGTTCGCTCAAAAGCGAGACGCCGATGCGGCGCCCGCCGACCTGGTAGTAGCCGGTCTCGTCGAGGACGACGCCAGTCTGGGTCACCACCCCGCTCGGCGTCTGGATACGCGTCTCGCTCTCGAACTGCAGCCGGTCGCCGGCCGGCCGATTGAGTTCGGGCAGGGTGTCCCTCCCCGCGAGGTAGAACACCGCCCGCTTCCAGAACACCGGGTACTGGAAGTTGAACTTGAACGACGACGACTCCTCGATGTAGCCGTAGTACAGCACCCGACCGGAGCCGCGGTCGGCGGTGGCGATGAGCGGCGAGCCGTCGCCCAGTTCGACGAGCGACCGTCCCTCGCGGAGGGGCCCGGCGATGTACGTCTCGGGGGGCGAGAACGTGATGTCGCGGGTCAGCGACTCCGACGCCGTCCGCCGGATGGCGGGGCTCTGACCGGTCCCGGTCGGCTCGACGAGCAGGAGGTCTCCGTACCGTCCGGGGAGGTTCGCCTGCGCCTGGATGGCGACGCCGCCGCCGCTTTCGAGCACGTCGCGGCCGGCCTCGACGTTCCCCTGGAGGAGCCGGGAGGGGTCGAGGTTGCTGTAGACGATGACGTCGTACGAACTGCTGTCGACGGTCGTCGGCGGCTCGTCGACGGTCAGTTCGACCTCCGGAATCACCGACAGTGCCGTCGCGAGGTAGCGGTTCCGGTCGTTCGTCAAGAGCAACACGTCGATGGTCGCGTCCTCGGGCGCGGCGAGATAAAGCGTGTCGTCGAGGGCGAACGAGTCGCCCGGGCTCATCTGCAGCCGTGCGCCACCGGCGGGGACGGTGAACGTCGCCGTCGCGACGTCGCCGGACGCCAGCGAGAGTTCCGCGCGCTGGTTCCCGACCGTCAGTGCACGGCGGACGTCCTCGTCCCCGTAGTTCTTCACGGAGACGGTCACCTCGCGGCCGGTGAAGCTGGCGCCGATGATGCCGACGTTGTCCGCGCCGCCGCCCGCGAACTGGCGGAGTTCGACGCGGAGGCCCTGCGCCCGCGCGGCCTGGACGGCGTCCGGCCAGTCGGACTCGTCGGCGAAGTCGCTCAGCACGACGATCTGCGCGTTCTCGCCGGCGATAGCCGACGCCGTCGAGAGGGCCGCGCGGAGGTCGCCGTTCGTCGCGGTCACTTCGAGGTCGTCGAGGGCCGTCGTCGCCTCGTCGGGCGGCACCGCGCGGGCGAGGACGCGCGGTTCGTCCGCCGCGAGGACGACGCTCGTCGTCCCCGTCACCTCCTCGCGAGCGGCGGCGACGGCCTGTCCGAAGCGGCTCGCCCCGCCGTCTGTGGTCGTCATCGACCCGCTCCCGTCGACGACGAGCACCGTCTCTTCGACCGTGGTCTCCTCCGAAACCGAGACGTACGGCGTCGCGAGCGACGTCGCCAACAACACCAGCGCGACCACCTGGATGAGCAACAGCAGGCTCCGGAGCAGTCGTTCGAGGATCGGACTCGACGCCGACTGCCCGAGCTGCTCCGTGAGGAACTGGAGCGTGGGCAGTTCGACGCGTTCGGGCTCGGGCTTGATGAGGTACAGCACCACCAGTGGCGGCACCGTCAGGAGGGCCAGAAGCCCGAGCGGCGTGAGAAAGACGTCGGAGAGGACCATTGGCAGGGGGAATGAGCCGGGTACGTATTGGTTTTATGCTGTGTGTCGTCGATATCCACCCGACGGCTCGCGGCGTCGAACAGCGTTATCGTCCGTGACATACTTTCTTCGGCCACTATCCATCACACTGATAACAAGGTCAACCGAGGGTTATATTCCTCCTTTTTTTCAAACAAGATATATACCCAAGTCAGACGACAGTCCACACCAATGGAACCTCCCTCCAGTTCGTCCACAGCCCGGAGCGAACCCGCTCCGGAGACGGACAGCGTTGCTGATCTCTCTCGGGAGTCGACCGACGAGGTAGTGCCGCGGTCGGTCTCGATAGTCGTCCCGACGTTCAACGAGGCGGAGAACGTCGAACGCGTCATCGCGCGGTGTCGACAGGCGATGGACGGGCGGGATTACGAACTCCTCATCGTCGACGACGACTCGCCCGACGGCACCTGGCGCGTCGCCGAGACGGCGAGCGAGGACATCGACGAGGTCCGCGTGTTCAGGCGGCAGTCGGAGCGTGGACTCGGTACGGCGGTCGTTCACGGGTTCGAACGGGCGACGAAGGACTTCTGCGTCGTCATCGACGCCGACCTCCAGCACCCCCCTGAACTCATCCCCGAACTGGCGAACCACGTCACCGAGTACGTCGACGTCGTCATCGGAAGCCGATACCGTAAGGGCGGGCGCGTGGTGAACTGGCCGCTCAGTCGCCAGCTCATCAGCCGCGGCGCCATCGCGCTCACGAAGCTCTGTCTCGCGGAGACGCGGGGGCTCAACGACCCCCTCAGCGGCTTCTTTCTCGTCCGCCGGTCCGTCATCGACGACGCCGACCTCGACCCGATGGGCTACAAGATCCTCTTAGAGGTGCTCGTCGAGTGTGAGTACGGCCACGTCGTCGAGGTGCCGTACCAGTTCGACGAGCGGCGCTTCGGCCAGTCGAAGCTCACGACGGACTCCTGTCGAGCGTTCGTCGAGCACCTCATGACGCTGCGGAGTCGAGCATGAGTCGGCGGGTCGCCCTGTGTACCCACTTCTCGGTCGAGCACTTCCGCGGCGGCGAGAAGTGGGTCGCCGACGTCGCGAACCGACTCGCCGCCGACGGCGTCGACGTCGACGTCTACGCGTTACCGTACGCCCCCGGCGGCGAGCGCCGCGTCGACGCCCGGGACGTGCTCGACGACGGCGTCGGCTACACCGAGGGGTGGCGACACGACGTCTCGGGGTACGACACGGCCTACGTGATGTACACGCCGGGAATGGGGCTGTGCTTCTCCATCTCGTCCGGCACGCGGACCATCGCCGGCATCCACTCGTGGGCGTTCATCACCGACAAACTGTTCGAGTCCCACTACGGCGTGGCGCCGACCGCCGCGAAGCTCTGTTACCGGCTCGTGGGAGCGAACGAACTCCGCCGGTACGACGTCGTCCACGCGGTCTCGCGGGTGTTCGACTCGCCGCACCCCGAGACGACGTACGTCCCGAACTTCGTCGACACGACCCGCTTCCGGCCGGGCCGCGCCCCCCTGCACGAGGAGTTCACCGTCCTGGTCACCGCCGCACACATCCGCGAGAAGGGGTGGGACGTCGTCCAGCAGGTCGCGGACCGCCTCCCCGCGGACGTCCGACTCGCCACGACCGGCGAGTGCTCCCACCCGCACATCGACGCGCTCGGCTTCCTCGACGAGGACGAACTCGCCGACGCGTACGCGGCGGCGCACCTCGTTCTCCACCCGACCCGAGTGGACACAGACAGCATGGTGATCAACGAGGCGCTCGCCTCGGGGACGCCCGTCATCTCGTCGCCGCTGCCGACGCACGTCCGGACAGACGAGGCCGCGATGCACGCCAACTCGGCGTCGGAGATCGTCGACCGCATCACCGACCTCGCCGAGGAGTTCCGCACCGACCGCGCGCGCTACGACGCGCGGTGTGCGCTGGCACGCCAGCACGGGCGCAACCGGGACGCGGAACTCGTCTACCGGCGACTCCGCCGACTCCTGTTCCCCGACTGGATTCCCGATTCCGCGGACGCGACCGACCCGACGGAACCGACGACGGTGACCGGCGTCACCACAGACACGGGAGACGCAGCGCCCGACACGCCGACGCACGCGCTCGGAAACGGTGACGGGCAGACGAGCCACGAGGGCACCACGACCCAATGAGCGGCACTCACCTCGTCGAGGAGTATCTCGCCCCCGGGTCGCGGAACCGACGCCTCCTGCAGTACGTCCTCGTCGGTGCGCTCGGTCTCGGCGTCAACCAGGGCGTCCTCTTTCTCGCCACGGGCGTCGCCGGCCTCTCGTACGTCATCGGCGGCACCCTGAGCCGCGTCCTCAGCGTGCTGGTGAACTACGCGGTCAACGACGCGTGGACCTGGGGCGGGCGCGGCGACCCCGGCCCCCGGGAGTACGTCGTCCGCGGCTTCAAATACGTGCTCACGCGAATCGTCGGCATCGGCATCGGCCTCGGGGCGCTCGTCCTGTTCGTCGAACTCCTCAGCCTTCACTACCTCGTCGCGAACGTCCTCGCCGTCGGCGTGGGCATCGCGTGGGGGTTCGGGGCGAGCGAACGCTGGGTCTGGCGCTCCGACGACGCGGCCCCGACGCGCCTCGGTCGCCTCCTCGGACGGCTGCAGGCGCGGCTGGCCGGTCAGGACGACTCCGACCCCGCCGACCGTCGGACGAAGAGCGAGCGTCTCGGCGACCGTCGGGTCCGTGATTCGTCGACCGTCTCGATCGTACGACGGCGTCTCGGCCGGATCGGGGACCGGTTCGACCGCCTCGCCGAGCGGACTAGTCGCTCGGTCACTCCGGCGGTGCGACGGGGGCTCGACCGACTCGACCGCGTGGTCGTCCCGCCGGTGCGACGGGGGCTCGACCGACTCGGTGCCCTGCTCAACCGGTTCGCCGACCGCCTCGGCCGCGCTCGGACGGCGACTCCCGACCAGGGCGCACCGGCGGTCGACGGCGGACAGGTCCAGCGCCACGTCCCGACCCTCGACCGGTACGAACTCCGCGAGCGTCTCGTCGGCATGGACCGCGCCACGATCGCCGTGTTCGCGCTCGCCGGCGGCCTCTTCGTCGCCTTCACCGTGTACACCTCGCTCCTGTACCGGGGGTACCAGCTCACCGGGGCGGACTTCGGGTCGTACCTCCACATGTTCTGGACGACCGTCAACGGCCACGGCTTCCTCCAGCAGGGGAAGTTCCGCGCCGGCCACCCGAGCGGCGTCTACTGGGGGCACACTTCTCGCTCACGCTGCTCGCGTACCTCCCGTTCTTCGCCATCTGGCAGTCGCCGTACGCGCTCCTCGTGGCGAAGTCGTTCGTGCTCGCGGTGAGCGTCCCCCTCCTGTGGTTCGTCGCGCGCGAGCACATCGAGAGCAAACGGCTCGCCGGCCTGGTCGTCCTCTCGTACGCGTTCAACCCGTTCCTCTGGTCGGCGTGGGCGTTCGACTTCCAGGAGCAGTCCCTGTTGCCGCTGTTGGTGTTCGTCGGCTACCTGCTGTACGCCCGCGGCCGCCGGGTCGGCTTCCTCGTCTTCCTCCTGCTCGCGATGTTCACGAACGAGTTCGTCGTCCCCGTCTCGCTCGGCTTCCTCCTCGGCCTCGCCGTGAGCAGCCTGCGGGACGGCGCGCTCGACCGCCGCGCCCTCCAGACGGTGGCCGCGGGAATCGGACTGGCCGTCTTCGCCCACGTCGTCGCGGGCTTCGTCATGGGCCAGTTCAGCACGGTCAGCGGCGTCCCGGTCCGCGTCCTCGCCCCGCCGTTCCAGCCGCTGGTCGAGGGGTCGCGCGTCTCGCTCGGACAGCTGATCCCCATCGCCATCATGAACCCCGACGTCGCGTTCCGGGCGCTCACGGTCGACATCCAGCGGAAGGTGATCTACCTCATCGCCTTCTCGTTGCCCCTGCTGTTCGTCGCGTACGCCGACGAGGTGACGCTCGGCTCGCTCGCACCCTTTGTCGGCTTCGCCTGGCTCGTCTCGAACCGCGGGTCGTACGTCACGTTCCGGGCGCACTACCCGCTCTACCTGCTTCCGTTCGTCTACATCGGCGCGGTCCGGGCGCTCGCACGGTGGGAACACCTCCTCCCCCGACCGTCGACGCTCTCCGCGGTCGAACTCCCCTGGACGACGGCCGCGAAACTGGCCGTCGCCATCCTCCTCGTCAACGCCGGGGCGTTCGTCGTCATCGGCGGCGGGAACATGAAGCCGGTCGACTCGAAGACCGACCACCACGAGGTCATCCAGGCGGGGCTGGCCGCCGTTCCACAAGACGCTTCGGTCGTCACCCAGAACGACCTCTACCCGCACATGGCCCGCCGGCCCGACTCCTCGTTCATCGTGACGCCGTACGAGTTCGACCGGTACGAACGCGAAATCGGCCCGATCACGCCGGAGTACATCGTCTACGACACCGAACTCCGCGGCTTCTGGGTCGACCAGGTGCTCGACTCGTTCGACTCGCGCGTCGGCACCGAGTACCAGCTCTACCGGTACGAGGACGGCTTCTGGGTGTTCAAGCGCGGCTACGAGGGGACCCCGACCGCCCTCACCACCGACCGAGAACTCACCTGGGTGACCGACGACCACACGTTCGAACCGGGCGTGTTCACGACGGAGTCCACGACGGAAGTCAGCGACTTCCTCGTCAGCCAGAACGGTGACGCCGGCGAGCGCATCTGGTACGGTCCGTACGCCGTGTTCGCACCCGGCACCTACACGGCGACCTTCCAGGTGTACGCGACGGGCACCGGTGACCGTCCGGCCGCGACAGTCGACGTCGCCGTCGGCGAGAACCACCGCGTCGTCGCCACCGAGCAGGTCGCCTCCGAACCCGGCGTCCAGGAGGTCACCGTCGCGTTCACGCTCGACCGCCCGACCAGCAAGGTCGAGTTCCGCGGCGCGCACGCCGCCCCCGGCGGAACGGTCGCCTTCGGCGGCGTCACCGTCGAGAGACAGGACGCTGCGGCCTCGTCGGACGCCGATGCGGCCTCGTCGGACACCGACGCGACCCTGACGGACGGCGATTCGACCGCGGCGGCCTCGACCAGCGCGAGCGTCGCCGCCGACCACGGCGCCGTCGCCGTCGAGAACGGCGCTGTCGCCGCTGACCATGGCGCCGTCGCCGCCGCAGTCGACCAGACGCCGCTCGACCGACAGACGCAGACGCACAGCCCCCGACTGACCACCGACTCACTCACCACTGCAACGGAGCCACTCCGATGAAGACTCTCCTCGTTACCGTCGACGCCTGGCGCGCTTCCCACACCTCGTTCGCTGCCCCGACCGCCGGGGGAGACGAGCCACCGGTCCCGTACACGCCGAACATCGCGTCGCTCGCCGAGTCGGGGACCGCCTTCACGCAGGCGGTCAGCCACGGCCCGGCGACCCCCTACGCGTTCCCGGCGCTTCACACCTCGTCGCTGCCGCTCTCACACGGCGGCTACGAGCGTATCGACGAGTCGCGGACGCTCACCAGCGAGGCCCTCTCTCGTGGGGGCTACCACTGCGTCGGCGTCCACGCCAACCCGTGGCTCGGTGAACGCTACGGCTACGCGCGCGGCTACGCCGAGTACAGTGACGTCGGGGAGTTCTCGCTCCCCTTCCTCGACGACATCCGCGAGGAACTCATCGGCCGCTTCGGTCTCGACCACCCCGTCTACCGCGCGGCGCAGTACGCCTACCGCTACGTGCAGAAGCCGCTCTCGTCGCTCGGCGGCGGCGGGAACGACGAGATAGCGACGGCGCGCGAGGCGCTGCAGTCGGCCCCCGACGACTCGTTCGTCTGGGTCCACCTGCTCACGCCGCACGCGCCGTACACGCCCGAGAAGGAGTACCGCGAGGCGATGGGCGTCCCGAACTTCAAGGGAAGCGCGATGTCGCTGTCGACCCGCGCCCAGCACGACCCCGACTCGCTCTCGCCCCCCGAGCGGGCGGCGGTCAGGCGACTGTACGCCGCGTCCGTCCGGCAGGCCGACGCCGAGGTGGCGCGGATACTCGACGCGGCCGACGACGACACGCTCGTCGTCGTCTCCGCCGACCACGGCGAGGCGCTCTTCGAGCACGGGCAGGTCGGCCACGAACCGGCGCTGTACGACGAACTCGTCCGCGTCCCGCTCGTCGTCCGCCCGCCCGCCGGCCACCCCGTCGAAGCCTCGCAGGTCGACACGCAGGTCAGACACGTCGACATCGGACCGACCATCCTCGACTACGCCGGCGTCGACGTGCCGGACGGGTGGGTGGGCCGGTCGCTCCGCCCCGCCATCGAGGGCGAGGAGGTCGGCGAGGAACTGGCCGTCTCGGAGGTCGCCTCGACGGCGACGACGCCCGGCCAACTCGACCCCGACGCGCTCCAGGTCGCCGTCCGGACGCCGGAGCGGAAGGTCGTCGCCACCACCGACGGGACGGTCCTCGGGTTCGACCTCGTGGCCGACGCCGGCGAGACCGATCCGGTGACCGACCCGACGGGCGGCGACTGGACGCGCCTGCGCGATGCGTTGTCGGCGCGGCTCGACGAGATCGAAGTCGGCGAGAGCGCGGCGGTCGAACGTGACGACGAGACGGAGCAACGACTTCGCGACCTCGGGTATCTGGAGTGAGCCCGATGGTCCGAGCGGTCCAGCGCGATTCCCGACCGACGGAGGGCACGGACGGTGTCTGACGAGTCGAGTCGGCGCTACGCCCGCCCGGGGGAACTCACCCCCCTGACGACGGTCGTCGCCGTCGCCGTCCTCGGGGCCCTCCTGGCCGTGGTGACGGAACCGCGCGGCGTGCCGTACGTCGTCGCCACCGTCGCCGGCGGCATCGGCGGGTTCCTCGCCGCGCACGTCGGGGCTCGGTCGCTTCGGGACATCGGCACCCGTCGTCTCCTCGCGGCCGTCGCCGTGACGAGCGGGGCGTTCGCGGCCGCGCTGCTCGTCGCGCTCGACGCCGGCGTCAGGCCGGCGCTCCTCCCCGTGGTGGCCGTGGTGTGTGGCTTCGCGTGGCTCGGCGGTCTCGGCGTTCGGAGCGCCATCGACCTGCCGGTGACGCCCGTCGCGGCCCGCACCGCCGTCGAGCGCATCGACCGCCCGACGTGGTACGTCATCGGCCTCGCGGCCACGCTGTTCGCCGCCTTCTCGCTGTACACCGCGTGGCTCTACGCGGCCTACTGGATGGGCGGTTCGGACTTCGGCGCGTACGTCCACATGTTCTCGACGACGCTCGACGGCGAGGGACTCCTGCTCCACGGCAAGTACCGCGTGAGCCAGCCGCAGGGGTCGTACTGGGGCGGGCACTTCACGCTCACGCTGTTGGCGTTCCTCCCGCTGTTCGCGCTCGTCCCCTCGCCGCTCACGCTGCTCGTGGCGAAGTCGGCCGTCGTCGCGGCGAGCATCCCGCTCGTCTGGGCGTTCGCGCGCGACCTGATCGGCGACGACACCATCGCCGGGTTGCTCACCGTCTCGTACGCGCTGAACCCGTTCCTCTGGTCGGCGTGGGTGTTCGACTTCCAGGAGCAGGCGCTCCTCCCACTCTTGGTGTTCGGTGCGTTCTGGGCGTACCACCGCGACCGGCGGGGCGTGTTCGTCGTGCTGGCGACGCTGGCGTTTCTGACGAACGAGTTCGCGGTCGTCATCTTCGCCGGTGGACTCGCCGGCCTGACGGTCGCCGTCGCGCGCGCGGGCGAACTCCGCGAGCGCGCGCCGACGCTCGTCGTGACCGCGCTCGCCGCCCTCGCCGTGTTCGCGCTCGGTGCCGTGGTCACGACCCGGTTCAGCGTCGACGCCGGGATTCCCTACGCCTCGTTCGCCGAACCGATCAAGCCGTATCTGGGGACCCGGACGGGCATCGGACAGGTGCTCCGCGTCGTCCTCGCGGAGCCGATGCTCCTCGCGGAGTCGTTCTCGGTCCAACTCACCCAGAAGCTGCTCTTCTTCATCGCGCTGTTCGCGCCCGTGTTGTTCCTCTCGCTGAGCGACGAACTCTCCGCGGGCGCGATGGTCCCCTACCTGGGATTCGCGTGGTTCATCGCCGGACGCGAGATATACCACATGTTCGGCGCGCACTACCCCTTCTACCTCCTCCCGTTCATCTACGTGGGCGCCATCCGGGTGCTCAGTCGGGTCGAGATTCCGACGCCGTCGCGGGCGCTCCTCAGACGGCTGCTCGTCACCGTCATCCTCGTCAACCTCTTCGCCGGCTTCGCCGTCGGCGCCGACCACAACGTCTTCCCGGTCCAGACGAACCCCGAACACAACCAGGTGGTCGAAGCCGCCATCGAGGGGATTCCAGAGGAGGCGTCGCTCCTGACGCAGAACGACCTCTACCCGCACGTCGCGACCAGACCCCAGGCGACGTACGTCGGTCGACCGGACATGTTCCGGATGTACCAGGAGGCGCACGGACCCGTAACGCCGACGTACGTCCTCGTCGACGGAGGACTCGTCGCCCGTCAGAACGACTGGTCCACCCCCGTTGAGGAGGCGCTCGGCGAGCGACTCGAAGAGGAGTACGGGCTCCTGCGGTGTGAGGACGGCGTCGCCGTCTATCGCCACGGGTACGACGGACCGGTCGAAGGCATCACCCAGCAACAGCCCGGTCAGTGCTGAGCCCCGGCCCCGTCGACCCGTTCTCGCACCCGTACTAAGACGCCGGGGAGTCACATCCGACGCCGAGTGCGGCGCTCCACGGGACGGCCCCGCTCAGTCAGCTTCGCCGACGGACGCCCGGGCGAGTCGGTAGAGCGGACGGGCGACGAGCAGGACGGCGACCACGCCGGCAACGACGAGGTAACGGACGTCGATGTCGACGTCGTACACGGCCCGGCCGAGCGCGCTCCCGACGAGGACGTAGCCGACCGCCCAGGGGAGTTCGCCGAGGAGCGTTCCGACGACGAACGCCCGAAGCGGGACGCCGGAGACGCCCGCCGCGTACGAGACGACGTCGGCCGGCGTCGGCGAGAGGCGCGCGGCGGTCGTCCCCCGGAACCCGCCGACGTGGTCGACCGTGTGCGTCCCCCAGTCACCGAGCGTCCCGAACCACCCGCTGTCGGGCGCGTGGCGGGCGACGAGGTACGGCGGCAGGCAGGTGACGACCGTCGCGGCGAGCGCGACGGGGATGCCGACGACGAGGCCGAACCGGTAGCCGACGAACACGGTCACGAGCGTCACCGGGACGAGCACGAACGCGCGGACGAGAAGGAGCGGAACGAACACGAGCGCGAACAGCCACACGTCGACGGTGGCGAGGCGGACGAAGAGGTCCCGAGGGGAGACGACGACGGTGCCGACGACCGCAGCGAGCGCCAACAGCCCGAGTCCGGCGAGTCGACGGCGTCGCCCGTTCACGCCGCGGGCTACGGCGGGAAACGGTTCAAGCGTGACGGTTTTCCCCCGACCCTCCCGCGGCCGTCAGAACCGCGACGGGGTCCACCTGTCTCGTCGTCCCGACGGTTCGCAAACGCTTTACTGCATGCGGGCACGCGAGTTCGTATGGACGAGAAGCGGGAACTGCTCGACCTGCTGCAGGACAGTGCGCGAGAGAGCACCGCCGACATCGCTCGGCAGCTCGGCATGGAGGAGGCAGCGGTCGAAACGCTCATCGCGGAACTCGAAGACGAGGGCGTCATCCGGGGCTACCAGGCCGTCATCGACTGGGGCACCGTCGAGGGCGAGCGGGTCACGGCGATGGTCGAACTCAACGTGGAACTCGACCGCGAGACGAAGTACACCGACATCTCCGCCCGCATCGCGAAGTTCCCCGAGGTCTCGGACCTCAAACTCGTCTCCGGCGACTACGACTTCGCCGTCGAGGTCGTCGGCGACTCGATGCACGACGTGTCGATGTTCGTCTCCGAGCGCATCGCGCCCATCCCCGAGGTGACCCAGACGGTGACGCACTTCGTGATGGACACGTACAAGGAGCGCGGCATCGAGTTCGGCGACCACACCGACGACGACCGGCTGAACTTCTCACCATGAAGCGCGCCGACCGAGTCGAGGCCATCCCGCCGTCGGGTATCCGGCGGTTCTTCGAAATCGCCGAGGAGATGGACGACGTCATCTCGCTCGGGGTGGGCGAACCCGACTTCAGCACGCCCTGGGCCGCGCGAACCGCGGCGATCGACTCCCTCGAACGGGGGAAGACCTCCTACACCGCCAACCGGGGGATGCGCGAACTCCGCGAGGAGATTTCGACGTACGTCCGTCGGTGGGACCTCGACTACGACCCCGACGAGGAGATACTGGTGACGACGGGCGCGTCGGAGGCTGTCGACCTCGCGGTCCGCTCGGTGGTCGACCCCGGCGACACCGTCGCTGTCCCACAGCCGTCGTACATCTCGTACGTCCCGACGGTGACGTTCGCCGGCGGCGAGACCCTCGGCGTGCCGACCTCCCACGAGGACGACTTCGTGCTCACGGCCGACGCCCTGGCCGAGGCGGGTGCCGACGAGGCCGACGCGCTCATGCTCTGTTACCCGAACAACCCGACCGGGGCGGTGATGACCGAATCGGAACTCGAAGACGTCGCCGCCTTCTGCCGCGAGCACGACCTCGTCGTCCTCTCCGACGAGATATACGCCGGCCTCCGCTACGACGACGAGCACACCTCTATCGCCTCTCTCCCCGGAATGCGCGAACGGACGGTCGTGTTCAACGGCTTCTCGAAGACGCACGCGATGACCGGGCTCAGACTGGGCTTCGCGCTCGGCCCCGCCGACGCCATCACGGCGATGAACCGCGTCCACCAGTACACGATGTTGTCGTCGCCGACGACCGCCCAGCACGCCGCCATCGAAGCGCTCCGCAGCTGTGACGACGCGGTCGAGGAGATGCGCACCCAGTTCGACCGCCGTCGTCGGTTCGTCATCTCGCGGTTCAACGAGATGGGGTTAGAGTGCTTCGAGGCGAAGGGCGCGTTCTACGCGTTCCCCTTCTGCGGTGGCGACGACGAGCAGTTCGCCGAACGGCTGTTGCGAGAGCAGAACGTCGCGCTCGTGCCCGGACGCGTCTTCGGCTCGGGAGGCGAGGGCCACCTCCGCGTCTCGTACGCGACGGGGATGGGTGAGCTACGAGAGGCGCTCGACCGAATCGAGACGTTCGTCGCCGAGCAGTGGACGGTCGCGTAGGGGTTCGCTCCGCTCTCGACCGTTCCACCAGCGCGGTGAGGTGTTCCGTTCACTCCGTCTCGTCTTCGTCGTCGTCGAACTCGACGCCTCGGCCGAGGTCGTGATACAGCGCGGAGAGGTCGTCGCCCTCCTCGAACTGTCCGAGCGTCTCGTCCAGTTCGTCCCGGAGGTCGGTGAGCTGCTCGTCGAGCTGCTGGTACTCCTCGCTCTCCGCGAGCGCGGTCGGGCCTTTTTCGGACTCCAGCAGTGCCTTCTTCGAGGCCAAGGAGAACAGCTCTTGCACGCCGGTGTCGTACGCGCTCCGCAGGAGGAGGTTCGAGGTCGTCTCGTGGAGGGCGTCCTTCGAGACCGGCTTGACGAGGTAGTCGTCGAACCCCATCGCGACGATGTCGAAGTCGGGTTCGACGGCCGTCACCATCGCCACCCGGCAGTCGAAGCCGCGCGAGCGGATCTCGGCGAGGGCCTCGTCACCTGAGAGGTCCGGCATCCGGCGGTCCAAGAGGACGACCGAGACGCTTTCGTCGAGCTTCTCCAGTGCCTCGCGACCGCCGTATGCGACCCGGACGTCGTACTCGTCGTCGAGCCAGGTCGCGTACAGGTCCGCGAGATCCGGCTCGTCTTCAACGATGAGAACGACGGGCTTCTCGTCACTCATTGGTGGGGAAAGGGTGTCTCTCGGACACTCACTCGGGCAGATGGTGTGAGAGTATATGAACGTACCCCACGCCCGAACGGGGTGGTCGTCGTGTCAGCGCCCAGCGGCGGGGTTCGCATGGCTGTATCGCAACGTGGGGCGGACCACATATAATTATTCCTGCACTCGTCGGGTTGCCGGCACGAGCCGGGTGACCGTTCATCGCGCTTCCGTCATCTCACGAACGGTAATGCGCGTCGCTTCGACGTCTTCGAGGACCGCCCCCCAGCCGCCGACCGAGTACGCCTTGCCGTCGGAGATGACGGTCAGGCTCACCTGCCCCGCAAGCTGTGAGAGCGCGGGCGAGCCGCCCGAGGCGGTCCCCCGGAGTAGTGGACGTCGGTGACGTGACCGACGAACGACATCGCCTCGCCCGTCTCGGTGTCGAAGCCGTCGACGGCGACGCGGATGCGCGCCCCGTCGTTCAGCATCGGTTCGATCTCGCGGACGCACTGGCGGATGTCGGCGTAGTCGAGGGGAGCGACGCCGACCGCGAGGAGTACACCGTGTCCCACACCTCCCACAGGCAGGTGAGGAAGTACCAGTGGAAGACGTACGTGAGCGTGTAGTCGTCGACGAGGACGCCGTACTGGTTCAGCGAGTGAGCGTGCGGCGCGAAACACGTGTTCGTCCGGTCGACGATGGCGACGAACGGCGTCGGGAGCGTGCGGTTCCTGACCTCGGTGACGACCCCGTCGAACCGCGCGATTCCCGGGATGGCCGCACCGCTCTCCTCGTCGGTGTGGATGGAGAGCTTGATGATGGCGCCGCTGTCGAACGCCCGTCGGAGCGCCGGGCGGAGCTTCTCGAACTGGGGGGGCGTCACCGCGAGTTGGACCTCGTTCTCCGCCTCGCTGATGAGTGCCTTCGCCCGGTCGAAGACGGTGTCGAACCGCTTGACGATACTCACCTTGTGCGTGTCGACCGCCGGCTCCTGCCAGCGTTCTTCGATCTCCTCGGCGGCCTCCGTCAGCATGGTCGCGCGCTCGCGGAGGTCGGCGAGCACCTCGTTCGGGTCGCGTGCGCGGGCGTGGAGGCTGTCCTGTTCGTACGTCTCGATGTACCCCTTCCCCTCGAGATCGCGGAGCACGTCGTAGATGCGGGCCGTCGGGACGGTGCAGGCGTCGGCTATCTCGGTCGCGCTCGCCGCGCCGAGCTGCAACAGCGTGTTGTACGCCTCGGCCTGATACTGCGAGAGCCCAGCCTCTTCCAGTGCGGCGCGGAGTTCGGCCGTATTCATCGATTGTGTGTCAGAACGCTCCCCGGCGTAATAACCTTCGTCACTCACACGGCGAGGAAATCGCGGGACCGAGTCGGTGTCGAGCCGCCAGCTACTGGTCGGGGCTGTAGTTCGGTGCCTCGTCCGTGATCATCACGTCGTGGGGGTGCCCCTCGGTCTGGCCGGCCGCGGAGATGCGGACCAGCCGGGAGCGCTCTTTGAACCCCGGTAGCGTCTCGGCGCCGACGTAGCCCATTCCGGACTTCATTCCGCCCACCAGCTGGTGGAGTTCGGAGGCGAGCGTCCCCTTGTACGGCGTGGCGGCCTCCACGCCCTCGGGGACGAACCCCTCGTCCTCGTCCGCGTCCTTCAGGTAGCGGTCTCCTCCTCCCGAGCGCATCGCGCCGACCGAGCCCATGCCCCGGTACTGTTTGTACTTCTTGCCGTTCATCGTGATGACGCGCCCGGGAGCCTCGTCGGTCCCGGCGAAGTACGACCCGAGCATGACGGCGTCGGCGCCGGCGGCGATGGCCTTGATGGCGTCGCCCGAGTACCGGATGCCGCCGTCGGCGATGACCGGCACGCCCGCCGGCGTGGCGACGTCGGCGACCTCCGCGACGGCCGTGATCTGGGGCATCCCCGCGCCGGTGACGACGCGCGTCGTACAGATGGAGCCGGGGCCGATACCGACTTTCAGCCCGTCGGCGAAGTCGACGCAGGCCTCGGCGGCCTCCCGCGTGCCGATGTTGCCGACGACGACGTCCGCGTCGACCTCCTCCTTGATCGCGCGGGCGGAGTCGAGGACGTTCATGTTGTGTGCGTGTGCGCAGTCGATGAAGAGCACGTCCGCATCGGCCTCGTCGGCGGCGACGGCGCGCTCCTCCTCGAAGGGGCCGACCGCGACCCCGACTCTGAGGCGCCCCTCGTCGTCGCGGGCGGCGTCCTCGTGTTCGCGCCGCTGAAGGATGCCCTGCATCGTCACGAGTCCGACCAGCCGTCCCTCGTCGACGAGGGGGACGCGCTCGATTTTGTGGTCGTACATGAGTTCGAGCGCGTCGCGGGCGGTGACGTCCTTCGTCGCGGTGATGACCTCGTCCGTCATGGCCTCCGAGACCTGGTCCGACTCGCCGACTTCGAGGAACGGCCGGATGTCGGTTCCCGAGATGATGCCCAGCACCCTGTCGTCGTCGTCGACGACGGGCGCGCCGGAGACGCCCGCGCGCTCCATCATCTCGTCGACCTCGCGGACGGTCTGCGTCGGCGAGGCGGTGACGACGTCCTCGCGGCGGATGAACAGTTCGTCGGCGCGCTTGACGGCCTCGACCTCCGCGACCGTCTCCTCGACGGTCATGTTGCGGTGGAGTACGCCGAGGCCGCCGTTGCGGGCCATCCCGGCGGCCATTCCCGCCTCCGTGACGGTGTCCATCGCCGCCGAGAGCACCGGGATGTTGATCGTGACGTTCCTCGAGACGCGCGTCGACACGTCGGCGTCGTCCGGCTCGACGCGCGACTCCATCGGCCGGAGGAGCACGTCGTCGAACGTCAGCGCCTCCGGCACGCGGAGTTTCTCCGAAAAGGGGCCAGGGTCAGCGTCCTTCGCCATATAAGCCGTCAACGAGCGGGCGACAAAAGCGTTGCGAGAACGCACGTGTGTGGGTGGTGCTGGCACCCGTTCACGAGAAGATATCCACGTTCGTGTACTGTGTGCGATATCACCTGTCACGGGAGCGGGCCGAGCGTCCGCCGGAACGGCGTCGCGGCTGTCGGAACGTATGAGTACACCTGTCGACGCAATACTTGCACGAAGTCCGTGCCGAGTCGAGAAATACTCACCTGTACGCGCCTGTCGTCGAATATTCGTCAGTCAATCGCGCTCGTACCGACTGTTCTTCTGTGACGTGCGGACGAGTCCCACACAATCTTTAATATCCTACTCCGGCATGCTTCGAACATGGACTCCGAGCGTCCCATCGCGACCCGCAGTGCCGGTCAGTCGATTCGTTCCTCCGGCAGCCGATTCTTTACAGCGATGGCACGCACATTTAAACCGTCCAACGGCGACGACGTTCACTCGAACGTCCGGTGCGAGTCCAGGTCGGGGTTGCGCCCGTATCGCCGTTCGGCCGATGGTGACGGCCGCTGACGTGAGATGAGCGTCTCTCGGCATCCGATCGCGCTCAGCATCGAGCGACAGGTGGGCAAGTCGACCCGCCTGCTCGCGACGGTGATGGCGCTGCCGCTCATCGACGGCATCTTCCCCGCCCTCGTGCTCGCCGGTGCCCTCACCTACCCGTTCGGCATCATCGAGACGGGCCTCCTGGTGTTCGGCGGCTCCGCAACCGTCGCCGTGATCCTCGCGGAGATGGACGGCTCCCCGCGCGAAATCGTCCCCTCGATCCTCGTCTTGGGGCTCGTCTTGATCCCCGTCGCGGCGATGGAGGCCGCGCTCGCACCGACCATCGAGAGCATGCTCGACATGCCGACGTTCCAGCGCTTCGCGGGCCTCGTCATCGTCGCCGTCGCCGCCAAGACGGCGAGCGCGCGGGTCGGCGAGTACCTCCCGCGTCCGGCGGTGATCATCGGCCTCGGCCTCGTCGCCAGCTTCCAGCCGGGGGGGCTCGACGTCGCGGTCTCCACCGACCCGGTCCTCATCGCGAAGGCCGCCGCGACGGCCGGCGTCGGCGTCGCGTTCGCGCTCGCCGTCGCCCTCGCGGGGCCGCAGCTCAGAGGCGCGGTCGACATCGACCGCTTCCGCTTCGGCTCCTCGGTGGCGCTCGGCATGCTCGCGCTCTCGGTCCTCCAGCTCATGCCGACGGAGGCGCCTGTCGCCCTCGGCGTCCTCGTCGTGACGGCGGTGTTCTCGTTCGACCCCGACGGGTCGTCGACGGGGAGCGAGGACGACAGCGCGGACGACGATGACCCAGTTGTCGCAGCGTCCGACGACGACCCGGCGCCCGAACCCGCAGCGCCCGCGTCGGACTCGGGCGTTCCGACGGTGGCCGACGGCGGCGACGACGCCGACGGCGACGCCTACCGCTACCCCCGGAGCGAGGATTCGCGGCTCCCCTGGCTCTGACTCGTTTCTCGGTTCTTCGTCCGGGCGTTCGGCGTGTGTTCGTGGACGTGGACGTCCTGGCGCTCACGGAGGGAGTGAGAGTCGGTGAGGCTGGCGCGGACGCCGCGGCCGCACAGCACACGGACGCGACGAGACTACGTCCTCCCCAGCCGATTCGAGCACTCCGGCACTCCGTTCGGTCGTGCACTCGTCTCTCTCGCGTGAGAGCGGGCGATATCCGCGGTTTCGCTGCTTCCCACTCGCTTTCACTCGTGAGAACGCGGCAAGCCCGCGTGACGTCACGCGCCACCACATCGGTCGGGGAGGGTGCGGCTGCGAGAACACCGCGTCCGCGTATCGCGGGGCCTCCCTGCTGGGTATCCTAAATCCGACGACGAACGCCTGCACGCGCACGGAGACGCCTCTCCCCTCCACTCGTCGGCACGAACGGGACGAACTCCTATTACCGATCCGACCCACTCCTCCACGGAGTATGCCCCGATTCACCGTCTCGACCGACGCTCGCCTGTCCGTCGTCGACATCACCGACAGCGTCCGCGACGTCGTCGCCGACGACCCTTCCGGGGCGGGCGAGCGAGTCTGCACCGTCTTCGTCGAACACACTACGGCCGGCGTCGTCGTCAACGAGGCCGAGTCGCGCCTGCTCGGCGACATGGAGGCGTACCTGTCTCAGGTCGTTCCCGACGAGCAGTGGGACCACGACGAAATCGACGGCAACGCGGACGCGCACCTCCGGACGCTCCTCTTGGGAAACAGCGTCCAGGTCCCCGTGGTCGACGGCGAACTCGCCCTCGGAACGTGGCAGTCGGTGCTGCTCGTCGAGTGCGACGGACCGCGCCAGCGGACGGTGCGCGTCGTCGTCTGACCCGCGTCCTCGACGGACTCGCTCGACAACGCGCCAGCGCGACTGTGCCGATGACGAATCCTTACGTGCCTCGCTCTCCACCCTGGCGTATGAGCAACCGCGTCGTGCAGGGCCGGATGGTAACGCCCGACAAACTCGCCGAACTCATCGAGGGCTCCCGACCGATGGAGACCGACGCCATCGAGGACGCCGACCGCGACTGTCCCGACTGCGGCGGCAACGTCATCTCGGTGGGCTACATGCCCTCCGTGACCGAGTTCGTCACGGGGTACAAGTGCCAAGAGTGCGACTGGAAGGAGACCGACCGCGAGTAGGCGAATCGAAAGCCCTTTTAATCGAATCGCCAAACGAGAGAGTGCAGGGGTCGTGGCCAAGCCCGGCATGGCGACTGACTCCAGAGGCTACCGCCCGGTGACGACACTCCAGACTGATATACCGAGCGACCGACTGATCATCGGTCGTGTTGACGACCCTCTGGAGAACCGAGGCGCGACCGGAGATATCAGTCGATCGGGGGTTCAAATCCCTCCGACCCCACTATCACTTTTCACGCTCCCTCAGGACCCCGAATCGCAATACTGCTCTTGATTCAGGGGCTTCCTCCACTTGATTCGACAACACCCGATGAGGGGTCGGCCCCGGAGCCGTGCAGGGGATACCAGCAGTGTGGGAGTTGAACCCCGAGAGTGATATATCGCTCCCTGAAATCAAGCAGACAATCAACCCGCTCAGTCGGTGTCCTCTTTATCATGACGCCCCTCAAACACCATCTCCTCAGACGTGTGGTCAACGAAAACGTGGTCTGGAGTCGGTCCCGTGTACGAGATTGTAACCGTGTATCTCAGCAGTGTTTCCTCAAGTGTGCATGGTCGCTCCAGCGTTGGGGGATGATAATTGTCGAAAACGACCACTGACAAGCCATCAGATTGCGGATTGAAATACACCTGCTCAAGTTCAGTTGAACGACAAGACCGCCCACCACTTGGGAATTCCCCCTGAATTCGGATTGTATCGTCGTCGGTGAAGTTGACAGACGCGGAATGATTGAGCGTCGGTGGAAGCGGACCGTCAGCCCCACCGATAGATACAGAGAAATTCACGCTAGTAACATTGAATACGGATTGATTGGCCGTATCCTGCCGTGAGTTCGTTTCAGTTGAACTGGCTCCTCCGGGTGTGTTCTGTTCACTTATTGGAGTCTCAGATGAGACTAACTGCTCCCGTGTTGGGGGTTCGTTCGGACTCATTCCGCAACCAGCGACCAATGTAAGGACGACACAGAAGACTAACAACCGTTTAGTCATGTAGATGTCAAATCACACTAACGAATAAAGTCTTCCGACGAGTTGGGTATCCTAATAAAGAAGGCTAAGTTCTATATAAATATAGAACCTTACAGCAGGTCGAAGAACCTGTCTCGTCGCTTCCGCTTCTCCTCCTCTTTTGCCGCGTCGTAGTGCGCGTCCAGAACGTCTACGCCGACGTTCGCTCGTTCCGCGAGGTGTTCCTTTGGATAGTTCTGATTCAGCGCGTAGGTGATGGCCGCTCGGCGGAGCGGGTGTGGACTCACGGACGATGGACAGCCGGACGCTTCCCGCTTCTTTACGGCCCACTCGCACGTCGCCTGTTCTTTGTCGTGCGGACACTCACCAGCGTAGATACACGGACGAGTGACCGCGTAGAGGTTCTTCCGGTACGTGTTCGCCGTGACTCGCTGTTGGTAGGTGGTGAATAGCGGTCGTCGGTCGTCGGCGTCTTCCAGTATATCTACGCGCTTGTGGCCGATGTAGTCGTTCAGTACCGATTGCGTCTCGTCGTCAATTCGGACCTGACGTTGACCGTCGAGTTTGTTCTTGAGCGGAGTCCCGGTATCCGGTCGGTGTACCACGTTGATGAGTCCCTGCTCTCGGTCGTAATCTTCGAGGTCGAGCGCGAGAACGGTCCCGATTCGGAATCCGGTGTGCCAGATGAGTTGCGTGATGGCGTGTAGCCGAGTCGCGTACTCGAACTTGCGAAGGAAGTCGAGAACCGCTTTCATCTCGTCCTCCTCGATTACAGTGTCGGATACCATCTTCGGGTGGTTCTTTGGCGGCACGTCGATTTTGTCCGCCAGCCCCCCCTCGACTATTCCGCCCTGCTCGCACCACCGGATGAACACCCGAAGGGCGCTCAGATTGTTCCGAAGCGTGGCGTACGCGATTTCCTCGGACTTACGCTCCAACTTGAACTGCTTGATGTGGTAGGGCGTGATTTGCTCCGTATACTGGACGCCTTCATTCTCGCAGAACTCGATGAACTGCTTAAGCGGGTAGCGGTAGTTCCGCCACGTCGATTCTGACACCATCCCTTTTCGGTCAGTGAGGAAGTCTTCGACCGCCCGTTCGACACTCAGCTTTGGTATATCGGACATGACTTTGGTCTGTTGTTGAGTATCACAGACGGACGGGTCCGGAGGCCGTGCAGTAGTTCGGTTTGCGGTCCGCGAGCGGAGCGAGCGGCGGGGGTGATAATCCCTCCGACCCCACTTCTCTCGGAACTCACCTCCGAGCGAGCGCTCCGTCGCTCGCGGACCGCGTGAGTTCCATGTGACGTTGACGAGGAGGATTTGAACCCAGAGGACGAGCGAAGCGAGGTCCTCGTGGTTCAGAATCCCTCCGACCCCACTTCGCGCTCAATTTTCCCAGAACGGACAGTATAATGCTCCTACTGCCAGTTTCCGTCGAGACCCAGCAGATTTCATCGGGAGACATGAACCCCTAAGGGATTCAAGTCTCAGCTGGAGTCTTGTTGAGAACGGGGCGGCATGTTCTCGCCCTGCTCGGCACTAACAATCAGATTCCGAACAGGAGTTGAAGAGGTGGGTTAATTGGATCTCAGATATGTATGGATGCCGAGCAAATACCATGGCGCCTGTTCAGACTCTACTGACGGTTGGCGGATTAGGGCTGGACGTTATCGGTGCGGCGATTATCGCTCTTCCCGACATTCCGAGAGCGAACTTAGTTCTCTGGTCTGCACGTGTCAGGCGGGGGTTGAGCGACATGGAAAGTAACGGACTGAGAGAAGGAGAGACGGGTTACAGCGAAATCAAAGATGAGTTGGAGAATATTTATCGACTGGACTTTCCCGATGAGGTGTGGGCCGTGAGAGTAGGCTTCTACACCATGTCACGATACGGATTCGAGTCAGTTTACTTGTTTGTGGACCCCGAGGATGAAGATGAACAGAAGGCGCTCGGCAAGGAGTTAGGACTGCCAGTCGATTATAGGGTCGCCCGCGAGACGATTCAACAAAAGATAGACACGTGGCAGGCTGGCGTGAGAGGATTCGGCTTCTTATTGCTTGCCACCGGGTTTCTTCTTCAGATAGTGGGCAACCTCATCTAACCGTTTCATAACAAGTCGAGGTACTCCTTCCTACCCTGCCGTTCCTGATCCTTCTTCGGAGCGTCGTAGTGCTTGTTCAGCGGCTCGACTGATACATCCACCCGTTCGGATATCGTCTCCGTCGGTCATCCATTGATCGATGAGGTACGTAATCGGGCCGCGCCGAACCGAGCGAACCTTGTCAGGCACACTGTCTAGTGATACGGCCCGAGACCGTGGTGAACAACGGTTCTCGTCCGTACTCGCTCGTCGCTCTCTCATGCTTCTCCTCGTTCGCCCCCGGTCACCCCGCGTTCGTCACGAACGAACATTCACTCTCGCGTGATTTATATCGCTTCGCCGCCACAACGTAACGTATGACACGTCCCCGACGGAGCGGACGCCCCTCCTCACCGTGGCGCTCACGTCGGCAGTTCCTCACGGCAACGGGTGCGACCGCCGTCGCGGGGCTGTTGGCCGGGTGTGGCGGTCGGAGCGGCGACCCAGCGAGCAGCCAGACGCAATCGACGCCGGAGTCGACTCCGACCCCGGAACCGACGCCGACCGAGACGCCGACGCCGGCACCGACCGGACTCGAAGGTACGTACTTCGTCGACCCCGTCAACGGCGACAACGAGTTCGCCGGCAGCAGCCCCGACACCGCCTTCGCGAGCCTGCAGCCGCTGACCACGAACGGCCGGGTCGACCTCGAACCGGGAGACGTCATCAAGCTCCGCGCGACGGCGCCCATCGTCATCGAGGACAACGTCGACTTCTACCTCCAGAAGGCGACGGCCGAGAACCCCATCGTCATCGAGCCGTACGGCGACGGCCGGCCGGTCCTCGACGCGAACGGGGTCGAGGGCTCCGCGATTCGGCTGGAGGGCGCGCAGTACATGACGCTCCGCGGCTTCGAGCTAAAAAACGCCGGGAGCGACGGCATCCAGGTCCCCGGTGCGGCGAACGGGAGCCAGCAGGCCATCGGCTGCGTCTTCGAGGACCTCCTCGTCCACCACTACGGACAGGGAGACAGCACCGAGGGGAACGGTATCGGTTTCTACCGCGACTCGTACGACCACGTCGTCCGCGACGTCGTCTGCCACCACGGTGCCGTCGACGACAACTCCGACGGGTTCTACATCGGCGGGCAGAACCGCCGGTTCAGCGGCGGCCACCGCTTCGAGCGCTGCGTCGCGTACCGCAACGCCGACGACGGCTTCGACTTCTTCCGGTGTGACCCCGAGCGCCCGAGTAGCCTCGTCGACTGCGTCGCCTTCGGTAACGGCCGCGACGGCGAGGGGGCGACCGGCGACGGCAACGGCTTCAAGATGGGCGGCGGGTGGCGCACCGGCGGCAACCACGTCGTCCGCGCCCGGTCGTTCGGCAACGATGCCATCGGCTTCGACTGCAACGGCGCGAGCGCCGCGAACACGTTCGACAACTGCACCGCCTACGACAACGGCACGTACGGCTTCGAGTTCACCGGCGACACCGACCCGGACCACGTCGTCCGCAACTGCATCGCGTTCGAGAACAGCGACGGGCCGGCGAACCTCCTCTACAACGCCCAGTCGGAGGCCAACACCTGGAACCTCGAAATCGACGACCCGGACTTCGCCAGCGTCGTCAGGGACGAGGAGGCGTTCCTCCACCTCACCGCGGACTCCCCGTGCATCGACGCTGGCGTCGACGTCGGCGTGTCGTACGTCGGCGCGGCGCCGGACCTCGGCGCGTTCGAGTTCCAGACCTGAACGCCGTCTTCAGCCGTCGGTCGGCGGCGGCCGACAGTCGGTCGTCAGTCGGACTCGGCCTCCGCCGGTTCGGCGCCGCTCCCGAACTCGACTGTCGTCCCGTCGTGTCGACAGACCTCCAGCGCGTGCTTCGCCGCGAAGCCCGCGTCGTGGGCGTTCGTCCCGGCGCCGACGCCGACTTTCAGTTCGACACCGACGCTCTCTTCGACGTGGGCGATGGCGTCGTGGTACTGCGTCGCAGAGAGCGCCGGACAGACCGCGATGATGTTGTCGCCGCCGACGAAAAAGGAAAGCGCGTCGTGTTCCTCGCGCATGTAGCGCATCACGGCGGCGTACCCCTGCTCGATCTGGATGAACGAGTCGAACTCGTTGAGCTGGTCGGTGTACTTGCCGGTGGCGTCGTTGACGTCGAAGTGGGCGATGTGGACGTCCGTCTCCGTTCGGTGCTCGTCGGAGAGGGGTGTCCCTCGCAGCACCTGTCGACGGGTGCTGTCCTGGGCGCTACCGACCTGCTGGAGCCTCTCGGTCGCGTGTTCGAGCGCGACGGCGGGCCGTTCGTCGACGCCGATGCCGAGGCTCACCGTCACCGGGTAGCGGTTGCCGATCGACTCCTGGAGGAGGGCGTGGTCCTCCCCGTCCAGGCCGTTCGTGACCGCGACCATGTTGTCGAACCGGGTGAAGAAGACGTAGCCGTCCCGCGCTCCGATGAAGTTCGCGAGGTCGGCGAAGAGCCGCGACTGCATGGTCTGGAGGTCCATCTCACGGCGCGGTTCGGGGGTGACCGTCCACGGCCCGTAGTTGTCGATCTGGACGAGAGTGAGCTGCGTGTTCGTCACACTCGGGGTGTAGGAGGGGGAGAATATCCCTCCTTTGGTTCACCGCCCCACGGATCGACGGTTCAGCCGACTCACCGACTCGCCGTCGTCCCCCACCCGCCGCCGACCCGTGACCGGACGGCCGTGATGCCGACGAGGAGCGCGAGCCACGTGACGAGCCAGACGAACGCCCAGACGAACACGATAGCCGTCGTCGACAGCAGCGGAAGGACGCTCACGACGGCGACCACGACCGAGTAGCCGACGGCGAGCGCGACGACGGCCACCGCCAGGCTCACCACCCCACAGGTCGCCTGTCCGAACCGTCCCACCGGCGTCCACCCCTCGACCGGACAGCGTCTCTGTTTCCCCCAGTTCATGAGCAATGGTAACACGCCACTCAACTTAACGATTCCTCACGTCGCGGGGCGAACCATCCAGAAGCGATTCGGGTGGAGAGCCGACAGCCTGAACTCCCCTGCCTCCTCCGGTGCAGATATGCTCAACGGGGTCATCCTCGACGTCGACGGCACCGTCGTCCGCGGCGACGAGGCGTTGCCGGGCGCGCGCGCAGGCCTGGACCTCATCGCCGACAGCGGTCTGCGCCGCCTGTTCGTCTCGAACAACCCGACGAAACCAGCAGTCGCCTACGAGGCGCGCTTCGCCCGCGCGGGCTTCGACGTCTCCTCCGAGGAGATAGTCACCGCCGCGACCGTCACCTCCTCGTACCTCGACCAGCACTACCCCGAAGAGGCCCACTTCGTCGTCGGCGAAGCGGGCCTCCGGACGCTCCTGTCGGAGGCGGGTCTCTCGCTCACCGCCGACCCCGCGGAGGCGACGGTCCTCGTCGCGTCCATCGACCGCGCGTTCGACTACGACACGCTCTGTACGGCGATGCGCGTCCTCGCCGAGGAGTCGGTGGCGTTCGTCGGCACCGACCCCGACATGGTCATCCCGACCGCCGCGGGCGACATCCCCGGGTCGGGCGCGGTCATCCACGCCATCGCGGGCGTCGTCGGCCGCGACCCCGACATCGTCCTCGGCAAGCCCTCCGAACCCGCTCGCGACCTCGTCGTCTCGACGCTCGGCCTCGACCCTCGCGAGTGTCTGGTCGTCGGCGACCGCCTCGACACCGACATCGCCTTCGGTGTCGCGGCGGGGATGACGACCGCGCTCGTCCGAACCGGCGTGACCGACGACGCCGACCTCGCCGCCTCCGACATCGAACCCGACTACGTCCTCGACTCACTCGCCGACCTCTACGAAGTCGACGGACTGGGCTGACGCGGCGCCCCCGTGACTGCCCTCGTTCCCCCCTCCTGCACAGCCGTTACTGTCGCTCGCGTTTCTCGGACGCACCCCTGGCGAAGGTACTCGCAATCTGCGGCGACTTCGGTGAGGACTCCGAGACGACCGATCCCCAGGTGCTCGACGCCGTCCGGCACTTCTTCGACGAGGACAGGTCCGTCGCGGCGAACGGCGCGCCCCGGTCGTGAGCGTCTGACGAAGAGTTAAATACTTGCCGTGTGCTACCAATGTTCATGGACGAACCGGTCGAAGCACCGAACAGCCCGTACGTGTTCCGCGAGGAGCGCGAGTCACCCGCGTCACACGACCCCGAGGAACGGGAAGTCGTCATCGTCGACGGGCGGGCGATGAGCTATCGGATGTACCGGCGGTAGCCCCTTCTCTCGCGCGTCCCGCTCACGTGAGGAGTGACGACCACAGCGACGGCTCACGGTGTTCGCAGCGAAAAATCGGGGAAAATCGAACGACGGTCGGTCCGCTTAGCCCTGGATGTCCGCGCCGCCGTGGACCGTGATGTCCGCGTGGAGGCCCTCACGGAGCGCGGCGTGGACGTGGCAGATGCCCTCCGCGCGTTCCGTGATGTCGGCGAGCGTCTCGTCGTCGAGGTCGGCCTCGACGTAGATGTCGAACCGGATCGCCGAGAGGTCGTCGTCGTCGTCGAGGTCGGCCTCCGCGTCGATCTGTATCTTGCCGAGGTCGTCGTTGCCCGTCTGTTGCCCGCCGACGCGGAACGCCGGGAGGAAACAGGAGGCGTAGTCCGCGACGAGCACCTGGTTCGGTGTCGGGCCGTCGTCGCCGAGGGCGTCGACGTCGAGGGTGAAGTCGCCGACCTGACTCTTCGAGGCGAAGCCGTCCGTGCTGAGTGTGTGCGTCTGGATATCCGCCATGACATCGTACACACCGGACCGGACGGGCATAAAAACTGATGACTCGGGTCGTCGCTGTGCACGACCCCCCGGACCGTCCCGGGCCTGCGTCGCGTCGAGCGGCCTCAGACGAGCGTCGCGTCGAGCGAGATTTCCGCGCCCGCGAGCACCCGTGAGACGGGGCAGTTCTCCTTCGCCCCCTCCGCGTACTCCATGAACGTCTCGGCGTCGATGCCGGGTACCGACGCCTCGACGACGAGTTCGATGGTGTCGATGGTGCCGCTCTCCGTGTCGAGGTGGACGTTCGCCGTCGTGTGGACGCGTTCAGGCTCGTGCCCGTCGGAGGCGAGTTCGTTCGCAAGCGCCATCGAGAAACACCCCGCGTGTGCGGCTCCGATGAGTTCCTCCGGGTTGGTCCCCTCACCGTCTTCGAACCGCGAGACGAACGAGTACGACCCCTCGAAGGCGCCGCTCCCGAGCGACAGGTGCCCCTCTCCGTCCTTCAGGTCGCCTTCCCACGTCGCGTCCGAGCTTCGAGTTGGCATACGGGTAACAGGACGCGGCGAAACGGCATAAACGCTTTCGCGAACCCACACCGGCGTCGGAGTCCACGCGTGCCAATCCCCCTCGTCCAGCGACGAGAGTTAGGCGCGACGAGTCCCGAGGAGCGAACGAGGGGATGACCGACGACCGTTGGCGGTCGGCACCGATCGATAAAAACCCATCACCTGCCACAAAATTTCACATTTGATATTCTAGTGGCGGGATTTTTGTAACCGCTCGTTCGTACCGTTCTCAGGACAATCATGTGGGAGACCTCGAACCGGAGAACCGCGTGCACCGACTGACGTTCGATAGGTCTCGAAGGGTCACCCTCGTCGCCGTCGTCATCGCCGTCCTCCTCGGATCGGCCCCCTCGGCTGGTCTCGTGGGATTCGTCGGCGTCGTCCAGGGGGCCGGTTGTACGACCATCTCGGAGTCGACGACTATCACCTCCCCGGGGTGTTACGTCATCGGCGGCGGCGTCGAGGAACACGAGGACGGGGACTACATCCGAATCGAGGCGAGCGACGTCGTCCTCGACGGCGGGGGCCACACGCTCGACGGTGGCGGGAACAACAACGCGGTCCACGTCGACGGCTCGTACTCGAACGTCACGGTCCGGAACCTCGTCGTCGAGAACTGGGACCGCGGGATTTTCGTCAAAGACGTGACGGACGCCACGGTCCGCGACGTCGTCGGGCGCTCGAACAAGCACGCCGTCGAGTTCGACGCGACAGTCTCCTCGACGGTCGACAACGTCTCGGCCTCCGAGAACACGGAGTACGGGGTCTACGTGAAGGGCGGAACGGACACGACGGTCACGGACAGCACGGCGACGAACAACGGGCGGTCCGGACTGTTCGTGGACGCGTACGAGGTGACGGTCACCGATGTCGTCGCCGACTCGAACACCGAGCACGGGGTCTACCTGAAAGACGTATCCGGAGGGACGGTCCAGCGCGCCACCGCGACCGGAAACACCCGCCACGGAATCGCCCTCGACGGGAGCCCCGACTCGGTCATCGTCGACTCGACGGCGGACACGAACGGCGAAGACGGCGTCCACGTCCACCACAGCGACCGCAGCACCGTACGAAACGTGACCGCGACCGGGAACACCCGCCACGGCATCGCTCTCGAAGACAGCACCGACTCGGTCGTCGTCGACTCGACGGCGGACGCGAACGCCGACGCCGGCATCAGAGTCCACCACAGCGACCGCACCCTCGTCCGGAACGTCGCCGCCGCCGACAACGCCCACGGCGTTCACCTCTCCTCGGCGACCACGACGCTGAACGACAGCACGCTCGCCTCGAACGACGAGGGCGTTCGACTGACGAAACACGTCCACACCGTCGAGAACGTCACCCTCACGTCGAACACCTACGGCGTCTACCTCGACGAACCCGACGACAACGTCGTCCGGGGGAGTCGGATCAACGCGAGCACCACCGCCGGCATCTACTTCCCCGACGACAAGCCCGAGAACAACCTCCTCTACGACAACTACCTCAACAACTCCGCGAACGTCGTGTTCGACGGGAGCGTCCCCCAAACCGACTGGAGCGTCTCGCGGCGGACCAAGACGAACGTCATCGGCGGGTCGCTCGTCGGCGGCAACTACTGGGCCGCCCCCGACGGGAACGGACCGAGCCAACTGTACGACGACGCCGACGGCGACGGCTTCCTCGACACGCCGTACGCCGTCGCGAGCGGCACCACCGACGAACTCCCGCTCACCGACGTGACCGCGGCGTTCGCCGTGACTCCCGCCTCCGCCGACTTCGGCACCGTCGCGTTCGGGTCGACGGCGACGCGGTCGTTCACGGTCGAGAGTCGCGTCGGGAGCGACGTGACGGTCGACTCGTTCGACCTCTCGGGCGACGCCTCCTCGTTCTCGGTTTCGACCGACCCCGCGCCCGTCACCCTGTCGACGGGCGCGACGACGACCGTCGAGGTGACGCTCTCGCCGACGACGACCGGCAGCCTGTCGGCGACGCTCACGGCGGACGCCTCGGCCGACGCGTACGACACCGACACCGCGCTCACGGCGGCGGTCACGGACAGCACGGACCCGACCGCGAGTACCCTGGCCGATACGACGGTCGACGAGGACACGTCCGTCTCGTTCGACGGGTCGGGGTCGACGGACAACGTCGGTATCGTCTCGTACTCGTGGGCGTTCGGCGACGGCGCGACGGCGACCGGCCAGACGCCGACCCACACCTACGAGACGCCCGGGACTTACAGCGCGGACCTCACCGTGACAGACCTCGTCGGGAACACCGACACGGCGACGCGCACCGTCACCGTTCAGGACGTGACGGCACCCGTCGCCGACGCCGGGTCGAACCGGACGGTCCACGTCAACACCGCGGTGTCGTTCGACGCGGGCGGGTCGACTGACAACGTCGGGGTCGACTCGTACTCGTGGGACTTCGGCGACAGCAGCGGGACCAACGGGGAAACCCCGACGCACACCTACGGCTCGACCGGCACCTACCAGGTCCAACTCGACGTGACCGACGCTGCCGGGAACACCGGCACCGACGACATCACCGTCGAGGTCGTCGACACGACGTCGCCGCTCGCGCTGCCCGGCGGGGACCGCACGGTCGACGAGGATTCGAGCGTGGCTTTCGACGGCTCGGCCTCGACCGACGACACCGCAATCGTCTCGTACGACTGGGACTTCGACACCGGCGACACTGCCACCGGTGTCAGCCCATCGTACACGTTCAGCGACCCCGGCAACTACACCGTCACGCTCACCGTCGAGGACGGGGGCGGGAACGTCGCGTCGAACGAGACGCGCGTCACCGTTCGGGACGTGACGAACCCGACCGCCGACGCGGGCTCCGACGCGACGGTCGACGAGGGCTCCCCGCTCTCCTTCGACGGGAGCGGGTCGACGGACAACGTCGGCATCGACTCGTACTCGTGGACCTTCGGCGACGGGAACAGTTCGACCGGCCCGCAACCGAGTCACACCTACGCCACACCCGGGACGTACGCCGCGACGCTCACCGTGACCGACGGCGCGGGCGAGACGGCGGCCGACACGCGCGTCGTCACGGTCCGCGACGTGACCGCCCCGGCCGTCGACGGTCTCGACGACCGGACCGTTTCGGTCGACGAGTCGGTCGCGTTCGACGCGAGCGGGTCGACGGACGGCGTCGGGGTCGACTCGTACTCGTGGGGCTTCGGCGACGGGTCGACCGCGACCGGCGCGACCCCCACACACGCCTACGAGACGCCGGGAACGTACACCGTGACGTACACGGCGACGGACGCGGCAGGCAACGGTAACACGACGACTGCGACGGTGTACGTCTCGGACACGGTCGCTCCCACCCCCGACACCGGCGGCGACCGGACCGTCTCGGTCGGCGAGTCGGTCGCGTTCGACGCGAGCGGGTCGACGGACGACGTCGGCGTCGCCGCGTATCGCTGGTCGTTCGCCGACGAAACCGACGTAACCGCCGCGACCACGACCCGGACGTTCGAGACGAGCGGGACCTACTCGGCGACGCTCACGGTCCGCGACGCGGCCGGGAACCGCGCGTCCGAGACGGTCCTCGTCACCGTCGAAGACGAGCCGAACGAAAGCTCGGGTGGCGGCGGGAGCGGGGGTGGTGACGGCGGTGGCAGTGGGGTCGGGAGCGGTGGTGTGACCGCCCCGTCGACCGCAGCGCCGACGAGTCCCGACGAGTCCGACGCGGCGTCCGAGCCGACGGTTCAGACGGCGGAGACGACCGTCAGCGCCGACGAACCGACGTCCGTCGACCTCTCCACGGACGGTGACGCCGCGACTGCCCCGCCGGTCGGCGTCACGGACATCGGGTTCACGCCCGCGGTGAGCGAGGAGGTCTCGCTCCAGGTCACCTCGGCGCAGAACCTCGACGGCTCACCCGCGTTCGACCGCGACGACAACACCGAACTCCTCTCGAACGTCCGGGTCGACCACTCCATCGACAACGCCGACGTCTCGGACGTCGAAATCGGCTTCCGCGTCTCGAAGGACCGACTCGCGGGCCTCGGCGTCCCCGCCGAGGACGTCGCGCTCTACCGACACCAGGAGGGAACCTGGGCAGAGCTTCCGACGACAGTCGTCGGCGAGACCGCCGACGCGTACGCCTTCCGCGCGTCCTCTCCGGGGCTCTCCGAGTTCGCGGTCGGTGCGAAACAGCCCAACTTCGCCCTCCAGACCGTCCGGGTCGCCGTCGAGGAGATCCGGGTCGGCGACGACATCCAGGTGTTCGTCCGCATCACCAACGACGGCGGGGCCGACGGCTCGTTCGTCGCGAACCTCGTCATCGACGGCGAGGTGGTCGAGAACCGTGAACTGACCATCGCCGCCGGCGGCCGCCGACAGGTCCGGTTCGCCCGACCCATCGGCGCGGTCGGTTCGTACACCGTCCAGGTGAACGACGCGCTCGCCGGCGAGGTCATCGTCACGAGCGGCGACGGCGACGCCACCGCCTCGTCCGCGTCCTCGTCAGCGTCGAGCACCGACACGGACTTGGGAACCGAAACCCAGGGAGGCGAACCCGCGACGTCGGGTCCCGACGCCGGAACGCTCGGCGTGGTCGGCGTCGGCGTGCTCGTCCTCCTCGGACTGGTCGGCTACTACCGACGGGAGTCCTGAACGGTCGCGCTTCGCGCTCTGTTCCGTTCTCTCCGCCTTTACTCGGTTCCTATCGTCTGTCTTCCCGCTCTCCTCGGCTGTATCCCCACCGCTGTATTCCGCTCTCCTCGGCTGTATCCCCACCGCTGTCTTCCCGCTCTCCTCGGCCTGTCTCTCGTTCCGCCTCTCCCCCTCGTCGAGGCTACGAACCGTCGGCCGCCCGCGGGAGCGACACGGTGACGACCGTCCCCCGCGGCTCGTTGTCGGCGAAGTCGAGCCGCCCGCCGGAGTGTTCGACGAGCCACCGCGAGAGCCACAGTCCGACCCCGCTCCCGTGTTCGAGCGCCGTCTCGTGGCCCTCGGTCACGGCCTCCAGTTCGTAGTCGGAGATGCCGGGGCCGTTGTCCCGCACCACGATGCGAACCTCGCCGCTCACACGGCTGTCGGGACCGTCGGTGTCCAGCGGCGCGTCCCCTCCGTCCGTCTCGCCCGCCGTCCTCGCCGAGACCGACACCTCGACGCAGGGAGCGGCCGTGTCGTTGTGTTCGCAGGCGTTCTCGACGAGGTTCCGGACCGCCTCCTCGACCGCCGGCGCGGCGAACGCCGTCGCCGCCGACCCTGGCGGGAGGTCGGTCGTGACCGTCGTCTCGGGGTACGACGCCCCGACGTCGGCGACGACGCGCTCGACGAGCGAAGCGACGTCGAGTTCCCCGCGCTCGGTCGCGGTGTCGTCCAGTCCCTCGTCGATCCACCGCGCTTTCTCCCCGAGGTCGACCAGGTCCCCTCCCGTCGTCTGGATGGTCGCGGCCGCGGACGCGACCAGTTCCCCGTCGGCGCGCTCCTCGATGAGGTCGGCGTACCCGAGGATGACGTTCATGTCGTTGCGGAGGTTGTGCCTGAGGATGCGGTTCAGAACGGAGAGCCGCTCCTCGCGCTCGTGGACCGCGGCCTCCCGTGCGGCCAGCCCCGCCGAGAGTTCGTTGAACCCCTCCCCGATCTGTATCCACTCCTCGCTGGCGGAGAGGTCCAGCGAGTGACCGTGCTGGCCGTCGAGGAGCGACGAGAAGCCCTCCAGCAGGCGGTCGGTCTGTCGGAGGTTCATGCGCGATTCCCACACCCAGAAGCTGACGACCGAGAGCAGTACGAGGAGGAGGCCGACCCCCTGTGCGACCGCCAGCGTCTGGAGCTGAGCGTTCAGCTGTGAGCGGTCGCGCTCGACGGTGAGTTGCCACCCGACGCCGTCGACGCGGGCCGTCCCGGTCAGCACCTGCTCGAACCGCTCGTCGCTGTCGAACAGGACCGTGTCGCTGGCCGTGACGGTCACGCGCTGTCGCCGCGTGTCGAGCGTGGCGACCGGGCCGAGCAGGGTGTCGGTCGAGACGTACATCGACGCGGCGAACACGCCCTGGAGGCCGTCGTCGGTGATGATCGGCGCGCTGACGACGACGAGATACCGGTCCCTGCCGGGCACCGCCTCGGGCGCGGAGACGTACGAACTCCGCCGCGTCGCCTCCACGAAGTACGCCTCGTCGGAGACGTCGCTCCCGATGGTTTCGCGCCGGACCGACTCGTCGATCTGTCCGCCGAACGCCACGACGGTGCCGTTGGCGGCGACGACCTGCGCGGCGAAGAAGCGGCTGTTGTTGACCACGCCTCCGATGGTCGTCCCGCTCTTCGAGACGTTCGCCGTCGCCGGCTGCGAGGCGACGTAGCCGATGTAGTCGCGGCGCTCACGGACCCGGGTAGCGATCTGGTCGGCCGCCAGCGCCGCCGACTCGTCGACGCTCGCCTGGTTTCGCTGGAGCGTCTCCTGCTTGTACAGTTCGAGCCCGCCGTAGGTGAGGCTCGACAGCACGAGCGTCACGACGATGAGCAGGACGACGAACGTGGTTCTGAGTTTCATCTCTCCTCGGGCGCTCGTGGGACACGGACGCCGTACACTGTCCGAGCAGAGCGCGCGCCCCCTCTAAAGTACGCTGGCGCGAGTATCGCGCGCGAAAATCAGGCGTTCGTCAGTTCGACTCGACGGACCGGCGGAGTCGAGAGAGCGTCTCGTCGAGTTCCCGCTCGTTGTACGCCCGGACCACCGGATCGAACAGCCGAGCCAGCGGACCGCCCGGAACGGTGAACGTCGCTTCGCAGGTGACGAGCGTCCCGTCTCCATCGGGTCGGAGCCGCCAGTCCATCTCGCCGTCGATCCCTCCCCGAAGCTCGAATCGGAGCCGATGTGGCGGGTCGTGTGCGACTGCTTCGACCGACCCCCGGAGCGGGAGGCCGAACAGCCGGTAGGTGTAGCCCGCGCGATGACCCCCGTCCGGGAGGGGTTCGACCTCGTGGACCGACGAGATACTCGGCGAGATGCGCTCGTGGTTCGACGGCGTGTCGAGGAACGCGAACACGTCCTCGGGGGTGCGGGAACCCGTTCGGTCGCGGAGACGGTCACCATCGTCGGTCGTACGGTGCCGACGGAAAAAACAGTGACTCGACGTGGGCCGGTGGGCGCTCCGGACGACCCGGTTCGGCGTTCGAGGCTCAGAGTTCGAACGTCTCGTCGCCCGCGAGGACGTGGACCTCGGCGTCGTTGCCGGTGCCGGCCACCTCGTTCACGAAGTCGTCGGTGTCGACCTCGATGGGGGGAACGTGCCGTAGTGCATCGGGAACGCGTGGTCGACGTCCAGCCAGTCGACGGCGATGGCCGCCTGCATCGGTCCCATCGTGAAGTGGTCGCCGATGGGGACGGCGGCGGCGTCGGGTTCGAGGTACGGGCCGATGACGTCGCGCATCTCCGACATCAGGCCGGTGTCACCCGCGTGGTAGAACGTCGTCGACTCCTCGTCGGAGACCTGCGTGGGCTTCGTGTCCGAGACGACGTACCCGCCGGGCATCCCGGCGTCGTTCGCGTAGCCCGTCATGATGCCGTTGGTGTGGTCGGCGCGATGCATCGTCACGTAGGCGTCGCCGCACTCGACGGTCCCGCCGATGTTCATCCCCATGCCGCCGACGGCTTCCTCGAATCCCATCTCCTCTTTCGCGTACTCGACCAACTCGGGCGTCGCGACGAGCGTCGCCTCCGAGAACTCGCCCGCGTGGGCGATGTGATCCGCGTGCCCGTGTGTGAGCAACACGAAGTCCGGCGTGTCGACGTCAGCCGGTTCCAGCGAGGTGTGTGGGTTGTCGAAGAACGGGTCGATGAGTAGCGAGGTGTCGTCGACCTGTACGTGCCAGCAGGAGTGTCCGTGCCAGGTGAGTTCCATATCCACGCGGAAGTTGTGCCGAGAGCTACATAAATGATGCCGCGGCGGCAGGACGTCCCGGAAGCGACGGGCGCGCCGCGACCGGGAGGCTTGACAGCGTTTATCACCCGTGCCACACGATGGGAGACGATGTCCGAGCCACGACTCGTCACCGTCGGTCTGTCCGACCTCGGTCGGACAGACCTGCCCGGCCGGGACCTGTTCTCGGCCGCGCTCGCCGACGCGTTCGAGGGCCTCCCGGACCCCGCGGAGGTCGTCGACGCGCTCTACCTGGGCAACCAGTCCGAACAGTACGAGAACCAGATCATGCAGGGGACGCTGATGGCCGAGTGGGCCGGCCTCCGGTACGTCCCGGCCGAGCGCGTCGAGGGCTGTGCCGCCGCGGGCGCGCTCGCGCTGAAGAACGCCGTCCGGGACGTCCGCGCGGGCGTCCACGACGCGGTTCTCGCCTGCGGCGTCGAGAAGATGACCGCGGGCGGGACCGAGGGCGCGACGAACGCGCTGGCGGCGGCGTTCGACCGCGCGCTCGAACAGCGGTCGGGGGTGACCGCGCCGGCGCAGTACGCGCTGCTCGCCCAGCGGTACCTCCACGACACCGAGGCGACCGAGACCGACCTCGCCCGCATCGCCGTCAAGAACCACCGCAACGGCGCGCGTAACCCGAACGCCATGTTCCAGCGGGAGATCGACGTCGACACGGTCCTCGAATCGGCGCCGGTGGCCCGACCGCTGAAGCTGTACGACTGCGCGCCCGTCACCGACGGGGCCGCCGTCGCACTCGTGACGAGCGCCGACCTCGCCGACGACCTGGTCGACCGGGACGACCAGGTCCGCGTCGCCGGATCGGCCGTCACCGCGAACAACATCGCCGTCGCCGAGCGGGACATGACGTTCGTCGAGGGCGCACACCGCGCCGCGAGCGACGCCTACGAGCAGGCCGGCGTCGACGCCGCCGCCGTCGACATCGCGGAGGTCCACGACGCCTTCACCGTCTGCGAGGCGATGCTCTCGGAGGCCGTCGGCTTCGCGCCCCGCGGCCGAGGGGTGGAGTCCGCGCTTTCCCCCGCCGAACGCAGCGAGGGCTGGACCGACGTCCACGTCAACACCAGCGGCGGCCTGAAGGCCCGCGGCCACCCCATCGGCGCGACCGGCGTCGCCCAGGCCGCCGAGGCGTACGAACAGTTGACCGGACGCGCCGGCGACCGCCAGCGCGAATCGGAGGTGGCGCTCCTGCTCAACGAGGGCGGCGTCGCCGACGCGGTGACGGCCGCGCACGTCCTCGTCGGGCCCGGGGGGGTGTCGCGATGACCGACGGCTACGACAGCGACCGCGGCGCTGCGGACGACGCCGAAACCGACGCCGCCCGTCCGCTCGCGCGCGAGGACGTCGCCGCCGACAGTCCGTTCACGCTCCCGGGCTTCTTCGACGCGCTCGCCGACGACCGCCTGCTCGCCGCCGAGTGCCGCGACTGCGACGCCGTGTTGGTGCCGCCGCGCCCCGCCTGCTACGAGTGCGGGAGTCGCCGCGTGTCCCTCTCGGAGCAGTCGAAGACGGGGACCGTCTACTCCTACACGGAGATCAGCCGCCCGCCGACGGCGTTCGAAGACCTCGCGCCGCTCACCCTCGCCGTCGTCGAGTTAGACTCCGGCGGCCGACTCACTGGCCGTGTCGACGCCGCGTACGAGGACCTCGACATCGGGACGCCGGTCGAGATGGCGACCCGAGAACCGGACTTCGACGCCGAGGCGGTCCTCTCGTACGAGGCCGACTGGCCGATTCACGTCTTCGAGCCGCTGGAGTGACGGCCAGGCGGGGCCAGGCGGCGAGGGCTCTCGCCGACTGATTCACGGCGACGAGCCGGGGAGGGTCCCGTCGTTCTCTTCGACCGTCGCGTCCTCGGAACGGCTCAGACCGGGTCCTCGGTGATTTCGACGATGCGGACGTTCTCGACGAACTCGTTCCCGCCCTCGACGATGAACTGGACGTCCGTGCCGGGCAAATCGCCGCCCTCTTCGCCCAGTTCCTCGGGGAGGGAGACGCTCGTGACGTCGTCGTAGGTGACGCCGCGGCGCTGGATGACCCGGTCGCCGTACTCGAACTGGGTCCACCCCTCGTCGGGGCCGAGTTCGTCCTTGTCGAAGTACTCCTGGGTGTCCTGGCTGACGACCTCGTCGCCCTGTTCGACCGTCGTCTTCGCGTCGCCGTCGCGGTACTGGTGGACGTGGACGATCACGAACGTCCGTTTCGCCCGCCCGTGACCAGTGACTGCTGCTGGCGAACGCAAGCAGCGTGCGCGCCTCGACTTCGCCGTCTCGGGTCCGCGACCTCGCAGGTGCCGTTCGACCCCGGCGACATCGCCCGCTTCAGACGACCTGACGCGCCGACGGGCTGACCCCGAGGAGCGCCCGCGCCTCGCGGGGCGTCGCGACGGGCCGTTCGAGTTCCTCGACGATGCGGACCGCGCGCTCGACCAACTGGGCGTTGTCGCGGGCGGGTTCGCCGCGGCGGTAGTAGAGGTTGTCCTCCATTCCCACCCGGACGTGGCCGCCGAGGACGACCGAGAGGGTCGTCAGCGGAAGCTGGTGGGGGCCCGTCGCGAGCACGCTGAACTCCGCGCCCTCGGGAGGTTCGAGACGAGGTTGACGACGTTCTCCGGGCGGGCCGGGGTAAAGCCCGGGCCGAAGATGAGGTTGACATAGGGGCGCTCGCCGACGAGGCCCGCCTCCCGGAGGCGGTCGACCTCCGAGAGCTGCGCGCCGTTGAACACCTCCAGTTCGGGGACGACCCCCTTCTCGCGCATCTCGCGGGCGAGGGCGTCGATGTTCGCCCGCGAGTGCTGGGTGATCTGCTCGTACCCCCGGTTGAACGGCCCGAGGTCGAGCGAGGCCATCTCGGGGAGCGGGTCCGTCCGGAGGCCGTGGACGCGGTCGTCGAGCGGGCCGCACCCCCCCGTCGAGTGCTGGATAATCACGTCGCCGCAGGCGGCCCTGACCGCCTCCGTGACCTCCTGGAGGCGCGAGAGGTCGTGTGCGCCATCGGAGTCGCGGGCGTGGAGGTGGAGGACGGCGGCGCCCGCGTCGACGGCGTCGGCCGCCTGGGCGGCGATTTCGGCCGGCTGTTCGGGGAGGTTCGGGTGTTTGTCCTTGCCGTGGACGCCGCCGGTCAGGGCGGCCGTGATGACGACCGGCTTCCCGGCGCGGTAGTCGGCGTAGCTCATGTCCGAGAGACGGGTGTGAGAGTCATTGCTATGCAGTGACTTCCGGTCCTCACCGCCTCCTAACGCGACCGGTTCGCGCCCCGGTCGTCCGACCACGCCCCCGGGAGTTCGTCGAGCGGGAGCGGGACGAACATTTCGAGGTCCGGGAGGTCGCCGAGGACGACCCGCCCGTCGCGTTCGACCCACGCGTGCGCCGCGAACTCACCACCCTCCCGGCGGACGCCGATCCGAAGCGTCGAGGCGTAGCCGTACCGCGCGAGCAACGCGCTGCCGGTCAGTGCGCGGGGGAGACAGGTCGTCTCGACCGGGACGGTCCGACTCGCGACGTCGACCGCCCAGACGAGTCGGTCGACCGTCGGCGCCTCCGTCGAGGGGACCGGAAGCCACGAGCAGACGCGGTCGACCGTCGCGGCGACGCGGCGCACCGAGACCCGGCGGGTGACGAGGAGCGCCCGGGAGAGAACGAGCAACGCCGCCGCTTGGACGAGCGCGACCCGGTCGCTCGGCGGGAACGCGCGGAACCGAGCTACTCTGGACACCGCGACGCTGGACACCGGCGTCTCACGCCGGGTCGACGACGGCGACCAGTCCCGCCTCGACCAACTCCGAGAGGAACGCGCGGACGTCGTCGTCGGCCGTCGCGGCGTCGACGTCGAACTCCTCGCGGACCGATTCGACGACCGCCCGGACGGGCCGTGGCTCGTCGACGAGGTCGAACACCCGCGACCCGACCGCGTTCATCCCGTGGTACGTTCCCGCGGCGACGTTCAGGAGGACGCGCTCCCCGCCGACGTCCGCCGAGACCGAGTCGGACGTCGCGACCACCGTCGTGTCCGCATCGAGTGCTGTCATGGTCTCCGAGACGCGACCATGAGACATAGTTATCGTCCGGCTCGACGGGTTAGACGGCTCCTAAGGGGCGCTCGGACGACTACGGGGCGTCCCCTCGAGAACCGTCGTTCGTGACATCGCCGCCGTCCTCGCCACCCCCGCCGTCGGGACGCACCGCCAGTTCGCGCGCGGAGAAGAGGTCGGCGTAGGGGCCGCCCGCGCGCACCAGGTCCGCGTGTCGGCCGGATTCGACGACGCGGCCCTCGGCGACGGTGTAGATGCGGTCGGCGTCGGCGACGCTCGCGAGTCGGTGGGTGACGGCGACGACGACGGCGTCGGCCGACGCCTCGCGAACGGCCGCGAGCACCTCCCGTTCGGTCGTCGCGTCGAGGTTGCTCGTCGCCTCGTCGAGCAAGAGTACCGCGGGCGACCGGAGCAGCGCCCGCGCGATGGCGACGCGCTGGCGCTGCCCCCCCGAGAGGCGGACCGCGTCCTCGCCGAGGCGGGTGTCGTACCCCGCCGGGAGCGCGCGGGCGAACGCGTCGACGCCCGCGGCTCGACAGGCCCGCTCGACGGCCGCGTCGTCCGCGTCCGGCCGCCCGACGAGGACGTTGTTCCGGAGCGTGTCGTCGAAGACGTACGGGTTCTGTCTGACGACGGCGACGCGCTCGCGCCACGCGGGGGCGTCGACCGTCCGGAGGTCGACGCCGTCGACACGGACCGCGCCCGCGTCGGGGTCGTACAGTCGCGCGAGGAGCGAGACGACCGTCGACTTGCCCGCGCCGGACTCGCCGACGACGGCGACGAACTCGCCCCGCCTCGCGTGGAGCGTCGCGTCCGTCAGCCCGCTCTCGTCGTCGCCGTACCGGAAGGTGACGCGGTCGAGTGCAACCGAGGTCACCGGCTCGGGGACGGGCGCGTCCCCGCCCGTGACGGCGGGGCGCTCGCGCAGTTCGTGCAGGTCGCGGAGCGTGTCGACCAGGTGCGGGAGTTCGCCGTCGATGTAGTAGACCCCGCCGTGGATGGACGACACCGTCGGCGCGAGCCTGAGCATCGTGAAGAAGAACAGCCCGACCGCGCCCAAAGAGAGCGCGGACCAGACGAGCGCGGCGTACATCAGCCCGATGACCACGACGGCGGCCGCGAACTTGTGGAGATTCGTCACCAGCGCCTGCCGCACCGCGAGGCCGACGGTCGCGTCGGCGTAGTCGTCGACCGCCTCGGCGTACCGGTCGGCGACGGTCGGTTCGAGGCCGAACAGACGGACCTCGCGGAGCCCCTGAACGCCCGACTGCGCGTGCGACTGCATCGACCGGTTGGCGTCCGCGATTCGGCCCCCGACGTCGTAGGCGGCGCCGACAGCCGACCGAATCCCCAGCGTGACGCCGCCGAGAACGACGAACGCCACGAGCGTCAAAATCGGCTCGACCACGAGCGCGAGGGAGACGTACACCGCCGCCAGCAGCGTCTGCTCGACGGTCTTCAGGACGCTCCCCAGCACGCGGGCCGGGTAGCTCGACTGCGTGACGAGCGTGTTCAGGAGGTCGTCGGAGCCCCGGTCGTCGAGATACGCGAGGTCGGCGTCGAGGACGGCCTCGAAGACGTCGGTCTTCAGGTCGCGGACGTAGTCGGTGACGAGTCGCACCCGGAGGTAGCGGACGAGGATGGCCGTTCCGAACCGGAGGCCGACGGCGACCCCCGCGCCGGCGAGGACGGTGCCGAGTGTGAACGGGACGCCGACGGCGGCGTACGCGTCGGCGAACAGCCCGACCGCGCCGTCCGTCGCGGGCGTCGCGAGGCTCTCGGCGGTGGCGCGCTCGACCACCGGGAGGAGGAAGCTCAGCCCCAGCCCCTCGAACACCGCGGTCAGGAGGCTGAGGACGACGACGGCGACGAACCGTACCGGGTCGTAGCGGGCGACGGTCGCCAGCGCGTCGAGCCGTTCGCGCCGACGCTGGCTCGCACTCACCGCCTCTCACGTCCTTCCGTATCCGGCCGCCAGAGCGCGCTGGCGAGCCGCAGGGGTCGGACGACGTGGTAGAGACGGTGCAGCGCACGCGGGAGCGGAACGGTCTCGGCGTCGACCTCCTGGGGCTCGAAGCCGAGACGGAGCCGGTACAGCAGCCACGCACGGCGCGAGTCACAGAGGAGGGCGTCGACGATGCGGGCACGGGGGCCGTCGACGCCGAAGGCGGCCGTCAGGGGCTCGGTGTCGTAGTCGGTCACCGCGTCGGCGACGACGGTTCGGACCCTCGGGTCGGCCCGCGCCCGCGCGAGCACGAGCGGGGGGACCGGGGCGTCGGCCGTCTCGGCCGCGAGCAGGACGCAGGCCGCGAGGACGCGCCGAGCACCCAGCGCGTCCGCGCGAGCTTCGACGACCGGCCAGTCCACGTCGACGCGGGTCAGCAGGGCGGCGACGTCGACGGCCCAGCCGAGGCGGTTCCAGTGGTGTTTGGCCCCGTGGCGGGCCAGCACCAGCAAGCGGTCCTCGTGACCGAACGTGGGGACGGACCGCCCCCCGACGACGACGTCGACCCGGCGATTCCAGCAGTCGTCGAACGTGAGCGGGAACGGGCGGACGCGGGAGCCGAGTCGCCAGCGGAGTTCGACCACGACGCCGTCGTGTCTCACAAAGCGGAACTCCGCAGGCGGTCTGACGACGTGGCCGCCGCGGGCGACGTCGGCGGGCGAGAACCGGGTTGGGTCCTCGGGGTCGAGTGCGAAGCCGAGGTCGGCGAGCGCTGTCGCCGCGGCCGGCAGGTCCTCCCGCGGCACGAACAGGTCCAGGTCGGAGAAGGCGCGGCCGCCGACGTCGCCGTAGGCGACCGTCGCCAGGACCGGCCCCTTGTAGGCGAGTGCGCGGACGCCGCTGGCCCCGAACGCGTCGAGTATCGCGTGCAGCGCGGTGAGGAGGTGGAGGCTCCGCGCCATCATCCGCCGGCGGTACTCCCCCGTCTGGTCTCGAAGCGCAGCGGGGAACGCTTCGCCCCCGTTCTCGACGTGGGTGCAAACGAGCGGCCCGACGCCGAGGGCGGACGCCGCGGCGAGCACCTCCTTCGGGTCGGACTCGCGTGCGAGCGCCACCGCGTCCGCTCGCTCGTCGCCGCTCGGTGTCGGACGCGCCAGACACCGGACGAGGTCGACGGCGGCGCGTCCGTGGGCGTCCGGGATGTCGGTTCCGTCGGTCGCTGCGGGGGTCGACATCGCAGTCGCGGGGGCGTCGGACCGCGTCGCCGCCGCGTCGACGACTCCCGGGTCGGATCGGGTCACTGTCCGCGCTCCCGGCCCAGTTCGTCCTCGACGGCCCGGACCACGTCTCCGAGCGATTCGAACTCGCGAGGGCGTTCGAGTCGAGCGACGGGGACAGCGCTTGCGACGGCCACTGACCGGTCCAGGGCGAGCGACGCCTCTTCGCGGCGACCGTGCGTCCCGATGGTGTAGGCGTTGCGCGCGAGTTCGATGGCCGCCGCCGCGGGCGGTAGCGGCGTGATGGATAGTTCGTCGCCGTCGAGCACGCGGTAGACCGCCCCCAGCGGGAGTTCGGCGCTGTCTCCGTCTCTCGCCCGGTAGAACCGCTCCGTGTTCGTCGGTCGCTGCTCGGTGTGAGCCGCCGTCCCGCCGTCCGCGACGGGCGCGAGGCCGTCAGCGAGATATGCCGCGGCGTCGTCGTCGAGTTTCAGCGACGCGAACCCCGGGCGGACGAGCGGCCCCGTCTCCGTCACCCGGACCGCGACGATGTCGTCGGCGAGGGCGCGGTGGCCGGCGTCGACGAACGCCGCGGCCAGCGTCGACTTGCCCGCGCCCGAGGCCCCGACGAACGCGACGGCGACGCCGTCGACGCCGACGGTACTTCCGTGGAGGACGAGGTGCCCCCGCTGGTGGAGCAGGAAGTTGAACGCCGAACCGAGGACGATCCAACGGACGTCCCGCTCTCTGGCTCCCTCGGCGGGGTCGACGACGATGGAGACGCCGTCGCTGACGCGGACCCGACAGGCGGGGTAGACGAGCGTGAACTCCCTGGGGTCGTCGAAGACGAGTCGCGGTCTCCCGTCCTCTCCGAGTTCGCCCGGCACCGTCCCGAGTTCGACGGTCACGTCCGGTTCCGTGTCGGACGGCCCGGGCGGGAGTTCTGGCAGCGGGAGCGCCGAAGCGACGCTGAGGCCGAACGCCGTGTACCGAGAGGGGGAGCCGCTGGCTGTCATGCCCACTCAAGGGACGGACACGGTGGTAAGTATAGGTCGCATTACCGGTCTTGGCGAGTCGTTAACACCAGTTGCGAGAGCCGATGGTCGTTCGGAGGACGCCGTGACGACCGCTCTTCGAGGGTGCACGTCTCTCGACACCTCACGGCACGTTCGCGTTCGCTGAAAACGAGGGGAAGGAAGTGATCGTCTGACGCTAGTACGTCGGTTCACTCCCGTAGTACTCGCCCTGTGTGAGTGATTCGATGCGGCCGTACGTTTCGAGGGTTGGTTGCTCGTACTCCATCTGTGTTCGGGGGGAGTCCCCGTATCAGCCGCGAACGGAACGTATCGAGTTAGTTATGATTCGACACGGGGCGAGTTAGCGTGCTCGCAGGGAGCGAATGGGCGGATTAAACCGACGAATCGCGAACCGAACGACGTCCGGCAGGTCTGCGGTGTCGGACGCAGGTCACGCCGCGCGTACACACAGAACAGAGACGACAGCGTCTGCGTCCACGACGATTGCCGCGTCGGTGGTCGTCGACTGCGCGCGACTGATGTGTGTGATTCGTCCGTCGAAACGATGAAAACCGACGCGACTTCCGTCGCTATCGCCGCTTCAACGGTGTGCTGCCGTTGTCGCCTCCTTGGGTGAGTGATTCGACGTGCCCGTACGTTTCGAGGGTGGGTTGCTCGCAGGTCCGCAGTTGCCGGGGACGAGCCCCCGTGACGCCTCTGAAGACGGGTGATCCCGTTAGTTATGTCGTGGCACAGTCCGCCCCGTGACATCGAACGCGAACACGAGATGGGAAAACGCGAACCCTCCGCGCCGAACAGAGGTGTGATGTGTTTCAGGGAAGGTGAGGTGTCGGTTCTATGTGATGTCGTAGACTGGTTCGCTCCCGGTCGCTTCCTGAGTGAGTGATTCGATGCGGCCGTACGTTTCGAGGGTGGGTTGCTCGTAGGTCATCAGTTGCCGGGGGGAGTCCCCGTGACGAGTCTGGAGACGAGGGAACACCATAGTTATGTGTTGACGTGGACCAGTACTCTCGAACTAATCGGGCTCGTTCGCGACCAGAGTCACCGTGGTCCGTGGTCGCGATGGTGTGGACTCGCCGCGGGGGGTGTCCCGCGAAACGTAGCCGAGCGGCGTTGTCGTCGTTGTTCGGGCTCTTTGAGCGGTGTGCTTCCGTTGTACGATTCCCGGGCGAGCGGTTCGACGCGGCCGTCCGTTTCGACGGTGGGTTGCGCGGAGGACAGCCGCAGTCGGGAACGCCCGCATCGGTGGCGGTCCGCGTCCCTTCTCCGGTCGCCACCTGCGGCGTTGGTCGTGCGTCGGTTCGGTGAGGACTGTCGACCGTCACGTTCACTGCCCCGGTCACGGCAGTGGCAGAACCGCCGTCCCGGCCCAGTGACGAACGCCGATTCGACGGTGGCGGAGCCGTGGTGGTCGCGGCGCTGGTGTCGAGTTTTTCGTGATCCTCGTGGTCGGTGACGTGCTGGGCGGAGAAGAGCGGTGAATCGTTCGAAATATCGAAGATAGAGCGGTGACCGACCGCCGCCGCTATTCGACTTTGACCGGGTAGCTTCCGTTGTCGTATACCTGGGTGAGCGATTCGACGTGTCCGTACGTTTCGAGGGTGGGTTTTTCGTAGGTCATTTTCAGGCGAGAACGTCCGTTCCGGCGGCAGTTCCCGTGTTGGTTCCGGACGGGACCCATCGAGATAGTTATGCGTTGGTTGGACCGCGAGTCGGACTATCAGTTCCGTCGTTGCGTTACCGCGTCGGTTACGCCGGCGGCCGGGGACGGCTTCCGAACCGGCGGCTGTCCACCAGAACGTATTCGGATCCTGAAAGGTATCGGTGCCGTCCCTAGAAGTAGGTCGGTTCGCTCCCGTTGTAGTCTCCTCCCTGGGTGAGCGATTCGACGCGACCGTACGTTTCGAGGGTGGGTTTCTCGTAGGTCATCTGTTGTCGGGGGAATCCCCGTGGTTGCTCCAGAGTCCGGTGAACGGGTTAGTTATGCGTCGACACTGGCCGAGACGACGGTCTTAATCCTGTTTTACCCCGTGAGTCTCCCGTGTTCGTGAATACCCGTCGTAACGACTCAGGAACCAGTCAGGGTCGTTCCGTCGCTCGGGACCCGCTCGTGACCGTCGGAGGCAGCCGTGTGTCGCCCCCGCAGGTGCTCACACGAAAACCAAATCGCGGCGGTAGGTCGTCGTTCGGTCCCCTTACAGCGGTTCGCTGTACTTCTCTAGCTGGGTGAGCGATTCGACGCGACCGTACGTTTCGAGGGTGGGTTTCTCGTAGGTCATCTGTTGTCGGGGAGGTTCCCCGTGAGTGGGTCGTATAATATCCATTTGATTAGTTATGCGTTGGCACGGACACGTTCGGCCCCGTTTCCGTTTCACAATGGTCCGTTAATCCGACGCGACGACGGAGCGACACGCGATGTGGATGACTGCTCGTTCTGTGAGCGCATAACCAAGTCGCTCGCTCGCGTCGAGAGCGCATGTCTCTCGCACGTCCTGTGGAGCGGTTCGAGCGGAAAGGGGTCGACTACGTCGTCCGGCCGTACGAGGACGGCGACCGGGAGGGATTTCTCGACGTGGTCGCGTCGTCGAGCGGAACCCACCTCGGGTCGGAGTGGTTCGACGCGCTCTACGGGAACGTGCCGCACCTCGACCACGTTCCGGTGGTCGTCGTCGAGGACGAACGCGAGGGTGAGCTCGTCGGCATCCGTCCGTACACCCCGTTCCTCGTCCGCGGGGGGACGAGACGGCGCTCGCGCTGTTGAGCCGCGACACCATCGTCCACCCCGACCACCGCCGCCGAGGTCTGTTCACCGCCTCGACGGAGTACTCGCTCGACCAGTACGCCGACAGCGACGTCGCGTTCGTCTTCTCGCACTCGAACGCCAACTCCCGCCCCGGCTACCGGAAGATGGGGTGGCAGTACGCCGCGTGGCAGGTGACCCGCTACCGGCCCCGGGACACGACCGCGTTCGTCGCTCATCGACTCGGCCGGGACAAGCGGTTCGCGTCGCCGCTTCCGGGTGTCGCCACCGACCTCTACGTCGCCGCCCGCGACCGTCTCCGGCGCACCGGCGAGGAGTTCGAGGTGTCGGCCACCGACGGCGTGACCATCGATACCCTCGCCTCCCTTCACGACCGGCCGTCGGGCCGTCCGGACGGCGTCCACCCCGTCTTCGACGAGGCGACGCTTCGGTACTTCCTCGGGAGCCCGGAGTTCGCACGGCCACGGACGTACGTCGCCCGGGCGCACGGCGAAGTCGTCGCCGCGCTCGTCGTCTGCCACCGGCGGTTCCACGGGACGAACTGGCTCTCCGTCGCCCACGTCGCGCCGCTCGCCGGCGGCGACCGCTGGGAGGGGGCGCTGTCGACGCTCCTCGGTCACGCAATCGCCGACGCCCCCGACGTCGACGCCTACCGCGTCGCCATCCCCTTCCCGGAGTCGGTGCTCGCCTCGCACGGGTTCCTCTCCGACCGCCACCCGCCGATGTCGCTCCTGGAACCGCCGCGGTTGAAACTCGGTATCCGCCCGCTCGACGGGAACTGGTCGCTCGGCGGCGCGTCGTTGCTCGATGCCGAACCGCTCTGGACGCTCAGCGGGTAACGCTTCCCGCCGCGACGTGAACGGCCACCTCGAACGCGCCGACTGGAATCACCACGGAGCCGTTGTCCCGGTCGAGTCACTCGACGGACTCGTGGGCGGCCGTGCGGACGTCTCGACCAGCACGGAGGCCGTCCGCTGGTCTGTGTTCTGTCTCCGAAGGATTCGCGGAGGTTTTCGGACGGCCGACAGCCCCTAGAACGGTTCGCTGCCGATGATCTTGACCCGTGTGAGCGATTCGACGCGGCCGTACGTTTCGAGGGTGGGTTTCTCGTACGTCATGTGTGATGTTCGGGGGGGTACCCCGTGCGCCTCCGGATGCTATCGGTCGTGTTAGTTATGCTGTGACCCGCACTCTCGAACGGTCGTTAACGCGCCGATAGACACGCTCTCTCGCGTCACCCCCGCTTCACGGGCGAAGAGGCGGGAGAGGTGACGAGGCCGAACAACGGGCGAGTGCGCGCACGCGACGGGACGGCTCCGGCGCCGACGCGCGGTGGGCCGCATAACCAAGCCGCCCGCCCGCGTCGGGAGACCATGTCGCTCACAGGCCCGGTCGAACGCTTCGAACGGAAGGGGGTCGACTACGTCGTCCGACCGTACGAGGACGGTGACCGGGACGGTTTCCTCGACGTGTACGCGACGGTCACCGACCTCCGTCTCGATGCGGAGTGGTTCGACGCGACCTACGAGGCCGTCCCGCACCTCGACCACGTCCCGGTGGTCGTCGTCGAAACCGGCGACACGGTGGTCGGGCTGTGTCCGTTCGGTCCACTCCCGATCCGCGGTGGGAGCGACGAGCGTGAAGAGACCGCCCTCGCGCTGTTGAGCCGTGACGTCGTCGTCCATCCCGACCACCGGCGCCGGGGGCTGTACACGGCAGCGTTGGAGTACGCCCTCGCATGCTACGCCGACCACCCCGCGGCGTTCGTCGTCGCTCCCTCGGTCGTCGAGTCCCGTGCGGCCAACGAGAGACTGGGCTGGACGTACGGACCGCCCCGGAAGACACACTACCGGGTACGGGACGCAACGGCGTTCGTCGCGCATCGGCTCGGACCGCGGAGACGCTTCGCCGCGCCCCTTCCGGGCGCCGCCCTCGACGCCTACGTCGTCGCCCGAGACCGCCGCCACCGCGATGCTTGCAGGGTCGAGGTGACGCGAACCGACGGCCTGGCGGTCGACATCCTCGTCGACCTCCACACGCGGCCGTCGGGCCGTCCAGCGGCCGTCTCCCAGCGTTCGACGCCGAGACGCTCCGGTACGTCCTCGGAAACCCGGAGTTCGCGCGACTCGCGACGTACGTCGCCCGCGAGCGCGGCGAGGTCGTCGCGGCTCTCGCCGTTCATCCACGCCGGCACCACGGGACGGATTGGCTCTCTGTCGTTCACGTCGCGCCGCTCGCCGGCGGCGACCGCTGGCGAGGAGCGCTCTCGGCCCTCCTGTGCCGTGCTATCCGCGACGCGCCGGCGGTCGACGCCTACCGCGTTGCCGTTCCCTTCCCCGAGTCGGTGCTCGCCGCGCACGGGTTCCTCTCGGATCGACACCCACCGATGTCGCTCCTGGAACCGCCACGGCTCCGACTCGGCTGTCGGCCACTCGGAGACGCCGGCTGGACCCTGGGCGGAGAGCCGGTCCTCAGCGACTACCTCTGGACGGTCGTCTGGTGACGCGGCCGCGTCGCACGTCCGACGAACGAGTCGGCCTCGTCGCTCCGACTGCGGATGACAACCCCTAAGTTTAGGCTCACCAAAACCCGGGCGATGAGGCTGTCCCGACGCGACGCGCTCGCCGTCCTCGCAGGGCTCGGTGCCGCAGGCGGGGGTGCGGCTCTGGGCGTTATCGGGACGCACGACGCGCCGGTCGCCGGTGACGGTCGTCCGGTGGACGGGGAGGACGAACGCGAGGACGAGGACGCTCTCTCGGTTCTCGTCGCGGCCGCGGAGGTACTCTATCCGTCAGACGTCGACGGTCACCGGGCGTTCGTCGAGACGTACGTCGCCGGGCGTCGCCGGACCGACCCGGACCACTACGCGGGCGTCGTCTCCGCGGCGAGAGAACTCGACGCCGTCGCCCGCGACTGGCACGACACCGCGTTCGCAACGCTCGCTCCGGAGACGCGCGACCGCCTCCTCCGCGACCTGGGCGTCGACGTCGCCGACCCCGACCCCGCAGGGAACGTCTCGGACAGGCTCCGTTTCTTCGTCGTGAACGACCTGCTGTACGCCTTTTACACGTCGCCGACCGGGGGCGAACTGGTCGGGACGGAGAACCCGACGGGCTACCCCGGCGGACTCGAATCGTACCAGCACGGCCCGGGGGCGGTCGACGATGGCTGAGGGGAGAGCGCCGTCGCCGCCGGCGGACGTCTGCGTCGTCGGGTCGGGACCGGCCGGCGCGCTCGTGGCGTGTCGGCTCGCGGAGGCGGGTCACGACGTCGTAATCTTGGAGGCCGGGCCGCGGTTCGACGGGAACCGAGAGAGCCGGATGGAGACGCATCTCCGGCCCGATATGGACAACCCCTGGGAGATGGGCGGCCCCCGCGACGCGTACGCCTCCTCGGGTGAGAAACACTACCCGCTCAACGCCGCGCGGGTCAAGGGCGTCGGCGGGTCGTCGCTGCACTGGCACGGGATGGTGATGCGCTTACACGAGCGGGACTTCGAGCTTCGCTCCCGACACGGCGTCGGCGCCGACTGGCCCTTCTCGTACGAGGACCTCCGCCCTCGCTACCGCGAGGCCGAGCGCGAACTGGGCGTCGCGGGCGCGCTCGACAACCCCTACGCCCCGCCGCGCGAGGAGCCGTTCCCCCTCCCCGCGTTCCCACCGTCGTACTCCGACTCGCTGTTCGCCCCTGCCTGTGAGACACTCGGCATCGACATGCACTCGGTCCCGAACGCGCGCAACTCCGAGCCGTACGGGGGGCGAAGCGCCTGCGTCGGCTACGGGACCTGCAAGCCCGTCTGCCCCTCCGGGGCGAAGTACACCGCCGAGACCCACGTCACCCGCGCCGTCGAGGCGGGCGCGCGCGTCATCGACCGCGCGCCGGCGCAGCGACTCGAACACGACCCGTCGGGGGAGCGAGTCGAGCGCGCGGTGTACGCCACGCCCGAGGGGGTGTACGAGCAGGAGGCCCGTCGGTTCGTCGTCGCCGCCGGCGGCGTCGAGACGCCGCGACTCCTGCTGCTCTCCGACTCGGAGACGTATCCGGACGGTCTCGCCAACTCCTCGGGGCTCGTCGGGCGGTACTTCATGGACCACCTGTTCGCGGGGATGGGCGGCAGGCTCGACGCCGACACCCGCCAGCACCACGTCGGCTTCAACACCAGCGAGTCTCACCAGTTCTACGACGACACCGACCCCGTGAACGGCCTGAAGCTGGAGTTTCTCAACTACGCCGGCCCGACCGTCGCGGGCGCGGCGCTCTCCTCGGACGCGTGGGGCGACGAACTCCGCGACGAGGTGCGGGAGGTGTACGGCACCCAGATCGGAATGGGCGCGCTCGTCGAGCAACTCCCACGAGCCGAGAACCGGGTGACGCTCGATCCGAGCACCAGGGACGACCACGGCAACCCCGTTCCCGACGTCCAGTGGTCGCTCGACGCGGAGACGAAGGCGGCGCTCCGACGGGCGAACGAGCTACAGGAGCGGGTCCTTTCCGAACTCGGCGTCGACATCGAGTGGCGCGTCGGCCCCGACAACACCGGGCCGGCCTTCCACCACATGGGGACGACGCGAATGGGGACCGACCCCGCGGAGAGCGTCGTCGACCCTTCGCTTCGGACACACGACCTCTCGAACCTCTGGCTCGTCGGGTCGAGCGTCTTCCCCACGGGCGGCGCGATGAACCCGACGCTCACCATCGCGGCACTCGCCCTCCGGGCCGCAGCGGCGCTCGCGGAGGGGCTCTGACCGATCAGCCGGGAAGACGGCTCAACGGTCGGTTTCGAGCGTCTCGGCGCGGTTTCGGTCCCGGGCGTCGGCGAGCGTCGTGTTGACGAGTCCCTTCATGCCGCGGCGGAGTCGTTCCGAGGCGGCCTGACTCGAGATGTCGAGTTCGTCCGCGACGTCCTGAAGCGAGGCTCCGCGCGGGATGGAGAAGTAGCCGCTCCGCAGCGCGGTGAGGAGCGTCTCGTACTGGGCGGCGGTGAGGCCGAACCGGTGTTCGGGCGCTTCCTGCTCCCGGTCGTACACCGCGCGGATGTGAATGTCGAAGTCGGCCTCCCAGCAGCGTTCGCGAAACGAGGCGATGGCCTCGCGGTTCGGAAAGCGCATCCGGACGAACCAGCCCTGCCCGTCGTTCTCCGCGTGAAGGACGGCGCCGTCGAGGTCGACCAGCGCCCGGTAGGCTTCGACCTCCGGGACCCCCCCGGCGTACTGGACGCGGTAGAGGCGGGCGTCGTTCTCCTCGGCGAGCAACTCGAACGTCGCGATGGTCGGGTCCTCCGCGAGCGCGGCCTCGAACCGGTCGAAATCGCCCCCCGACGCCCAGAAGAGGTTCCGCAGTGGAATCGCGTCCGATGCGTCCAGCGTGTCGACGACGACGGACATCTCCGGTGTGCGCTGAAGCGCGTGTGAGAGGACGTCCGTGTCGATGTCGAATTCTACGATCATGGCTGTGACGTCGCCGACGACTCCGGACGGTGTCGCGCGAGTCGGTCGGTGGTCCCTCTACAACACCGACCGACTTGAGCGCTCTGACACCGGGGATACGACGAGCGCGCGCGTCGTTCGCCGTCGTGGGGCGGGACAGCACGTCGCTCGCCGTCGAGGGCCGGGACAGCACGTGAGCGGGTCCGACCGGTCGGTCGAACGGCGGACCGGACGTCCCCCTCCAGCCAGTGACCCCGGGTCGAGTTCCGGCTATCGTCTCCGTCGCGGTTGCCGTCGTGTCGGTCGTTGTCCCTAGTTCTCCCCCCTCGTGCCGACCGGCACCAAAAATATCAAAATCCACTCACTTAGTGTGTACCGGTGGATATTCATGCCGACGAGCGCTCTCTCGACCGACGGTCGTTCTCCTCCGTGAGAACGACGCGAGAACCGCCGGACGACGCATGGGCATTCTTAAGGACCGGGCACCGCATTTTCCCCCTATATGCAACCACGGGACCTCTCCGCGCACTCCCCGTACGTCCCTGGACGGGGCGTCGAGGAGGTCGCCCGCGACCTCGGCATGGACCCCGCGGAGCTGACGAAGCTCTCCTCGAACGAGAACCCTCACGGTCCGAGTCCGAAAGCCGTCGAGGTGCTTCGTGAGTACGCATCGCAGGTCCACGTCTACCCGAAGGCCTCACACACCGATCTCACCGAACGGCTCGCGACCGAGTGGGGCGTGGACCCGACGCAGGTGTGGGTCTCCGCCGGCGCCGACGGCTCGCTCGACTACCTCTCGCGTGCCATGCTCGACCCCGGCGACCGCGTTCTCGTCCCCGAACCCGGCTTCTCCTACTACGGGATGACCGCCCGCTACCACCACGGGACGGTCGCCTCCTACCGGCTCTCGAAGGGGGACGACTTCGCCCAGACCGCCGACGGCGTCCTGGAGGCGTACGACGGCGAGCGGATCGTCTACGTGACGACGCCGCACAACCCGACCGGCAGCGAGATGGCCCACGACGAACTCGTTGCTCTCCTCGACTCCGTCGACGACCACACGCTCGTCGTCGTCGACGAGGCGTACGGCGAGTACGCCGAGCGCGACAGCGCCGCGACGCTGCTGGGAGCGTTCGAGAACCTCGCCGTCACCCGGACGTTCTCGAAGGCGTACGGCCTGGCGGGGCTCCGCATCGGCTACGCGCTCGTCCCCGCGAGTGGGCCGACACGTACGCCCGCGTGAACACGCCGTTCGCGGCGAACGAACTCGCCTGCCGGGCCGCCCGCGCGGCGCTCGACGACGACGCGCACCTCGAAGAGACCGTCGAGACCGCCCGCTGGGCCCGGGAGTTCTTGACCGAGAACCTGGACGCCCACACCTGGGAGAGCGCCGGCAACTTCGTCCTCGCGGAGGTCGGTGACGCCACCGCCGTCTCCGAGGCGAGCCAGCGGGCGGGCGTCATCGTCCGCGACTGCTCTTCGTTCGGGTTGCCCGCGTGCATCCGCGTCTCGACCGGCACCCGCGAGGAGACGAAACGCGCCGTCGAGGTACTGAACCGGGTCGCTCATGAGGTGACGGAGGCGTGAGGGTCGCCCTGACCGGGACGCCCGGGACGGGCAAGACCACGGCGTCCGAGCGGCTTCCCTACCCCACACTCCACCTCAACGACGCCGTCCGCGAACACGACCTCTGGACCGAGGAGGACACCGACCGCGACTCGCTCGTCGTCGACGTCGACGCCCTCGCCGCGTGGGTCGACGACCACGTCGAAGCGGGGGAGACGGTCGTCCTCGAATCACACCTCGCACACCTCCTCGACGCCGACCGCGTCGTCGTCCTCCGGTGTCGCCCGGACGTGCTCGAATCGCGGCTGCGAGAGCGCGGCGAGAGCGACGCCAAAGCGGCCGAAAATTCGGAGAGCGAGGCGCTCGACGTCGTCCTCTCCGAATCGGTTCAGCGGCACGGAGAAGAGCGGGTGTACGAGATAGACACGACAGAGCGCACGCCCGAGGACGTCGCGGCCGAAATCGAGGCGGTCGTCGACGGCGACCGCGAGCCCTCGGCGGGGACGGTCGACTTCACCGACTACCTCCACCCATGACGCTCGACAGGCTCCGGCCGGTCGCCGCCCGCGCGCTCGGGCCGTTCGTCAGCGCCGCCGACGCCGTGGGGCTGACCCGAACGGCGTGAGCGTCATCGCCTTCGGCGTCGCCGTCCTCGCGGGCGGCGCGTTCTACCTGGCGACCTCGCTCACCTACGCCGTCGGCGCGGTCTGTGTCTTTCTCAACGGCTGGCTCGACCTCGTCGACGGCGCACTCGCCCGCGAACAGGGCGTCGCGAGCGACGCCGGGGACTTCCTCGACCACGTCCTCGACAGGTACGCCGACATCGTCATCATCGCCGGTCTCGCCGCCGGCGTCGGACGGTACGGCCTGGGGTTCGCCGCCGTCACCGGCGTCGTCATGACGTCGTATCTCGGGACGCAGATTCAGGCGGTGGGTCTCGGTCGGGCGTACGGCGGCCTCGTGGGTCGGGCGGACCGCCTCGCGCTCATGGGACTCACCGCCGCCGTCGCCGTCTTCCTCCCGGGGCCGCTGGTTTCGGGGCTCTCGGCCGTGGGGCTGCTGCTCGCCTTCTTCGCCGTCGTCGGCCACCTCACGGCGCTGCAGCGCTTTTGGGGTGCGTGGTCCGACTTGACGTGATCCGGTGTACTCGCTCGGGTTGTGGTTTTCGTCGTCTTCTCGTTCTCGTATCGACCGTGTGTCGTCGCGTTCGCCGATGTGCCGAGCAGGTTTGGATACGGGTCGCCACTCGACGGAAGCGGTAGACTGCACGGGTGTCGTGCGGTCGTCGCGGCTGTCACTCCACCCACGATGATTCCGACCGTCACCGCACCCACCCTGACGAGTCCACATTCCCCCACTGAGACGCACGCACACGCCCTGTACTGAACGCGAGGTACACGGACCGCTGCCGACGTCTCTGGCGCACCTTTTATACACCGGGCTCTGCTAATGGGGGTATGCCCCAGTGCGAGATGTGCGGCGCCACGAAGTCGTCGCTCACCACCGTCAAGGTCGAAGGTGCCAAACTGGACCTCTGCGACGAGTGCAAGGACTTCGGCACCGAGGTCCGCACTGAGTCGTCCTCCTCGGGGTCGACGAAGTACTCGACGTCGTCCTCGTCGGGGAAGTCGTCGTCGTCCTCCTCCTCGTCGTCGTCTTCCGCCTCGGGAGGCTCGTCGAAACGGCGGCGACGCGACATGTTCGACGACATGGAGGAACTCGCGACCGACTACGACCAGCGGGTCCGAGAGGCCCGTGAGAGCCGCGGGCTGAGCCAGCAGGACCTCGCGGGCGAACTCAACGAGAAGACCAGCCTCATCCGGAAAATCGAGCGCGGCGACGTCCTCCCGAGCGACGACGTCCGCAAGAAGCTCGAACGGAAACTCGACGTGTCGCTCACGGAGGGCCCGAGCGACGACGACGACGAGAGCGAGTGGTCCTCCGGGTCGTCGACGACCACCACGCTCGGTGACGTGGTCAAGCGGAAGGACTGAGCGCGCTCGTCGGGACGGGTTCCGAATCGCCCGCGACGAAGACTTTTCTCCTCTCCTCTGCTCGGTGAGCCATGGCACGAAGCCCGAACGAGGAGTTCACGCTCGGCGCCGCACAGGTCGCGCCCGTGTACCACGACAAGGAGGGGACGCTCGACCGGACCGTCGAGTGGATCGAACGCGCCGGTCGGGAGGACGTCGACCTGCTCGTCTTCCCCGAGACGTACTTCCCGGGGTACCCGTACTGGCGGCGGAGTACCTCCATCTCCCGCTGGACGGACCTCGTCGTCGACCTCTCGAAGCACTCGCTTTCGGTCGACAGCGACGCCGTCGAACTCATCGGCGAAGCCGTCGACGACGCGGACCTCCACCTCGTCCTCGGGACGAACGAACGGAGCGACCGGGTCGGGAGTGAGACGCTGTACAACTCGCTGTTCTTCTTCGACCGTTCTGGTACCCTGGTCCGTCGTCACCGCAAACTGATGCCGACCCACGACGAGCGGACCATCTGGGGCCGCGGCGATCCATCGAGCCTCGCGACCCACGACACCGACGTCGGTCGGGTGGGCGGGCTCATCTGCTACGAGAACCACATGACGCTGTCGAAGGCGGCGCTGTGTGCGATGGGCGAGGAGATTCACGCCGCGGCGTGGCCCGGGTTCTGGGAGCAACACGGCCACCCGGGCGACAAAAGCGGGGCCGACTCGGAAGCCGCGAAAGACACCTGCGATATCTACCCCGCCGTCCGCGAGTACGCCTTCGAGACGCAGTCGTTCGTCGCCTCCTGCTCGGCGTACATGGACGACCAGATTCCCGAGCAGTTCGACCCCGACGAACTCGGATTCGGTGTCGGCAACGGCGGGAGCATGCTCGTCAATCCCGCGGGTATCGTCAAAGCCGGCCCCGTCGTCGGCGAGGAGGCGCTTCTCACGGCGGACTTCCACCGCGACGAGCGGCGGGCGACGAAGGCGTACTTCGACGCGATGGGACACTACGCGCGGTGGGACGCCGTCTCGCTTCAGGTCTCGAACGAGACGCTCGACCCGATTCGCCCCGTGACGACCTCCCGCCGCAACCCCGGTTATCGGCCCACCGCGCCGAAGAACTCGCGACGGAGTACGACGTGCCGATAGAAGCGGTCGAGGCCGTCGCGGACGCGTTGCGGGAGTGACGGCGAGCGCGTGAGGGACGCGAACGGCGCGCGGCGGACGAGCAGTCCCGTCGGCACGATGCGGGCGTTCAAGTACGATGCCGGCTCCATCCCGCCACGTGACGTAGTGACCGACGCGCGGCGGGCAGCGGGTGTCCGGGCAGACGCCGCGTGAAGCGGCCTGTTGTCGGTCGTCCCGGCTGTCGCCGCCTCCGGGCGACGACCGGGCCACAGCGACGACGGACCTCGTGAGACGGTGCCCGGCTGTCAGCCCCTGTCGACGACTCCCTCACCCGCGGTTCCGGGCCGAGACGTGAAACTATTTATCCGAGCCAGAGTGAAGACTCACCTGCATGTTCATTCTGGTGAACCTCAAGGCGTACCCCTGCGACCCCGTCGAGGTCGCGGAGGCCGCCCGCGACGTCGCCGAGGAGTCCGGTGTACGGATCGCAGTCTCTCCCCAGGCCGCACACATCGAACGCGTCGCCGAGACGGGAGTGGAGACGTGGGCCCAGCACGTCTCGCCGAACGACCACGGCTCGTACACGGGAAGCACGCTCGCCGAGGCGGTCGCAGACGCCGGCGCGGAAGGGACGCTCCTGAACCACTCCGAGAACCGTCTGAAGCTCGCCGACATCGACGCCTCGCTCGATGCGGCCGAGCGCGCCGGCCTCGAAACGTGCGTCTGCGGCAACAACCCCGAGCAGATCGGTGCCGTCGCCGCGCTCGGTCCGGACTCGGTCGCCGTCGAACCGCCGGAACTCATCGGCGGTGACGTGTCGGTCTCGACCGCCGACCCAGACATCGTCGTCGACGCCGTCGACGCTGCCGGTGCCGTCGACGAGAGCGTCGACGTCTACTGCGGGGCCGGTGTCTCGACCGGCGACGACGTCCTCGCCGCGCAGGACCTCGGCGCGACGGGTATCCTTCTCGCGTCGGGCGTCGCCAAGGCCGCGGACCCGCGTGCGGCGCTGAAGGACCTCGTCGCGGGCCTGTAGCGACGACGAGACGCGACTCCCGATTCTTTCCCGCCCTTCCCCGCCTTCGTTCTCCCGTTCGCGGCGCGCCCCCGCTCCGACAGCGATGGGCTTCTGGTCGTCTCAGTCGGCGGCAGTCTCCACGTCGTCGACGGTCTCCACGCTGTCCGACGAGTCGTCCTCGGTCGTGTCACGACGGGGGCCGTCCTCGACGAACACGGCTTCGACCGCCTCGACCGCCTCGTCGAACGCGTCTGGGTGCAACCGATGAGCGTACTCGGTCCGCACGTGGTCCGGAAGCGCGTACGCGTACTTCCCACGGCCAGCGTGTCGGACGAATCCGGCCTTCCGTAGCGTCCGGTTTCTGGCGTACGCGACCTTGTGGTCGCCCGGCCCGCCCGCGGCGACCTGTGCGGTGACCGGGTCCGCGATGCCCTGCGACCGGTAGTGGGCGAGCATCCGACGGGTCACCGCCTCGAACTCGGCGAGCTGTTCTCTGAGGTCGCGAGCGACGACCCCCACTTCGCCGTCGGGGAGCGGCGGCGACGCGATGTCGAAACGTTCCGTCGACGTGTCGGGGTCGTCGACAGCAGACGTGACCGACACGAGTTCGGCCGTTCCGACCGACTCGCCGTTCGTCGCGTCCACCTCTCCATCGGTCATCTCCGGATCGGTCGCGAGCGGGAACGGGACGTCCGCGTCGGGGTCGGCGCTGGCCGCGGCGTTGATCACGGCCTCCTCGCTCGCGTCGGCCGCTCCCTCGGCTCGCCCGTCCTGCTCGTCCTGATCGGGTCGCTGTCCGTCGGCCGCGGCGGTCGCCTCGGCAGCTGCCTCCGCCTCGGGTTCGCCTTCTTCGTACTCTCTCAGCGCGCGCTGACGCTCGTCCGGGCGGTTGAGGTTCCTCCCTTCGCCCCCGCGATACGGGGCTTCGGCCTTCTGGAACATCGCCTGAGCCATCTGGTCGGCGAACCGCCGCAGGTCGCGGGCTTCTTCCAACTCGCGTTCGAGTTCCGCGATTCGGTGTTCCTTCTTCTCCAGTTCCTGTCTGAGGTCAGCGAGCTCCGACGCTCGGCGTTCCTTCTCGTCGCTGATCGTCCGGAGTTCGTCGACGAGGTCGCCGCTCACCGACTTGAGGTCGGGCCGCTCGAAGTCTTCTAATCCAGGCGTTGCGCCGGCGTCGAACGTCGTCTTCCGTCGGAACTGCACCCTCCGAATCGACTCCGACCAGTCGGTGACCAGAAAGCCCTCGCCGTCGCCCATGTCCTCGATGGCCTCGGAGTACTCCTTCCCGAGGATTCGCTTCACGACCTTGGTGTCGTTCCGCCAGGTGAGCCGGTGCCAGACGAGCCAGTCACACTGGGTGATGAAGTCCTTCTTGACGTCCGCCGGCCGCTGGGAGATGCCGACGATGCCGAGGCCGTGTTTCCGTCCCCGTTTGCCGACCTTGATGAGCATCTTCCCCGTCTCGTCCATCCCCCCTCCCTCCGGAATGTACTCGTGGCACTCCTCGACGAGCATCAGGAACGGCTTCTTCAGCTTCTTCTCCTTCGCGAACAGGTGTCGCGTGGTCTGGAGGAGGAGGGACTTGGCCTCGCTCTCGTCGAGGTAGCCGGAGACGTCGAGGATGATGGGGACGTTCTGTTCCAGGGCCAGGGACGCGATCTTCTCGGCGTGTTCGGGGCTGACCTGGATGTCGCACTCCTCGTCCGCGCCGACGTGGAGGATCTCGAACTGCTCTTTCAGTCCGTAGTACTCGCCGTCGGTGTCGACCACGAGCACCGGAAAGTTCGCCGAGAGCAGTTTCTCGACGACGACCGAGGCCGTGTTCGACTTGCCCGACCCGGACTTCCCCGTGATGAACCCCCTCCCCGTGAGGATTTCGACGGCCGGGAGCGTGACGGTCGTTCCCGGGTCAGTGCCGTCACCGGCCGGGCCGGCGCTTACGTCTGCAACTGTGATTGTCTCCCGTTCGGTCATGCGGTCTTGCAGAGAGGTGGCCGCCCGCCCACAAAGAGGTACGTCAGACGAGCGACTGACACCGACGGCCGGTTCATCCTCCCTCGTCGGCGTCGAACTCCGTGAGCGACACCTGTCCGGCCCGTGGTCGCCGTCGGGACGACTCGTCGCGCGGTTCACCGTCTCCCTCTGACTCCGCGTCCGCTTCGTACCCGTCGAGTCTGACCTGCTCGCCGGCCCCGAACGTGAGGTTCGAGACGCGCACGCCGACCTTTCGAACCTGCTCCCCCGCGAACTCGCCGAGGAGGTCGAGCGCGACCCGTTCGACGAGGTCCGGGTCGTCGACCGGCCCCGACAACGAGCGTTCGCGCGTGTTCACGTCGAACGGCGGACGGACCACCTTCACGCCGATAGTTCGGTAGGTCGCGCCCCGGTCGGTCGCCCGCGTGGCGACGTCGCCCGCGAGCGCGCGGACCTTCTCCCGGACGCGCTCGGGGTCGTCGGTGGCCTCGGTGAACGCCGACTCCCGCGAGAGGCTCTTCGGGCGACCCGTCGGCTCGACGGCCCTGTCGTCGTCGCCGCGCGCGCGGCGGTGCAGCGTCACGCCGCGCTCGCCGAACCGCTCGCGGAGGACCGTCGGGTCCGCCTCGCCGAGGCCGCCGGCCGTCTCGACACCAATCTCGCGGAGCTCGCGCGCCGTAACCGGGCCGACGCCGTGGATTTCCTCGACGGGCAGTGGAGCGAGAAACGCCGTCACGCGCTCGGGCGGGACGGCGACGAGTCCGTCGGGCTTGTCGTGGTCGGAGGCGACCTTCGCCGTGGACATGTTCGGCGCGACACCGACGCTCGCCGGTACGCCCACTTCCCGGTCGATTCGCTGTTTGACGTACCGCGCGTATCCCTCGGCGAGCGTCCGGTCGGTCTCGCCGTCGCCCGTGTCGTCGACGCGCGCCCACGACGTCCGCTCCGTCACGTCCAGATACGCCTCGTCGATGCTCACCTCCCGGACGACGTCGGCGCAGTCGTGAAGCACCCCTTTCACCTCGTCGGCCACCTCCCGGTAGTACTCGAGGTCGACCGGCAGGTAGTGGCCCTCGCCGCCCTCCTCGACCCGGGGGAGCGCGCCGAGCGCCTGCGAGATGGGCTGGGCGCTGTCGACGCCGAACGCGCGTGCCTCGTAACTCGCCGTCGCCACCGCGCCGTGGCTCTCACCGGGTTCGAACCCCATCCCGACGACCACCGGTTCACCGGCGAGGTCTGGGTGTCGCCGGCGCTCGCAGGAGGCGTAGAAACAGTCCATGTCGACGTGGAGAACGACGCGGGCGTCGGCCTCTTCGACGGGGGGACCGGTGAACGGAGCCTCCGAGTCGGACATCGAGAGAACGTAGCGACTCGAAGCTACTGAGCGTTCCCAAAGCGGAGTGAAAGTAGAGTCCGGACGGGTTCGAGCGCGGTCGGCGACTCTCGATTACAGTTACTTCAGCCGCTCCTGCAGGAACGAGGGATGTGCGGCGGTGACGCCGTCGATGGAGAGGATCTCCTCGGCGATGATGTCCCCGAGCGCGTTGCCGTCGGCGGCGCGGACCTCCGCCATCAGCATGTGGTCGCCCGACGAGGTGTACAGCGACTCGACCGCGTCGAGAGACTTCAGCGCCCGCGTCGCCTCGACGTAGCGTTCGGAGGCGACGTCGATCCCCACCATCGCGATCGACTGGCCCGAGAGCTTCTTCGGGTCGACGTCGGCGGAGTAGCCCACGATGACGCCGTCCTCTTCGAGCTTCTTGATGTACTTGCGCACCGTGGGCTTCGAGACCTCCGCCCGCTCGGCGATGTCGGCGTACGACGCTTGCGCGTCCTCTTCGAGCGCCCGAAGTATCCGCCCCTCCGTGGAAGTAACGTCCATACCGTGGATTTTTTCTCCGTTGGAAAAATATGTTGCGAATCGGTAAACGACTCTCGATCCGTCACAACACCCGTCGGTCGGCGGGTGATTCACGGGTAACAGACCGCTGCGCGAGGGGACGAAATCCGAAGACTGCGGGGGACCGCGACGTGACCTCAGCGATGCTTGTCGAGGAACATGTCGTAGGAGCGCTCCCACTCGTAGTCGTCGTCGAAGTAGCGCTCCGCGAGGGGTTCCTCGGGCATCTCGCCGATCGTACGCTTCTCCTGGCCGTAGGAGGGGCGCTCGGAGTCGACGTAGTATCGGCCGGTGAGGACCGTCCCCTCGTGGAGGGCGTCCTCGGTCTCGGCCATCATCTCCGACGCCTCACGCCGGTCGGTGTTGTCGAAGTCGTAGTCGTCGGAGTCCTGGATGTCGATGTACGGGACGTACTGCCGGGCGTCCTTGTTCCAGGTCGGACACTGGGTGAGGAAGTCGATGTGCGAGAAGCCGTCGTGTTCGATGGCCTCGACGATGATCTCCTTCGCCTGGTTCGGGTTCACCGCGGCGGTCCGGGCGATGTACGACGCACCCGACGTGAGCGACAGCGAGAGCGGCCGAAGCGGCTCCTTCGCGGAACCGTGCGGTTGGGTCTTCGACTTGTGGCCCTTCGGCGAGGTGGGCGAGGTCTGCCCCTTCGTCAGCCCGAAGATCTCGTTGTTGAACACGATGTACGTCATGTCGTGGTTCTCCCGGGCCGAGTGCATGAAGTGGTTCCCGCCGATGCCGTAGCCGTCGCCGTCGCCACCCGCGGCGACGACGGTCAGGCCGGGGTTGGCGAGTTTGGCGGCGCGGGCGATGGGCAGCGAGCGGCCGTGGATGGTGTGGAAGCCGTAGCTCTCGAAGTAGCTGTTGAGCTTCCCCGAGCAGCCGATGCCCGTACAGAGGAGCATCTCGTCGGGGCTCAGCCCCAGTTCCGCGGCCGCACCCTTCAGCGCCTTCAGGACGCCGAAGTCGCCGCAACCGGGACACCACGTGGGCTGGGGTTCGAGTCCGGGCGTGAACTCGTTCTGGTCTTTGTCCGTCTCCTCACCGATTGCGCTGAATGCACTCATGTTTAATCACCTGCGGCGGGGACGAACTTCGTCTCGGTCCCCGGAAGTGTGTCGTTCTCGACGATACTGGTCACGAACCCCTCGACGATCTCGGCGGGTTCGAACGGGTTGCCGTTGTACTTGAGGAGCGACGAGAGCTTCTCGCCGTACCGGCCCAGTTCCTTCTGTGTGAGGCCGCGGAACTGCGCGGAGGCGTTCATCTCGACGACGAGCACCTCGTCGACGCTCTCGATGAACGCCTGGACCTCCTCGGTCGGGTAGGGCATCATGTCCGACACCGAGAGGGCCTTCACCGCGTAGCCGTCGTCGTTGAGGCGGTCGACCGCCTCGAAGACGGTTCCCTGGTTCGAGCCCCAGGTGAGGATGCCGTACTCGGCGTCGCTGACACCGTGGGGCGTCTGGTGACTCGTGCCCATCCCGTCGAGGTCCGCCCGGATGTTCTCGACGCGCTCCATCCGGCGGTCCATCTGGAAGACCCGGTTCTCGGGGTCCTCGCTGATGTGGCCGGCGGGCATGTGCTCGTTCCCCGTCGCGAGGAAGCGACCGCCCTTCTGGCCGGGGACGGAGCGCGGGCTGACGCCCTTCTCGCCGTCGTACCGGAAGCGGTTGAACTTGCCCGACGCGTCGTGAGGCGCGTCCGCGATCTCCGCCTCGGTGAGCGTCGACCCGAGGTCCGCGTTGGGCTCCTCGTCGAAGTGACTCGCGGGCACGTTCACCAGTTCGCCGCCGAGCTTCTGGTCGTAGATGACGATGGCGGGGATCTGGTACTCGTAGGCGAGTTCGAACGCTTTTCGCGTTTGGGTGTACGCCTCCGACACCGTCGACGGCGCGAACACCACGCGGTTGGAGTCGCCCTGCGACGTGTAGAGGACGTGTTCGAGGTCGCCCTGCTCGGGTTTCGTCGGCATCCCCGTCGAGGGACCGGCGCGCATCGCCTCGACGAAGACGACCGGCGTCTCCGTCATCTCGGCGAGGCCGAGCGGTTCGGACATCAGGGCGAACCCGCCGCCCGAGGAACCGGACATGGCCTTGACGCCCGCGTGGGAGGCACCGAGCGCGAGCGCGGCCGCGGCGATTTCGTCTTCGACCTGCTCGGAGATGCCGCCGAGTTCGGGCAGGTTCTGCGACATGATGGTGAACACCTCGGTCCACGGCGTCATCGGGTAGCCCGCGATGAAGCGGCAGCCCTCGTCGATGGCGCCGTAGGCGATGGCGTCCGACCCCGAGAGCAGCACCTGCTCCTCGTCGTGCTCGCCCTCCGGAACCTGGACGTCGTGGGTGTGCTCGACGTCCATCGCCATCTCGTAGGCCTCGTCGAGGATCTCGAGGTTCGGTTCGAGGATCTTCTCCGGCATCGCCTCCTCCATCAGCTCTTTGATCCACGAGCGTTCGATACCGGCCAACGCACACGTCACGCCGACGCCGGCGGTGTTGCGCATGACCTCACGACCGTGCTCGCGTGCGAGCGAGCGCAGGTCGAACTCGTAGACGTGCCAGTCGTTCTCCTCGACCCGCTCGTCGAAGTCCTCGACGACCTCGGTGTCGACGAGGCCGGAGTCGATGACCATGACCCCTCCCTCGCGGAGTTCGTCGAGGTTCTCGTACAGCGGCTTCTGCTCCTCGTCGCCGTAGTACGCGTTCTCCGACGGGTTGCGGGCGAACGAGTCCCCCAACGTCAGGAGGAAGTTGTAGCCGTCGCCGCGCGACTCGACCTCGTCGGCCGAGGCGCGTATCTCCGTGTACGTGTGACCGCCACGGATGCGCGACGGGTAGTGGCGGTGTGTGAATACGTGCAGCCCCGAGCGCATCAGCGCCTTCGCGAAGTTCTGGCTCGTCGAGGCGATTCCGTCTCCGGACCCCCCTGCGATTCGCCAGATGAGTTCGTCGTCAGTCATATTGTGGTCACGGCCCCGTGGGCCCTATCGACAAACTTGGCGAGGTACTGATTAAAGACTTTGCTATGGATTGACAAGGAAAGATGATGATAGACCTAATATTGTATGATGGAATCCGTGAGAAGTGCTGAACATCGACGCTCGAAGCTCTTGTTTTCGAAGCCAGAGGGCGGTTCGGAGCGGCGGCCGGAGACGAGTGTCGAGTATCGGGGAGGTTCGCCCCTACCCGTCGCTCACAACCGAGGTGAAAGCGGTGGTCGTCCCGGCCGCTCGGCGGGGGCGACGGTGCGGGCCGGCCGTCGAGTTACTCGTTGTCGGGCGACGACGGGTGATACTCCGTGTCGTACTCGCCGGCCGTTCCATCCAGGCGGTCGGGGTTGATTCTTCCACCTAGAAGCATGAAGTCGAGGATGGTGAGCGACAGCATCGCCTCGACCACAGGCACGGCCCGCGGCGGCAGAACCGGGTCGTGCCGGCCGACGACCTGAATCTCCTTCTCCTCGCCGGTCTCCCAGTCGACCGTCTTCTGTTGCTTGGGGATGGAGGTCGGCGCGTGCCACGTCGCCTCGCCGTAGATGGGCTGACCCGTCGTGATGCCGCCCTGGAGGCCGCCGTGTTTGTTTCCTTCCGGAATCGGGTCACCTTCCGCATCGAACTCCCAGTCCTCGTTTCTGTCCTTTCCCGTCCACTCGCGGGCCTCCTTCCCCAGACCGTACTCGACGCTCGTCGTCGCGGGGATGGAGAACATCGCCTGCCCCAGTCGCGCGGGGAACGAGTCGAACCGCGGCGCTCCCAGTCCTCTCGGAACGCCGCGCGCCTCGAAGTAGATTGAGCCGCCGATGGAGTCGCCCTCCTGTTGGTACTGGTCGATGCGCTCGCGCATCTTCTCCGCCGTGGGGGGATGCGCACACCGCACCTCGTTCTCTTCTGTGTGTTCGAGCATCTCCTCGAAGGAGACGGGAGGCGCTTCGATGTCGCCGATCTGGTTGACGTGCGCCTTCACCTGGATGCCGTGCTGGTCGAGAATCTTCCCCGCGATGGCACCCGCGGCGACCCAGTTGACCGTCTCCCTGGCCGAGGAGCGGCCGCCGCCGCCCCAGTTTCTGGTTCCGAATTTCGCGGAGTACGTGAAGTCGCCGTGGCTCGGCCGCGGTGCCGTCACGTAGGGTTCGTACTTGCCCGAGCGGGCGTCCTTGTTCTGGATGACCATCCCGATAGGGGTCCCGGTCGTGTAACCGTCCTGGAGTCCGGAGTTGATGACGACCTCGTCGGGTTCGCCGCGCGAGGTGGTGATCATCGACTGCCCCGGCTTTCGTCTGTCCAGTTCGCGCTGGATGTCCTCCTCGGAGAGTTCCAGCCCCGCCGGGCAGCCCGAGACGGTGACGCCCATCGCCTCCCCGTGGGACTCGCCGTAGGTCGTCACCTGAAAGAGACGACCGAATCGGTTCCCGTTCATTACCTGGGTGTGGGAAGGGTGGGCATTTCAACGGTGCGGAACGTGTCCGCCGTGCCAGTCGAGGGGGACCGGAACGCCCTTGCGACGAGGCGCTGACGTCGGGACGTGGTCTCCGACCAGCCCTCCCTCCCGACGAGACTGAGAGCCACGTTCTGGGAACGCCACGCCAACCCCTGGAGCGCCGGCACGCGCTTCCTGACGATGCCCGCGCTCCTGTACGCGATATACACCCGCGACCGGCGACTCCTCCTCGCCACACTGGGTTTCGCCGTCGTCAACCCCGTCGTCTTCCCGAAGCCCGAGACGACGGACTCGTGGCTCTCCCGTATCGTCCTCGCCGAGCGCGAGTGGCTCGGGGAGGGGAAGGGAACGATGGGCCTCGGCTACCCGAACGTCCTCAATCTCCTCAACGGGCCGGCAACGCTCCTGGCGCTGTGGACCGCCTGGAAGCAGAAGACGGTCGCAACCGTCCTCTCCTGTGTCGTCGCGATGGGCCTCAAGGTGTGGTGGGTCGACGCCATCGCTCGCCGGACCGAGGCCGGGCGCACGGGACGGTGGCCGGAGACGCTGGAACGGGAGTCACATTGAACTGCGTCCCGTTCGGCGTGAACGGGCTCTCGAACGCAGGAGCGCGCAGAACGGGTGTTACGTGAGAGAGGTACAGAGCGGGGTCGTACGGGGCACGGGCGCGGTGTACGCCTCAACCATCCCCGCCCGGTGACTCGCGCACGGAGGCGCGAGCGGTCCACCGAAGCGACTGCGTCGCTTCGAGTCGTTCGTTCGGTTCCCTCACGACGACTTCGTGCGTTCGTTCGCTCCGCTCGCTCACTCTCGCGCGCCGACCGCAACCGCACTGGCCGGGGCGGTGGCGCGTGACGGCGGTCCACCGCGTCCGTGTGTCGTGCGGTCTCCGGTCGTCTCACATCCCGATGACGCCGCCGGTCCTATCTCGCATCCCGATGACGCCGTTACTCCCGCATCCCGACGACGATGCCGATATCGCAGTCGAGGAGGTCGCGTCGAGCGGTCTCCGTACGCTCACGTCCCACTCACGGAACTACCCCAACTCGGGCACGTCGGCGCGATACCGCCGAACTCGCCGGTGTGCGTGTAGGTCATCCGCCCGCGGAAGACTACGACCGTTCGACCGTCGCGCCCAGTCCATCGAGGACGTCGAAGAACCCGGGGAAGGAGACGTCGACGTGCTCTCCGCCTTTTATCGTCGTCCGTCCCTCCGCGACGAGGCCGGCGACGGCCAGCGACATCACGATGCGGTGGTCGTGTCTCCCGTCCACGTCGGCACCGACGAGGTCCGTCTCCGACCCGTGGATAGTGAGGGTGTCGTGCTCCTCTGTGACCGAGGCACCCATCTTGCCGAGTTCCTCGGCCATCGCGCTCACCCGGTCGGTCTCCTTGTAGCGGACGTGCTCGCAGTTGACGATGCGTGTGTCCCCGTCGGCGATAGCGCCGAGCGTGGCGACGGTGGGCAGGAGGTCCGGCGTGTCGCCGACGTCCACCTCGACGCCCGAGAGCGCGGTTCGAGAGACGTCGATGGTTCCCTCCGCCTGATTCCACTCGACGTCCGCGCCCATCCGTTCGAGGATGGAGACGATGGCCGAGTCGCCCTGTGCGCTCGGGCGCGCACCGTGGACGGTGACGCCCTCGTCGCCCGCGACGGCGCCCGCGGCGAGGAGGTACGACATCGACGAGAAGTCGCCCGGGACGTGGTACGTCCCGCCCTCGGCCCGGTAGGACTGCCCGCCCGGGACGGCGAAGCCCGCGTCGGTCCGCTCGACTTCGACCCCGAAGTCCGCGAGCACCTCGACGGTGATGTCGACGTACGGCGCGGACTTGAGTTCGGTTTCGAGGTCGATGTCGATTCCCGACTCGGTGACGGCGCCGGCCATCAACAGGGCGGTGATGAACTGCGAGGAGACGTCGCCGGGGATGGAGACCTCGCCCCCCTGGACGTTCCCGCCGACGACGAGCGGCGCCTGCCCGTTGCCGCGCGTGCTCTCCGCTCGGCCGTCCAACTGGGCGATAGCGTCGAGGAGCGGACCGTGTGGTCGCGAGCGGAGGGAGTCGTCACCCGTCAGTACGGTGAGACCCGCTCCCAGGGACGCACACCCCGTGACCAGGCGCATCGTCGTCCCCGAGTTGGCGCAGTCGATGACGTCGTTCGGTATCTCGGGCCGGCCGTCGAACCCCCGTACCTCGATGGTCGAACCCGCGCGGTCGACCGCCCCGCCGAAGGCCTCGACGGACCGCATCGTCGCGCGCGTGTCCGCGCTGACGAGCGCGTCGGCGACGGTGGCCGCCTCGCTGTAGCCCGCCGCGAGGATGGCCCGGTGCGTGTAGCTCTTCGACGGTGGGGCGCGCGCGTCGCCCGCGACGGCCGAGGGCGCGATAGAGACGTCCATACGCGGGCGTCGAGGAGCGACGACGAAAGGCTACCGGAGTCGGCGAGTCGCGAGGTGCTGGGCGGCCGTTCGGGGACCGACCGCAGGTGGCCCCAACGCTTTATCACCTGTCCGCGTACTTCGGGGTATGGGTATCGGTGACATCGCACGTCGCGACGTCGTCACGGTCGACCTGGAGGCGACGCTCACCGACGTCGCGCACGTCATGCGGAGCGAACGGGTGGGGAGCGTGGTCGTCGTCGACGGCAAGGGGACCGTCGCCGGTCTGCTCACCGACCGTGACCTCGTCGTCTCGGGGCTCGCGGAGGGTCGCCGCCCCGACGAGTGTCTCGCCAACGACATCCTCTCGACGAACGTCTTCTCCGTGGCACCCGACACCGACGTCGTCGACGTCGTCCGGCGAATGCGCGAACAGGGCGTCCGACGCGTGCCAGTCATGCGCGACGGCGACCTCGTCGGCATCGTGACGCTCGACGACCTGCTCGTCCACCTCGTCGAGGAACTCGACTGTCTCGTGTCGGTGGTGCGCGGGGAGTTCCCCGACCGGGCGTGAGCGGGGGACAACCGTTTTGCCCTCGCTCGCCAACCGGGAGCCATGACCCGCGACCTGAGCGCCCTCGACGACTGTCTCGCCGCGGTCGACGCCGACGGCTACCTCGTCGACGCCGACGGGACCGACTCGAACCAGCGGTACCTGTCGGGGTTCGACGCCCCGGACCCGTTCGTCACGCTCTACGTTCCCGGCGAGGGGATTCACCTCCTCGTGTCGAGCCTCGAATACGGTCGCGCGACGAAGGTCGACGGCGTCGCGTCGGTCGCCCGCCTCGTCGACTACGACCACCGCGACAACGTCACGGAGCACGGGTCGGTCGCGGGCCGCGCCCGGACGGTCGCGACGTTCCTGGCCGACCACGCCGTCGGGAGCGCCGCCGTCCCGGCGGACTTCCCGCTCGGCGTGGCCGACGCGCTCCGCGAGACGGGCGTCGACGTGACGGCCGACCGCACGGACGTCGTCACGGGCGTTCGGGCGACGAAATCGGCGGAGGAGGTCGAGCACGTCCGCGAGGCACAGCGGGCGAACGAGGCGGCGATGGCCGCCGCCGAGGAACTGATGCGGGAGGCGACGGTCGAAGCGGGGGTGCTCCACCACGACGGGGCGGTCCTGACGTCGGAACGGGTCAAAGAGGAGATCGAGGTGACGCTGCTGCGCCACGGCTGTGGGCTCGACGAGACCATCGTCGCCTGCGGCGCCGACGCCGCCGACCCTCACGACCGGGGGAGCGGGCCCCTGAGCGCCGACGAAGCGGTCATCGTCGACATCTTCCCGCGTTCGAAGGCGACGAAGTACCACGCGGACATGACCCGGACGTTCTGCAAGGGCAACCCCTCCGCGGAGATGCGACGACGCTTCGACGTGACCGACGAGGCCCGCGAGGCCGCGCTCGCGGCGCTCGAACCCGGCGTGACCGGCGCCGACGTCCACGACGCGGTCTGTGACGTTTACGAGGACGCCGGCTATCCGACGCTCCGGTCGGACCCGGAGACCGAGGTCGGCTTCATCCACTCGACGGGCCACGGCGTCGGTCTCGACGTTCACGAGCGCCCGCGTGTGAGCCCCGACGGCGAGGAACTCCGTCCGGGCCACGTCGTCACTATCGAACCCGGGCTGTACGACCCGTCGGTGGGGGGCGTTCGAATCGAGGACCTCGTCGTCGTCACCGAGTCGGGGTACGAGAACCTGACCGACTACCCCGTCGAGTTCGTCCTCTGACCGGCCTCGACCTCTGTCGGTGGACGGGCGTCCTCCCAGTCTTCGAGCAGCGTCCGCAGCCCCTCGATAGTCGAGGAGACGGGGAAACCCGCCGCCTGCCGAACCACGTAGTCGTCGTCGAGCAACAGCGCGTAGACGGTGTCCTCGCCGAGGAGGCCGAGCGACTGACGGAACTGACGCTTGTTCACCCGGAGGACGATCATCCGGTCGTGCTGGTCGGACGTGAGCAGGTCCGCCCGGCGCGTCCGGCCGATGAGCATCCGGCTCCGCCAGTCGACGACGAGCAGTTCGTAGTACTCGAAGTCGTCGTAGCGCGCCGCGAGTTGCTCGGCGACGGAGGACCACGGATCGACGAGAGACCGTTGTTGCCACTGGAAAGAGATGACGAGCAACGTCGGGTCGCCCTCGAACCACCCGGGGAGCGGGAGGTGGTCTCCTTCGAGGTTCGAACCGGAGACCCGTGGGAACTTCATTGTCCCACACTCTCCGCGTCAACGGGTATAACTCATCGCCTCTTATTATCAGGATAGATTTTCATCGTCTGCCATCCGTCTGACGGCAGAGCCGAGTAATATGAATGTATCGTCATCTGGAGACGAACTGACGGTTCGAAACGCCGGTCGGTATCCTCTTCTCGCTCCCGGCCCTCGACCCGGACGTGTCCCTGGTGGAACGACTCGCCCGACTGTTCCGCGAACCGGCCGCAGCGGACGGTGTTCACGACCGACACGCGGCCGACGTGACCGACCAACCCGATTCGACCGATTCGACTGGCCCGACCGACTCGACCGGCTCGACTGATCCGGCCGACGCGTACCGCGGCGACGGCGGGAGCGAGGGCGGCGCATCGACCGCGACTCGCTCCCGAGCGGTCGCCGTCGTCGTCCAGGCTCCGCCCGCGGGCGTCCGACGGTACGAACTCACCGTTCGAGCCGACGCGCCCGTCGAGTCAGTCGACCCCGGCCTCCTGACGCGGCTCTTCGAGACGTTCGACGAGGGGCGGGGTGTCGTCCGTGCGCGGGCGGTCGACGTCGACGGGCGAGGAGCGGAAATCGAAGCGACGCCGCTGTTTACCGTTCGGTTCGCGGAACCGGTCGACACCGAGACGGTCTCCGTCGACGGAACGCTCACCGGTCACGACGAGGAGCCCGTCCCGTGGTCGCGGGTCCGGCTCACGCCCGTGGAGTGAGTCCCGTACTGCCGACTGTCGCCGCGCGGGGCAGCCGACGGTCTCAGCGGCGAACGCTTCCGAAGCCTTTTGCGACGGCCCGGGTTACGGTGGAGCGATGAGACTGCTCGTCGTCGGCGCGGGGTCGATGGGTCGGTGGTTCGCCGACACCGTCGGGGCGCACGTCCCCGGAGACGTCGACGTCGCGTTCGCCGACGCGGACCCGTCGGCCGCGGCGGCGGCGGCAGCGTCGCTCGACGTCCGGGACGTCCCGGTCGACGGCGACGAGCGCTTCGACGTCGTCTGCGTCGCCGTCCCCATCTCGGCCGTGGAGACGAGCATCGCCGAACAGGCGCGGCGCGCGCGGGACGGCATCGTCGACGTCTCGGGGGTGATGACCCCGCCGGTCGCGGCGATGCGACGCGCGTTACCCGACGGCGAACGGGTCAGCCTCCACCCGCTGTTCGCCCCGTCGAACGCGCCCGGCACCGTCGCGAGCGTCGTCGACGCCGCGGGGCCGACGACCGACCGGATACAGGCCGCTCTCGAAGCGGCGGGGAACACCGTGTTCGATACCACCGCAGCAGAGCACGACCGGGCGATGGAGACGGTCCAGTCCAGCGCCCACGCGGCCGTTCTCGCGTACGCGCTCGCCGCGAACGAGGTCCGCCCGGAGTTCCACACGCCGGTGTCGGCCGCCCTCGCCGAGGCCGTCGAGATGGTCACGGGGGGCACCCCGCGCGTCTACCGCGAGATACAGGAGACGTTCGACGGGGCCGACCGCGTCGCGGAGGCGGCCGCCCGTCTCGCCGCGGCCGAGGGTGCGGAGTTCGACGACCTGTACCGCGAGGCGAGCGCGGGGCTGTCGGGTGAGGACGAGGTCGAAGAGAGGGACGTGGGGGAGGAGACGCCGTGACCGACCGCGAGGGCATCCGTTCGAACGCGAAGTACCTCCGGAACGTCCGCCCCATCGACCCCGACGAGATTCACGAGTACGTCGAGGGGACGCCCCACCCCGCCGTCGTCAGGCGGATTCTCCGAGAGGAGGCGGTCGGTCTCGGCCTCGTCGAGCGGGAGGACGGCACGTTCGTCCCCGCCCCCGAACGGGTCGTCACCGGCGGCTGGAGTCCCGAGGCCTTCCCCGACCGCTACGCGAACGCCTTCGAGGACCTGCTGATCGAGCGATACGGCCTCGGCTGGCACGAGGGCGAGTCGGGCGCACGGCTGCGCGAGACCGTTCGTCGGCTGAAGGAGCGCTACTACCGCCAGCACCCCGTCGAGTACGACGAGGTGGTCGCGCTCGCGTACGGCCTCTACCACCTCCCCGACTACTACGCGAGCGTCGGCTACGTTCTGGACACGCTGACCGAGCGCGACCTGCTGACGACACCCCTTCGCGTCCTCGACGTCGGCGCGGGGACGGGAGGGCCGGCGCTCGGCCTCCACGACTTCCTCCCCGCGGAGGCGCTGGTCGACTACCACGCCGTCGAGCCGAGCGCCTCCGCCGCGGTTCTCGACCACCTCCTCGCGGAGACGGGCCGGAACTTCCACCCGACCGTCCACCGGTCGCGAATCGAGGACCTGGACCTCGACGCGCTCGCCGGGGACGAGGGCAAGCCGTTCGACCTCCTCCTGTTCTCGAACGTCCTCAGCGAACTGGACGACCCGAGTGGGGTGGTCGAGTCGTCCCTGTCGACGCTCGCAGACGACGGCGCGGTCGTCGCACTCGAACCCGCGGACCTCAACACGGCGACGACGCTTCGAGAGGTGGAACGTGCGGTCGTCGCCCGGACGGGCGCGACGGTGTACGCGCCGACGCTTCGGCTGTGGCCCGACGCCGAACCGACCGACCGCGGCTGGTCGTTCGACGTGCGGTCGGACATCGAGAGACCGCCGTTCCAGTCGCGACTCGCGGCCGACGCCGACGACGGGGAGGCGTTCGTCAACACGACGGTCCAGTTCGCCTACGCCGTGTTGCGTCCGGACGGGGTGCGCCGGAGCGACGTCCGGGCGAACCCGACGCGCCACGCGAAGATGGCCGACCTCGACCGTCATGTCACCGAGCGCATCGACCTCCTCGCGGTCAAACTGAGCCACGACCTGACCGACGACGCCGACGCCAACCCGCTGTTCAAACTCGGTGACGGCAGCGAGGACACGGGCGTCTTCGGCGTCCTCACTCGCCGGACGTCGCTCAACGAGGCGCTCGAAACCGCTCCTTACGGCTCCGTCCTCCGATTCGAGCAGGCCCTCGCGCTCTGGAACGACGACGAGGGGGCGTACAACCTCGTCGTCGACGACGCGACTATCGTCGATTTCCTCGGGTGAGCGTCGACACTCCCTGTTCTCGAACTTGCGACTCGGATACTGAACTGCTCCCACACGACGACAGGGCGGTTCAGTTCGACGGAGTGGGTTATCAACATGGATAAATTCGCCGATAGGGTTAACCACACCCGGCGAAAGACCGGAGTATGCACCGGCGCGCGTTCCTCGTTGCCGTCGCCGGACTCTCCGGTTGCACCGGTCTCGTCGGGAATCCGCTCGGAGGCGCTTCCGAGCCGACGGGCGGCTCGGAGGGCTCCGGCGGCTCCACCTCCGGTGGCGGTTCGTCCGAGACCCCGGTCCCCGAATCCGAGGGCTCGTCGGACGCCGAGTCGGCGGGCACCCCGGCCGGAGAGCCCACACCCACCGCCGGCGAGCTTCGCAGGATGAGCGTGCCGGACCTCCTCGCGCTGTCGCGCGAGCAACTCTCGCGTGCCGTCGAGGCGTACAGCGGTACCGGTCGGGACGGTTCGCTCACCGACGTCACGGCCGCGACCGACACGTTCGACCCCGACCCCGTCGTCGACCACCTGTACCGCGCTCGTCGGGCGTACGAGGCGGCCGACCGGCAGGGGCTGTCGGCCGAGATCGAAGACGAAATCTCACAACTCGGGCGCGTCGAGGAGTTCCTCCGGCTCAGCATCGACGCGCAGGTCCTGCTCATCGAGGCGCACAACGACCTCGAAGGGGTCGTCACCGCCATCGAGTTCGTCGACCCCGAGAGCGCCCGCTCGCTCACCGACCGGGCCGGCACTCGTCAGGAACGGACAGAGGGGACCGTCAGCGATCTCTCGAACGTCCGGTACGAACGGTCGGTGACCGTCGTCGACGCGCTCTCGTCCGAGGCGTACCTGGCCAAACGGGACCAGCTTAGAGCCGAGGCGGACGTCCTGGCGGACGTCGACGAGGGCCTCTCGTCGGTGGTCGAGGGCGTCCGACTCTTCGCACGGGCGCGAGGCCGTCGCCAGAGTGGCTCGCCGTACGTCGCCGCCGAACTCGGCAGGGACGCCGAGACGGCCTTTTCGCGCGGTGCCAAGGCGCTCAGGGACGTGGGAAGTCGGATCCCCGCGCGGGCGCAGGGCTTCGGCGGGGTCGTGGCGGCGCTCCGGACGGCTGCCGACGACAAGCGCGACGAGGCACGGGCGTTCTACCGGGACATCGAGCGTTAACCTGAACCTCGAACTGTCGCAAACGGTGTGTTTTTGCTCGGTCCATCGATGTGTGGGGTATGAAGGTTCTCCTGACGAACGACGACGGCATCGACAGCGTCGGCTTCCGTGCGCTGTACGACGCGCTGTCGCCGGTCGCGGACGTGACCGCGGTCGCTCCCGCCGAGGACAAAAGCGCCATCGGTCGACAGCTGTCGGCGGACGTACTCGTCGAGGAGCGCCCGCTCGGGTACGCCGTCCACGGGACGCCCGCGGACTGTACGATCGTCGGGCTGGAGTCGCTCTGTCCCGACGTCGACATGGTCGTCGCGGGCTGTAACAAGGGCGCGAACCTCGGCGCGTACGTCCTCGGTCGCTCCGGGACCGTCTCCGCGGCGGTCGAGGCGGCCTTCTTCGACGTGCCCGCCATCGCCGTCTCGCTGTACGTCCCTGACAGCGACGAGCCGTGGGCAGAAGTCGCGACCGACCCCGAGGACTTCCGCCCGGCGACCGACCCTGCGACGTATCTGGTCGAGCACGCTCTCGACGCGGGCGTCTTCGAACGGGCCGAGTACCTGAACCTCAACGCTCCGCTCGGTGCCGACGCGGACGCCGAGATGCGGGTCACCGAGCCGTCGACGATGTACGACATGACCGCGCGACCGAACGGCGACGACCGCTTCACCCTCCACGACCGGGTGTGGGAGCGCATGCGCGCGGACGACCTACCCGACCCCGAGGGGACCGACCGCCGCGCCGTCGTCGAGGGTCACGTGAGCGTCTCGCCGCTCCTCGCTCCGCACCCCACCAGACACCACGAGGCGCTCGACGGCCTCGCGGCGACGTACCGGGACTGAGATGGACGCCACACTCCGACCGGCACGACCGGCCGACGCCGCGGCAATCCGGCGCATCTACGCGCCGTACGTCGAGGAGACGGCGGTTTCGTTCGCCACCGCGCCGCCCTCGGTGGAAGACCTCGAAACGAAAGTCGAGAAGACGCGCTCGCAGTACCCGTGGCTCGTGGCCGAGCGAGAGAGCGAGCGGGAGGACGGGGTCGTCGGCTACGCGTACGCCGGGGCGCTTCGGGAGCGCGACGCGTATCAGTGGACCGCCGAACTCTCCGTCTACGTCGCAGAGACGGCCCAGAGAGAGGGCCTCGGCCGGCGGCTGTACGAGGCGCTCCTCGCGTTCCTCGAACGACAGGGGTACGCCAGCGCCTACGGCGTCGTCACGCTCCCGAACCCGGCGAGCGTCGCCCTCCACGAGTCGCTCGGTTTCGAGCGCGTCGGCCTGTTCGACGACGTCGGCTACAAACACGGCGCGTGGCACGACGTCGGCTGGTGGCGGCGCCGCCTCCCGGAACCGGCCGCACCGGACCCGCCGGTGCCGTTCTCGGCCCTTCCCGACGAGGACGTCGCGGACGCGCTCGTCCGGTACTCCGGGTAGTCTGTCGGGAGACGGCCGAGGACAGGGAGTCGTCGACGGCGTCGCGAATCAGTCGAGTTCCTTCACGACCGTCGCGGGGTTTCCCTGCACGACCACGTCGTCCGGGACGTCGTTCGTGACGACGGCGCCCGAGGCGACGACGGCGCGGTCGCCGACCGTCACCCCAGGGTTGAGCACGGCCCGGCCGCCGATCCAGACGTCGTCGCCGACTTCGACCGCCTTCCCGTACTCCGGCCCCTCGATTCGGGCCGCAGCGTCGAGCGGATGCGTCGCGGTGTAGACGTGGACGCCCGGTCCGAGGAGACAGTTCCGTCCCACGTCGATGCGGCAGACGTCGAGGAAGACGCAGTCGAAGTTCGCGTAGAAGCCGTCGTCGACGTGGACGTTGTAGCCGTAGTCACAGCGGACGGGTGGCTCGACCGCGACGTTCTCGCCGACGGTCCCGAACAGTTCGCCGAGGAGCGCCTCGCGCCGCTCGTGTTGGTCGGGGTCGGTGTCGTTGTACCACTGGGTGAGCGCGCGGGCCGCCTCGCGGTCGGCGACGAGTTCCGGGTCGGACGCGTCGTACAACTCGCCGGCGAGCATCTTCTCCTTCTCGCTCTGCACGCTTTTGGCGTCGCGTCCGCCGGATAAAAGCCCGTTGTCGGCGTCGGTTACGACTCCTCCGTTTCGTCGAGGGGGTCCTCCAGTTCGCCGGTGATCTCCTCGAACGCGTCGGTCGCCGTGACCAGCCCCACCGTCTCCCCCTCGTCGACGACGACGGCGAGTTCCTGCTGTTCCTCCTGAAACCGGTCGATGAGGTCGCTCACCGGGAGGTCCGGCGAAACGGTCATCGGCGGCGCTGCGATGTCCGCGAACGCCTGCTCGCCGCGTTCGAGGTCGTCGAGGTGCGTCATCAGCGACGGGACGTAGACGGTGCCGACCACCTCGTCGATACTCTCGCCCACGAGCGGGAACCGGGTGTGTGGCGTCTCCCGGATCAACTCGAAGTTCTCGCTGGTGGATCGGGTGGTGGAGATGGTCACCATCTCCTCGGCGGGGACCATGATGTCCGCCGTCTGGATCTGGTCGATGGCGAGGGCGTTCATCACCTCACGACGGCGCTCCGGCGGGACGTCGAGCGTCGTCAGCACGCTCCCCATCTGACTCAGGAGTTCACCGCGCGTCGCCGCCTCTCCCCCTTCTTCGAGTTCCTCCTCGGCCCACGACCGGGTAATCTCGACGCCGAGCAGCGACAGCAGCGCCTTCGCCGTCCAGTCGGCCAGTCGGATGACCGGCGAGAGGATCCGCGTCCACCAGTAGAGGATGGGCGCGCCGTACTTCGCGATGGTCTTCGTCCGCTCGATGCCGAGGTACGTCGGCGCCTGCTCGCCGATGGTGAGGTGGAGGAGGTTGATGACCGCGAGGGAGGCGACCGCCGCGAGCGCGGAGTGACCGCCCTCTCCGCCACCCCCGAGCAGGCCGTCGACGCCGAGTGCCGTGAGCGCGGGGTCGAGGACGGCCGTGAGCGCCGGTTCGGCCGCGACACCGAGGCCGACGCTGCAGATGGTGATCCCCAGTTGACAGCCCGAGAGGTATATCTCCAGGCGTTCCGTCATGTCCCAGGCCCGTTCGAGCCCTGCGGACCCCTGGAACTCGTCTTCGGTGAACTGCCGGACGCGTGTCATCGCGAACTCGATGGTGACGAAGTAGCCGTTCCCGAGGAGGAGGACGAGCCCCGCGACGAGGCGGACGAGTGTAGCTGTGGTGACCATTTACCATGTCGTCCGAGTCATGCGACGGTGATAAAACCGCTCTCTCGGAGAACGGGCACACGGCGGTCGTCGCGGTGACGCACCCCCTCCTCGGTCGAGCGTGTCCGTGGACGCTGACTCGCCGAGACGTCGACGGTTCTCGGTTCCGGACCCCGCTCGGTCGACGGCGTCGAATCCGGTTCTCAGCTGAGAGCCATCTCCGTTCGAGTTCGCCGACCGCTCGTTCGCCATCGAGTGGTCAGTCGGACGTTGTATATCAATGATATTATAAATACGGCCGTGGATCGCCGACTGCCCGACGCTTCCTGGGACGCTTCGAACTCAGAACAGCCCCGTGATGAATCCGACCCCCATGAGGACGAGGACGAACGCCGAGAACACCGGGAGATACGGCGTGTACCGTTCGACCCGCTCCTCGTAGTGCTGGTACCCCGCGATCAACAGCATCGTCAGTCCGACGATACCGACGACGACGGTGATGGCGTACGCGCTCATCAGTTCCAGACAGTGGTTCGACCCGGCACAGAGCGCGATTATCTCGAACTCCTCTTCGTGGGCGAACCCGAGAACGAACGCGAACCACGCGATACCGAGGAGGCCACGGTCGGCGGCTTCGTCGAGGTCACCGTGTGAGTGGGCGTGTCCCCCGACGAAGGGAACGAACCCCTTCAGACGAGAGAACAGCCCACCGCCCGCGTGGTGGTGAGTACGACCGTGGTCGTGTGAGTGGCTGTAGTCGTGTGAGTGTCCGCTGTCGCCGTTACCCACCCCGACGAAGGCGTACTCGAACCCCTCCCCTTCCGGGTGTTCGTGGTGGTCGTGATGGTCGTTCCCGTGGCCGTGGTCGCCGCGGTCGTGAGTTCCGTGAGAGTGTCCGTGGAAGTACTCGCGGATTCCGAGCGCGATGAGCAAGACACCGGCCACGAGACTCACCTGCCCGCCGATCCGGACGCCGCCGAGTATCGTAATCGGTTCGTTGATCTGTGTGAGATCGAAGTACTCTTTCGCGTAAAAGAACGCACCGACCATCGCAATACTGCTGATGAGGTGGCCGACACCGAGGATGAAACTCGCCGCGAAGCCGTACACCCACTTGTTCGCCTGATCGAGCGCGTACGACGCGGCGACGGGCCACCCGTGGCCCGGCTCGATACCGTGGACGGCCCCGAGTGCGACCGCCCCGAGGAGAAGTCCGAGCGCTTCACCGTGTAACATCTACTGGCTGGGTATCCGCCGAGAGCGTCGATAACGGTTGTTACTACCGAAACGGGTGAATCGTCATACAGGGGCACTCTTGTGACGCCGCGACGATCCCTCAGCTATGCGAACGAGTTTCAACATCCCCGACGAGGTGGTCGAAGAGTTCGATCAGGTCTGGAAAGAGCAGGAACTCGAAAACCGGTCCCGGGCGGTCAGAGAGGCGATGTTGGAGTACATCGAGTCACACTCTCGTCTCGAAGAGACGACCGGAGAGATCGTCGCGCTCGTCGCCTTCGATTACCGCCACGACGAGGTGATACGGGAACTCCACGCGGTCCAGCACGAGCATCAGGACGTCATTCTGAACACGAGCCACACCCATCAAGGGGAGTGGTGTCTCGAATCGCTCTTCTGTCGAGGCCCCGCCGAGCGGGTCCGCGAACTGACGTACCGACTCCGTGACTTCGACGCCGTGCGTCGCGTGAAGGTGATGGTCATCCGCGACGGAAACGTGTGACTCCCGTCCCCGAACGAGTGGCGCCCACGACTTCGACGCTGTTCGGCCTTGTTCAGGTCTCGGACTGACTTTCAAAGTTCGTCTGAGTCGCCGCGTTCTTCATCACAGTCGAGAACGGCAGTTGGTACCGCGAACGTTTCTCGTGACCCTACGCCGAAGTTCTTCGTTCGAGCGCCAACTTAAGCCCGAACCCGACGAGGACGCTTCCGCTGACGACACGAAGGGAATCTCTCACGAGTTCACGCTCGGTAATCACTCGTCTCGCCCGCGCGGAGAAAACCGCAAGTGTCGCTTGGTAGACGAACCCAAGACTCGCAAACAGCACGCCGAACGTGAATATTTGAAGGGCAGTAGAACCCCCCGTCTGGACGAACTGCGGAAGGAAGGCGAGGAAAAATACGGCCACCTTCGGATTCAAGACGTTGATCATCAGAGCGTTTCGAAACGACTCGCTCGGTGTGTAGCCGAGGTCGTCTGATGAAATCTCGAACTCCTCGGTGTTCAAGAACGTCTGCACACCGAGATACACGAGATACGCCGCACCGACGAGTTTGATTACGGTGAACGCCAGCGCGGACGTTTTGAGGATTGCCGACAGTCCGAGTACCGCTGCGGACGTGTGTACGATACTTCCCGTCGAAGACCCTAACGCGGCCGTCACACCGGCGGTACGCCCGTCACTGATACTCCGAGTTAGCGTGTAGATGCTATCCGGTCCGGGTGAGATGATGAGCACGAGTGCGACGGGAATGAACGCGAGGACAGCGCTCGGGTCTATCATCCACTACCGATCACGCATGGGTGTATTAAACCAGACGATTTGGGACGTGCTACCGACTCCGCCGCTGTTCGGCCTTGTTCAGTTCGATGAGGAGTCGGAACACCGCTTTGACGAGGTTGGCGTCGACCTCGAACCGCTCGGCGTTCTTGGCGGCGCGCTCCATCACGCGCTCTTCCTGTGACTCGTCCGTCGTCGGGAGGTCGCGCTCGGCCTTCACGTCGGCGATGGTGTCGGCCACGTAGGTCCGGCGCGCGACGAGTTCGACGATTTCGCGGTCGATGTCCTCGATTTCGGTGCGCAGTTCGTCCAGGTCCATGTCCTCGGGGGTGGTCTCTGTCATGGTGTGTCGGGTGTGAGTCGGTGGAGCGTGGGTGAGGTCAGAGGACGCGCGCGCCGTCGGTTCGCGTCGTCGTCAGTCTGGTCGTCCCGTCACGCTGGTCCCACATAGCGGCGACGGTTTCCAACTCGGACTGGGCGCCGACGGCGACGACGCTCGGCCCCGTCCCGGAGAGGGAGACGCCCTCGGCGTGGGGCATCGCCTCGACCGCCGGGTCGGTCGGGAAGCCGAGCGCCGCCGAGAACGCGAGGCCGTTGACGGTCATGCCTTCGGCGTATCTCCCATCAGAGGCGAGGTCGGCGACGAGACGCGCCATGGGTGCGACGCGCCTACATCGAGAGACGTCGGCGTCGGCGGTGAACGCGCGCTCGGGCGGCGTCCAGACGAGGACGTCCCAGTCGCGTTCGTCTCTCGATAACAGTTCGTCGCTCGTGTTGTCGGTGAGCGTGACGCCGCCGAGCATCGACGCGGAGGCGTCGTCGAACGCGCCCGTCGCCGTCACGCCCACGTCACGAGCGGCCTCGACGCCGAGGCGACACGCGTCGAGACGGGTCACGCCTCCGTCGTTCTGCTCGTCGTTCACCTCGACGCCGAGCGCCGACAGCGTCGCCAGCACCGTCGCGTTCGCCGCCGCGCTCGACGATTTCAACCCGGCGGCCATCGGCACCTCGCTCTCGGTTCGGACGTGCCCGCCCCGCTCTCCGTCGCCGTAGCGCTCGACGGTCAGTTCGACGCAGCGTTCGATGAGTCGCGTGTCGGCGTCGGGTGCGTCCGCGATTGCGCCGGTGACGCCCTCGGTGTCGTCGAGTTCGACCGCCGCCGTCGTCTCGGCGTCGAGCGCGAACGCGGACCCGATTTCGATGGCGAGCGCGTTCAACACGGTGCCGGCACCCAGCGCGACTGCGCGACCCTTCATACTCCCCTCGTGTGTGAACGCCTCGTTTAGGTGTGACGGTTCGCGCGACCCGAGAGCGGGAGACGGAACCCAGCCCCTCTTTACCACCCGGAGACTACCACCCTCGTATGAGCGCGCCTCACCGGAACGACGTCGCTCCGAGCACGCTCTCGATATCGTTGCTCGAGGAGGGCGTCGAGGTGGAGTACATCGACGGACGGACGACCTTCTACCGCGGCGTTCCCGAGAAGGTTTCCACCCTCACGACGAAGCCCGGCCGCGACCTCCACGTCCTCGTCACCGACCCGACCGACTCGGAGGGCGTTTTGGTGTACGTCAACGACCTCAAGACCCACGACGACATCCTCGAATCCACGGGCGTCGGCCGCGTTATGCTCGACCAGGAGGAAGAGGAGGAACTCTTCCCGGGGGTAGTCGTCCGTCGCATCGGCGAACTCCGGTTCGCGGTCGACGCCGACCCCGACGTGGCCCGGGGCCGCGTGTTCGCGTTCGTCGAGGACGACTGGGGCGAGGACTCCTACGAGTTCGTCGCAGACGACGGTGAGAGCGGGGGCGAGACGGACGACGCCGGGAGGGAGAGCGTCGAATGAGCCTCCGCAAACCCTGGAAGCCGCTCACGAAAGCGGTCGTGAGGAGCGTTCCGGATCGATACGGCGTGTACGAACTCGGCGACGGCGACGGCAACTCCCTGGGTGTCGACGCCGGCCCGTTACAGGACGACCTCAAGGAGGCGCTGGCGTACGGCGACGGCGCACAGGTTCGCTGGCAGGTCGCCACCTCCCGCGAACACGCGGAGTCGATGCTCGAAGACCACCGCTGAGCCGTCACTGTCGCCGCTCGCCACCGCTCGCCCTTCGACGTCTCGTTCTCGTCCGTGCTACTGCAGATACGACGGCGAGTCCGTGTCGCAGTGTCCCTCGTGGGCCTTCGCGTCGCCCTCCGACTCGAACAGCATCCCGCAGTCCTCGCACTCGTACCACGTCCCGTCCTCGCGGCGGGTCGTCGTGACCATGCCGTGAGGTATGATGTCAGTTGTCAAAATGGTTTCTCCGGGATTCGACGTCGTCGTGTTCAGTCTCGCGAACGGACCGACCACGGATCGACCGGCGACGGCATGCGGTCGCGTCGGCGGGACCGATGGGGGAGCGAACGACGACCGAACGGCACCGACTGCCCCCGACGCCAGCCTTACAACACCCCCGGGTCTGGTGGGAGGTATGCGAACGCTCGAAGACGTCGAGACGGTCGGTATCGTCGGCGCGGGAACGATGGGCAACGGCATCGCACAGGTCGCCGCGACGGCCGGCTACGACGTCGTCATGCGCGACATCGAGACCGAGTTCGTCGAGCGCGGCTTCGACAGCATCGACAGCTCGCTCTCGCGGTTCGTCGAGAAGGAGAAACTCTCGGAAGCGGAGGCCGACGCCGCGCGCGACCGCATCACGGGAACGACGGAGTTCGACGACCTCGCCGAGGCGGACCTCGTCGTCGAGGCGGCCGTCGAGAACATGAGTGTAAAAAAGGACATCTTCGGTGACCTCGACGACCTCCTCGCCGAGGACGTCGTGCTGGCGACGAACACCTCGACGCTCTCGATCACCTCCATCGCGGCCGCCACCGAACGACCCGAGCACGTCGTCGGCCTCCACTTCATGAACCCCGTCCCCGTGATGAAGGGTGTCGAGGTGGTCCGCGGCGAACTCACGAACGAAGCCGTCGTCGACCTCGCACACGGCTTCGCCGAATCCCTCGAAAAGGAGACGTGGGAGTCCGACGACAAGCCGGGCTTCGTCACCAATCGGATTCTGATGCCGTGGCTCAACGAAGGGATTCGGGCGTACGACGAGGGCGTCGCCTCGAAGGAGGACATCGACAAGGGAATGACCCTCGGTACGAACGTCCCGATGGGACCGCTCACCCTGGCAGACCACATCGGCCTCGACGTCTGCCTGCACGCCTCCGAGACGCTCTACGACGAACTCGGCGACCGCTACAAGCCCGCCTATCTCTTGAAGCGGAAGGTCGAAGCGGGCGAGTTGGGTAAAAAGAGCGGCAGCGGCTTCTACGACTACGAATAGGCCGTCTCGCGTTCCAGTTTTCGTTCCGGTCACCTCGTCGAAATAACGGGAGGTGAGACAGACAGCGTGTTGAATACAGGGAGTTCCCCCTTGTTTGGTCGAAGCTCACAGTGTAAACCGCCCCCCGCCTCAGTACCACTTAACCGCCTTCGTAGCCAGTGAGCAGCATGATCGATCAGTCGGTTGCAGATGTGATGAAGCGCTCGGCCCGGACGATCACCGAGGAGACGACAGCGAGTGCGGTTGCCAGGCTCTTCGCGGAGAACGGTATCGGCTCGGCGGTCGTCGTCGACCCGGAGACGGACGATCTGATCGGAATCGTCACCGAATCAGATATCATGCACCAGGTCGCGACCGGTGCTGATGTCACCGCGGTTCCAGTCGGTTCGTTCATGACCACTCCCGTGATTACCATCAACAGCACCGACTCCATCGACACCGCAGCCACGCTGATGAGAGACCGCTCGATTCGACGGCTCCCCGTCGTCGATGACGACCGCCTCGTCGGGATGTTAACGACGACGGACCTCGTCCATTACATACCGCGCCTGCGGGACACCATCCTTCGGTCCCGAAACGAGACCGAGCGGTGAACGGTGGACCGTACTACTCGGCTTCGATCCGACGACTGCTGAGCCTCGGGGGTGTGCGGTGTACGCGCCCTGTGTTCCGTCTGGCGGCCAAAACCCATCTACCGTTCGAGCGTTTCACGGAGAGCGTTCCGAATCCTGTTCCCCTCTTCCGTTCTCGTCCGACGCTGTCTCGCGTACGGTCCTCGCCCGCATGAATTATTACGCTGTCATCTCATGGGGGAAGCGAGGACTACACATGCCATTCTACAGTGGGGCCGAACTCGACGCAGTGTACGACGACGCGCTCGACGAGGGATTCGGGCTCGTCGCGAGCAACATCGCCGAACCGAACGTGATGATGGGGCTCATGGAGGGGGCCTCACAGGCGAACTCCGACCTGCTCCTCCAGTTGAGCGGGGGTGCCTGCAAGTTCGCCGGCGACGGCGACCCCGTCGCGGGGCTGAAGGCGATGGGGAACTACATCGAGGTCATCGCCGAGCGGTACGACATCGGCGTCTTCCTCAACATGGACCACCAGACGGACATGGAGTTCATCGAGAAACAGATCGAACTCGACATCCCCTCCTCGATCATGATCGACGCCTCCCACGAGCCGTTCGAGGGGAACATCGAGGAGTCCAGACAGGTCGTCGAGATGATCGAGGACGCCGGCCGTGACATCCTCGTCGAAGCCGAACTGGGACGGATCAAGGGCGTCGAGGACGAAATCGTCTCCGACGAGGCGTTCTACACCGACCCCGAGGAGGCAGTGGAGTTCGTCGACCGGACGGGCTGTGACCTGCTCGCCATCTCCGTGGGGACCCAACACGGCGTCGCGAAGGGGAAGAACCTCGAACTGCGACCCGACATCGCCCAGGACATCCGCCAGGAACTCCGCGACCACGGCCTCGACACGCCGCTGGTCCTGCACGGCTCGTCGGGTATTCTCCCCGAACAGCTCCAGCAGATGCTCGAGTACGGCATCTGCAAGGTGAACAAGGACACCCGCTACCAGTACGAGTACACCCGGACGCTGTTCGACCTCTACCGCGCACACACCGACGAACTCGTGCCACCCGAGGGCATCGAAGACGACCGCGACGGCTTCTACAACGCGGTCGACTGGTCGCCGAACAAGGACGTGTTCGACCCGCGCGTCGGCGGCCGCGACGTCCGCGAGCGCATCGCCGAGGTCCACCAGGACCTCGCCGAAATCGCGGGCAGCGCCGGGAAGAGCAAGTACGCGTAAGCCGTCGGTCGCTCAGTATCGACGTCGGCGTCTCCGGTGGCGTCCCCGACGACGCCGGTCGTTTTCCGTCCCCTCCTCACCACGTACACGTCCCACAGCGGTCGAACCCCGACAGCGCGTCGCGGTCGACGGTCCGCTCCTCGTCGACAACGGCGACGTCGGCGTACGAGCAACCGAGGATATCCGTGCGGTGCCAGGTGTCGTCGGCGCGGATGAGCGTGATCTCGCTCATACGTGTCAGTACACTGGCTATCGTCTTGTGTGTACCGCCGTCTCGTGTGTACCACCGGTGTGAGGGGTGAAGACCAGTCACGCCCTCGGACGTTCTCACGACTGAGAGTCGGCGGGTGAGCTTAAACAGTGAGGAGGCGGTGCCACGCGTATGATACGCGTCAACGGCCTCCGCAAGACCTACGGCGAGTTTCCCGCGGTGGTCGGCAGCGACTTCGCGGTCGACCGGGGGGAGATTTTCGGCATCGTCGGTCCCAACGGCGCGGGGAAGACGACGACGTTGAAGATGCTCGCCGGACTCGTCGAACCGTCGGCCGGGACGGCGACGGTCGGGACGTACGACGCCGGCGACCCCGAGATGCGCCGCTCCCTGGGGTTCCTCCCCGAGGAATCACCGCTGTACGAGGACATGACGCCGCGGTCGTATCTGCGGTTCTTCGCCGACCTCTACGACGTGCCCCGTGACGTCGCTCGCGAGCGCACCGAGGAGACGCTCGACCGCCTCGAACTCGAACACCGCGAGCGACGGCTGGGAGACATGTCGAAGGGGATGAAGCGGAAGGTCGCCATCGCGCGCTCGCTCGTGAACGACCCGGACCTGCTCATCTACGACGAACCCGCGTCCGGACTCGACCCGCTCACGACCAACTACGTCCTGGAGTTCACGCGCGAACTCGCCGAGCGGGGGAAGACGGTGGTCTTCTCGGCGCACAACCTCTACCACGTCGAGAGCGTCTGCGACCGCGTCGTCATCATGAACCGCGGACAGATCGTCGCCCGCGGCACCGTCCCCGAGATCAGAGACGAACACGGGTCGACGACGTACCGCGTGTTCACGACCGTCTCTCTCCCCGACAGCGACCCTGCCGGCGAGGAGTACGTGACCGTCGTCGACGACATGGACGCGGTCGAGGCGGTCCGCGAGGCGACCGGAGACGCGGGCGGGCGCGTGGTCGACATCCGGACCGAAGAGCCCAGTCTGGAGGACCTCTTCCTCGACATCGCGGGCCGCGAACTGGAGTCGGACCCGCGGGCGGAGGCGACTCAGTGACGCCGCGGCTGAAACCGCGTGCCGTCGCGCGAATCGCGCGCTGGGAGGTGAGCCGGTCGGCCGCCGTCGTCGACCGACGGACCGTCCTCATGGGCCTCGTCGCGCTGGTCGTCGTCGGGAGCGTTCTCGGGGCCGGCGTCCTCACCAACGGGGTCGCCCTCGACCGCGACCTCTACCGCGTCGGCGTCGCCGAATCGAGTCCCTACTACGACCCTGTCGCATCGAGCACGTCGCTCGTGGCGCGTCCGCCCAGCGAATCCGCGTTCGTCGCGGGCGACCTCGACCTGCTCGTCACGAATCGGGGCGTCGTCGCCCCCGAGACGCCCAAGGGGAGGCCGCGCTCGCGGCGTTCCGCGCGAGCGTCGAGCGACACAACGCCGGGCTGATGCGCGCCGAACCGAACCAGTCGGCGGCGTTCCCCGTCGTGGTCTCGCTCACCTACGCGACGCGCGAGGATGTCGTGGTCGCGGAGACGACGGGCGGTGGCGACGGGACGGAACGCGGCGGCGACGAGGCCGACGCTGCGGGCGGGCAGAGCGTGGCCGGTTCCGGCGGCACGGGCGACGCCGACGTGCGGACGGCGAATCGGGACGGACCGCTGGCGATTCCGGGTATCGGCACCAGCGTCTTCGCACAGGACTCGACCGGGTCGCCCGCGGACATCGACCCGCCGTTCCCGTTCGGGTCGCTCGTCCTCGCGTTCGCCTTCCTCGTGCCGATGAACTTCGTTATTCAGGCGTACGGTTCGACCGTGCTCAACGAGCGGGTCAACCGACGGGGCGAACTCCTCCTCGTCGCGCCCGTCACTCCCGGAGACATCGTCGCCGGGAAGACGCTGCCGTACCTGACCGCGATGGTCGCGGTGACGACGCTCATCGCACTCCTGGTCGGCGGTGGCGTCGTCTCCGTCGCCGCCGTCGTCCCGCTCGCCCTCCTCTTCCTGGCGGCGACGTTCGTCGGCGCGATGTTCGCGCGGTCGTTCAAGGAACTCACGTTCGTCACCGTGACGGTGAGCGTCTTTCTCACCTCCTACGCGTTCGTCCCGGCCATCTTCACGAACGTGACGCCCATCGCGCTCATCTCGCCGCTCTCGCTCGTCGTCAGGGACCTCCAGGGAACGGGCGTCGACCTGGCCTCGTACCTGTTCTCGACGGGTCCCATCTACCTCTCCTCGATGGTCCTGTTCCTCCTCGGCATCGGCGTCTACCGCGAGGAGGACATGTTCACCCAGCGACCGGTTCCCCTCAAGTTCCTCGACGCGCTCGACGCACGGCTGTCGGGAACGGGGTCCGTCGCGCTCGTCTCCGCGCTCTCCATCCCGTTCGTCTTCGTCGCCGAACTGCTCGGCGTCGCCGTCCTCTTCGCGCTGCCCGTCTCGGTCTCGATTCCGGTCATCCTCGTCGTCGTCGCGCTCGTCGAGGAAATCGCGAAGAGCCTCCACGTACTGGCCGGCTTCGAGAAGGGCCGGTTTTCCCCCTCTCTCCGGAGCGCACTCACCGTCGGCGCGGCCTCCGGCGTGGGCTTCTTCGCCGGCGAGAAGGTGACGGCCGTCGTCCAACTGGTCGGCCTGCCCGAACTCGCGGTCGGCCGGGCGGCGTTCGCGCCGGCCGGGACCGTCGGCGTGGAGGCGCTCCCGCTCGCGCTCGCCCTCCTGGCGGCCCCGCTCGTGCTCCACGTCGTGACGGCGTCGCTGTCGGCGCTCGGCGCGCGACGGGGGTTCCAGTGGTATCTCCTGGGCCTCGGGACGGCCGTCTGCGTCCACACGGTGTACAACCTCACGGTGGTGACGCTCCTTGGCTGACGGCTCGCTCACCGTCGCCCGCCGGGAGTTGCAGGTGCTGAAGGCCGAGAAGACCATCGTCCTCGCGCTGCTCATCCAGGTGTTCATCGCCGCCTTCTCGTCGTTTCTCGTCGTCGGCCTCGTCTCGCTGTACGACCCCGGGAGCGTCCAGGGCTACCAGGTCGACGTCGCGCTCAGCGGCCCCGAGGCGGAGGCGAGCGAACTGCTCGCCGTCGCGAACAGCCAGCCCGGCGTGCGACCGATTCCGTACGCCACCGAGGAGGCCGCCCTCGCCGCGTTCGAAGAGGGCGACGTCGAAGCCGTCCTCGTGGCACAGCGACGCGACGGTCGGACGTTCGTCCGCGCGACGGTCCCCGACTCGAACATCGAGACGACCGTGACGGTGGTCCAGGTGCGGGAGGTGCTCCGCTCGTTCGAGCGTGCCGAGCGATCCGAGCGGGCGAGTTCGCTCCGGCGGGTCCCGCTCGACCTCCCGCCGGAGGGGACGTCGAGTCCATACTTCGGCTTCACCTACACGGTCCTCGTTCCCCTGTTGTTGTTCCTCCCGGTGTTCATCAGCGGGTCGCTCGCCGTCGACTCGCTCACCGAGGAACGCGACCGGGGGACGCTCGAACTGCTCAGAGTGGCTCCCGTCTCCTTCGGCGACATCGTCGACGGGAAACTGCTGGCCGCGGCGGGACTGGCACCGACGCAGGCCGCGCTCTGGATCGCCCTCCTTCGACTGAACGGCACGAGCGTCTCGCACCCGTTGCTCCTGGTCGCGTTCGTCGCCTCGCTCGCCGTCCTCGTGGTGTCTCTCGCGCTCGCGCTCGCCATCGTCGCCTCCGACCGGCGAACCGCGCAACTGCTGTACTCCGTCGCCGTCCTCCTCGTGTTCGGCGGAGCACGGTCCTCCCGGTGAACCCCGCGAACGTCGCCGCGCGACTCGCCATCGACAGCGCCGACCCGACGAGCGCTGCCGCCGTCGGGACGGTCGCCGTCGTCGGCGCCGGGGCGTACCTCGGACTCCGGTGGCTGACGCGACGGGTCGACCCCGCGACCCTCTCGTGAGCCCGGGAGTAAGCGGAACGCACACAAGGGCGGGGGTCACACGCTCTGGTATGGGAATCGGCGGAACCGCGAAGAAGCTCCAGAAAGTCGCGGAGATGGGCGAAGAGCTGTACAAACGGATCAACGACCTCCGGGCGCAGGTCGCGGAGATGCGCGAGACCGTCACCGCGACGCACAATCGGGTCGACCGGCTCGAAAAGGAAGCGGCCGAGCAGCGCGCCATCCTCCAGGCGCTCGCCGAACGCGAGGGCATCGACGTCGACGCGCTGATCGCCGAGGCGCACATCTCGGAGGCCGAGAGCGGAGTGACGGCAGACGCCGGCGGCGAGGCCGCCCCCGATGTCGACGCCGACACGGAAACACAGGCCGCGGACGACGCGAGTGTCGGAGCGACGGACGCCGACGTCGCGACGGACGAGCCCTCGGAGTCGGACTCGGAGTCGACCGCCGACGCGGAGTCGACGCGCGACTCGAAGTAGCGGTAACGGGTGGAGGCCGACTCAGCCGAGGAGGCGGCCGTGTTCGACCTTCATGCACTTGTCCTGGACGACGTCGAGCCCCGCCTCTTCGGCGCGCGCGGCCGCGTCGTCGTCGCGGATGCCGAGTTGGAGCCAGATGGCCTCGACGTCGCCGCGTTCGTCGTGGCGTTCGATGACCTGGTCGACGATGCCGCTCACCTCCGCACTCGGGCGGAACACGTCGACGAGTTCGACGTCGTCGGGGACCTCCGCGAGGCTGTCGTAGGCCGGTTCGCCGAGAATCTCGTCGGTCGTCGGGTTCACCGGGACGACGCGGTAGCCGTGTCGCTGGAGGTACTTCGGAATCTCGTGTGCGGCCTTCCCGGGCGTGCTCGAACAGCCGATGACGGCGACCGGCGTCAGGTCGAGGAGTCGGCGCAGGCCATCGTCGCTGGTGACAGGCATAGGGGGATAGAGAGGAGCCGAGGATAAAAACGAACGGCCGTCCGGTGCCGGGCGGGTCCGAGCGTCCCGGGCTACGGCAGGCGAACCGTCGGTTCGCCGTCCTCGTGGGTCGTGATGATGCCGTCGAACAGCTGTTTGAGCGTGTTCATCGTCTGGTCGTCGTGGGCCGTCGAGTCGATGGAGAACAGCCCGAGACCGTCGATGCTCTGGACCCTCCCCGTGAAGACGTGGAGGAACCGGAAGACTGTCTGGAGGTCCGAGTACATCAACAGCGTCGACAGCGAGTGGAGCATGACGCGGTTCCGTTCGAGCCCTCGGACCTGGTAGTACTCCTCCAGCACCTCGGAGAACTTGATCCCGATACCGGTCATGTCGACGGGCGAGGAGGCGTACTTGACGTGGTCGCTCTCGGTGACGTCGCTGATACCCTGCTGGCGGGTGACACAGTCGATGACGGTGAGGGGCTCGTCGTCGATATCGAACCGGGACTCGAACTCGTTCAGCACGCGCTGGGCGCTGTCCTTGGTGCTGACGACGACGGCCCCCTCGCCCGCGTCGATTCCACCGGCGATGACGTCGAACCCGAGCGCTCGCTTGCCGGTCAGTGGCGGTCCCGCCAACAGGATGTTCGTCCCCGGTTGCACTGTGGCGTCGAGTGCAGGCGAGAGGTCATACATGAGAGAGCTCCCGGGTAGTCAGTCCCGTAGGTAGAGAGACGCTTGTGCGACGGGCCGACTCTCCGGGAGTCATTAGGTGATAGCAAGATACAGTGTGCCGGTAATATTCTTTTTGATTCCATTACCAGTCATGGACACGTCGTGCCGGGGTTTCTCTCGATACTGACCGGTCGGCTGAGGCGTCGCTATCCGGTGATTCTGCGCTCCGAGCGATGGAACCGAGCGACCGTCTCCCCGGCGTCGACGACGGTCGGCCACACCTCGTGAGGACGTGCGAAACCACGAGGTTTAACACGGCGTGTCTCGGTACGTTCGAGTACGGGCGCTTAGCTCAGTTTGGACAGAGTGCTTGGCTTCGGACCAAGTTGTCGCGGGTTCAAATCCTGCAGCGCCCACTCGTCCTGCGAACGCTAGTGAGCAGTGACGAGTGTACCGCAAGGGATTTGAACTAGACGGCGGCGAGCGAACGCGAGCCGACGGCGTCGTTCACAATCCTGCAGCGCCCATCTACTTACAACGCAGTTCGGTTACAATCTCTATTAGCGAGTAGAGCGTCTTACTCGGCCGTTTTCGGAGTTTTCGACGTTCTTCGGAATCTCCTCTCAAACAGTACAACGTCGTCGCAACTCGCGGCCCCTCGTCGTCATGCGATTCTAACGTCCTTCCCGCTCGCGCGTCCGAGCGGGCCGGTCTCTCCGACCTCGTCGAGAGCCGAAAGGTCATCCCCGGAGACGTCGTCGCTGGGTTCGAGGGAGACGACGAACACCCGAGCGTTCTCCTCGTGACAGAACCCGTGCACGCACTCGACACGGTTCGACGGGAGCGACTCCGCGAGACGAACGAACGGAAGAGAGGGCGACCGGATAACGAACTCCGTGGTGAGGGTCACAGGACGAAGGGAGACGCTACCCGAAGGTAACTCTCTGAACTCGCCGATGGCACTCGGCGCCCGTCACACCGAACATAATTATCTATCATTGTCGTTATGTCGGTAGCGTCCGTACGCCCTCCGACGGCGGAGTGAGCTACCGAATGTCATCCTACGTTTCCACCCGTCCCGGCGAGTATTTGGGGTTCAGCCGATTGACGCCGTTCCGAGTGACGGTGATCTACGTGGCGTTCGGGGGGCTGTTGCTGTTCGTCTCGGACGTCCTGTTCGTGATCCTGATCGCCGACTCCGCCGTGTTGGCGCGCGTCCAGGGCGTCAAGGGCGCCGTCGAGGTGCTTCTCACAGGCGGGATCATCTACGTCCTCAGTGCGAGGATGCAACGGCAGTACCAGCAGTCCGAGCGGCGCTATCACAACCTCACCACCAGTTCGCCGGCGCCGATCATCCTGTTCGACGGAAAGGGTGAGATGGTGTGGGGGAACGACGCGGCCCGCGAACTGCTCGGAGCCGAAGAGACCGAGACGCTGGTCGGACGGCCGCTCTCGGCGTTCGTCCATCCGGACGACCACGACCTGTGCGAGCGCGTCCGGTTCCGCGTGACCGAGCGGAGCGAGGCCGTCGGCCCGGTGCAGATACGGCTTCGAGGCGAAGGTCGGGAAACGCGGCACACCCGAGTCTCGGCGGCTCCCGGGTGGTTTCAGGGCGAGTGGGTCGGTCAGGCCGTCGTCGTCGACGTCACCGAACTCCGGAACGTGGAGGAGACGCTCCGATCGGAACGGGACTTCATTCGGAACGCGCTCGACGAACTCAGTGACGTCTTCTACGTCTTCGACCACGCGGGTAAGCTGAGGCGCTGGAACGCGCGGCTGACCGAGGTGACGGGGTACACCGACGAGGAGCTCACGAGGATGGACGCGGCGACGCTCTTCGTGCCGCGGGAGGACCCACCCGGCGACGGATCGGTGGTGGCCGCCCTCGAACGCGGAGAGGGGTTCGTCGAAGCCGACCTGGCGACGAGGGATGGGAAGCGGCGCCACTACGAGTTCAAGGGGTCACGACTGACGGACGACGACGGGGCCGAGCAGGTCGTCGGAATCGGGAGGGACATCACCGACCGAACGCAGATGGAACGGGAACTCCGCGAGAACGAACAGCGATACCGGACGCTCGTCGAGATGTCGCCGTACTCGATACTCGTCCACAGCGACGGACGGGTCGTCTACGCGAACGACGCGTTCGTCGACCTCGTCGACGGGGACACGAAGGAAGAACTCACCGGGACGTCCCTCGCCGAGTTCTTCCATCCGGCCGACCGCGAGGACGTCGGCCAGACCGCGGTCCTGACCCAGCGCGGAGAGCGGTTGCCGACCGACCGACGCCACCGGGTCGTCACTCTCGACGGGCGGGAGCGGCACGTCGAGGTCACCGCTCGACCGATCGCCTACGAGGACGAACCGGCGGTCCTGACCGTCGTCAACGACGTCACCCACCAGCGTCGGTACGAGGAGATGCTGACCGGGTTACACGAGCGGACCCGCGAGATGATCCACGCCACGGACGGCGAACGGATCGCCGAAATCGGTATCGACACCACGGACGAACTCCTCGACACCGACAGCGTCGTCTACGCGTTCGACGACAGCGACCGACTCGTCCCGCTCGGGTGGTCCGACGACTTCGACGGGGAGGGGATTCGGGCGGTGACGCGGGGCGACGGGCCGCTGTGGGAGGCGTTCGTCGACGGCGAGGAGCGGATCGTCGACCTGGAGGAGACCGGACTGCGGCCGGGACCGGGAGCGGATTCCCCGACGTCGGCGATGGTTCTCCCGCTGAGTAATCACGGTCTCCTCGTGATCGTCGCCGAAGGGGCGGCCTCGTTCACCACCACCCGGCGCGAGGTGCTTCACCTCGTCAGGGAGAACATGAACGCCGCGTTCGACCGCGCCGAGCGGGAACGCAGTCTCCGCGAACGGGACCGCCGACTCGAACGGCAGAACCAGGCCCTCGAACAACTGAACCGATTGAACGCCGTCATCAGGGATATCAACCAGACCCTCGTCCGGTCCGCGACGCGGTCGGAGATCATGGAGAGCGTCTGCGAACGGATATCGGCCGGCGACCAGTACTCGTTCGCCTGGACCGGGGCACGAACTCCGGTCGACGACTGCGTCGAGCCCGAATACTGGAGCGGGACGGACCCCGAGTACGTCGACCACATCAGGGCCACGGACGCGCAGACGCCGCTGTCCCGCCTGATCGCCGCTGCGCTCCGCGACGGCGCGGTCCAGGTGGCCCCGAACGTCCTCGACGACCCTGACTGGGACGATCACCGGAGCGAGATACTGAACTACGGCTACCGCTCGGTCGCCGTCGTCCCCATCGTGAGAGGTGACTCCGTCGACGACGTGCTCGTGATCTACGCCGAAGACGCCGACATCTTCGACGAGCGGGAGCAGACCGTTCTGGCGGAACTGGGAGAGACGATGGGCTACGCGCTCCGCAACGTCGACCGGGCCGAGGCCATCCAGTCGGACGAGCGCATGGAGATCGAACTCGCGGTCCACGACAGACGGCTGTTGACCAACCGGATCACGGCCGAGTCGGACGCCCACGTCGAGTTCGTCGGAGCGGTCACGACCGAGACCGACAGCCTGCGGCTGTTCCTCAGATTCGACGGCGTGACCGAGACCGAGGTGGAGCGCCTGTTGGAGCCACTGGAGCAGGTGACCGCGGTACAGCCCCTGTCGGTCGAGGGCGAACAGGGGCTCTACCAGCTCACCGTTTCGACGCCCCCCCTGGTCCGTATCCTGCAGCGAAACGGCGTCCGGATCCGGAGCCTCGCGGCCGGCGGCGGGACGACGACGCTCGTGGGCGTCCTCCGGGGGAGCGGAAGCGTCCGGTCGGTCGTCGACGAGATACAGAGCGCGTATTCGGAGACGGAACTGCTCGCTCGCCGCCGGAACACCGACCCGATCGAGACGCGCGAGACGTTCCGGGACCGGATACTCGACGACCTCACCGAGCGGCAGCAGGAGGCGCTTCGGACCGCGTTCTACAGCGGGTTCTACGAGTGGCCCCGCGAGACGAACAGCGCCGCGCTCGCGGAGATGATGGGCGTCGCCTCGTCGACGTACCAGTACCACCTCCGGGCGGCGGAACAGACCGTCGTGCGCTCGGTGTTGGAATCCAGTGAATTACCCGACCCTCTAGCCGGCTAGAGTGCCCCGACACCCCGGTACGTCGTGAGTGTGGCGTACCGATATGCCTCCGGTGACCGTCCGAGAGACCGATGAAGCCGAAGACTCCGACATCGATCCGACGGACTGGCGCTCGTCCCTGTGACGTCCGGCACGTTCGGCCCGACCGGAGCCACCGGCTCGAAGTGGTCGACCCGAGACGAGGAGGACGGCGAGTATGACCGAACGGGACCGCGACTCCGTCGTCCTCGTCGTGGACGACGAGCCCGGACTCGCCGACCTCTACACCGTCTGGCTGAAGACGGAAACGGAGTACACGGTCCGGACGGCCTACGGCGGCGAAGAGGCACTCGAACGCGTCGACGAAACCGTCGACGTCGTCGTGACCGACCGGCACATGCCTCCTCTCTCGGGCGACGACCTGGTGCAGCGGCTCGCGGAGCGGGGACTCACCTGTCGGACGGCGATGGTGACCGCCGTCTCCCCGGACTTCGACATCGTCGGGATGGACGTCGACGACTACCTCACGAAGCCCATCTCGCAGTGCGAACTGCTCGACGTCGTCGGCGAACTCCTGCGCCGCGCGCGCCATGACCCGGTGACGGCCGAACTGCACTCGCTGCGCGCCAAGCAGTCGGCGCTGCAGACGGCGAAATCGGCGGGGGAACTGAGAGAGAACGACGCGTACTGCGAACTCGTCGAACGGATCGAGACGCTCGACCAGTCGAGGCCGATATCGGACGCTCGCAGGCGGGCCTGAAGCGTCGCTCCGGGAGCGTCACGGTCGCCGAAACCTCGCGATAGCGGGGAGTAGTCCGGTCGCCGCGACCGTCGAAGGTGACGGGTTCCGACCGGAGTGTGAGTCGAGCGGGGTCGGGGATGCCTCGAACAGGAGTCCACCGTTCGGAGGGCCAGCGGGGGGCCGGTGGAGTCAGTGGTGGACGGCTCCTGTACCAGATCATGGTCGTGTTCGACTATCAATATATTTGAACGTCTGACAACTTCTCCCGCGTTTATCCCACGAGGTTCGGAGAACCGACCGTGGGGTTTCTCGGTCGTGATTCGTCCGACCCCTGGCGGTCGTACTCGTCGCAGCGGCCGCTCGGGACAGACAGAGATCGCCCGGCGAACCGACCCACCTCGTGCACGGTTCGGGGTAGCACCGGATCAGGTCACGTAGAGCCCGACGCAGGTGTCGCGAGCGGACGTAGAACGGCTCAGAAGTCGCGTCCGGTGGGGGCGTCCGGCAGGTCGTTCGGCTCGACCGGGAGACCGAGGTCCGCGAGCGCGGTTTCGAGGTGGTCGGAGTCGATGTAGTCGGCGCCAGCGGCGACGCGGGCGGCCTGTGCGCGGGCGAGCACCTCGGCCCGTCGGTCGTCGGGAATGGCGTACTTGTCCGCGGCGAGTTCGATGACGAGGCCGTTGTGGTCGCGGGTGTACAGCGAGTGGAAGGCCCCGCGGTCGTACTCGCTCACGCGGTGGCCCGCCTCGTCGAGTCGGTCGCGAATCGCGGGGAGTTCCTCGGGTTCGATGCGGAACGCGAGGTGGTGGACGGCACCGACGCCGGGGTCTTGACGCTCGACCGACTCGCGGGACTCGTCGACGAAGAACGTGACGAGGCGGCCGTCGCCGGCGTCGAAGAAGAGGTGTTCGACCTCCTCGCGGTCGAGGTTCGGCTGGCGGATGACCAACGGGAGGCCGAGGACGTCGCGGTAGAAGGCGACCGTGTCCTCGGCGTTGCTGCCGACGAGGGTGACGTGGTCCCACCCGGCGACGTGCGCGAGGCTGTCGGGTCGTTCGGCGGAGACGTCGTGATCTGACATGGGAACCAATAGGAGTTCGGCGCTAATGTACTCTCGGCAACGTCCGTGTCAGCCGGTGACGGCGGGGTTACCGGCCGCTCGCTCTGCAGCGACTGGACGGCTACCGATAGACCGACGTTCAGTATCGCCGAGTCCTCGGGGTAGCGGAGCTTTCGACGCCGAGTCGGGACACGCGCACCGCTTGCGTCCTGCTCGTCGTTCTCGACACGGTGACGGCGCGACACACGTCGCCCCACGGGGTACTCGGAGGGGTCGTCGTGGACGAGCGCGCTCACCACCGTGGACGGCCGACCGGCGCTCAGTTCCGGAGGTACTCCTCTATCTCATCGACGAAGCTCCGCACGGGGACGTCCGCCTCGTCGTCGAGCGAGATACCGAGACGCCGCGTCTCGTCGACGCAGAGGTCGACGAGCGTGACGTTTTCGAGCCCGTAGACGGTGAACTCGTGACGGCCCGTCGCTCCGGAGGTCAGTTCGCCGTTCGGGCCCGACGTCGTCCACAGCCGAACGATGGGTGACTCCCTGCTGTCCGCCGGTTCGCTCGCGAAGAAGTGGACGCTCGCGGCGTCGCCGTCGTACGCCGCGACCGCCTGCATGACCCCCGAGTACGCCGTTTCGAGGTGTTTGACGAGGTCGTCGTGCGGGAACTCTTCGCGGGTCACGACCTCGATGTCGACCGCGTTCCGACCGTGTGCGAGCCGGTTGAGGGCGACCCGTCCCGCCTCCGTGAGGTCGTAGAGTCGCCCCTTCTGCTGCGACTCCGGAACGAGGAGTTCGACGACGTCTCGGTCTCGGAGTTCCGAGAGCGCCCGAGAGACGTGGGGCTGTGCGAGGTCGGTCTCCGTCGAAATTTCGGACGGAAGCCCCGGCCCGTGGTCAGAGAGATACTCACAGACAGCAAGCCGATAGCGGGAACTAGCCACGAACCCAGCCGCGTCCCAAGTGTTGCTCATTTTTTAACGTCCCCTCCGTGCGTTCATTTCTCGCCAATGCGGTATATTATTTTTGTGTTCGTCGCGGCAGTAAATTCCAGAATTCGACATCGTCCGACGGGTGAGAGGACCGCCCGCCGTGAGGGCCTCCGGCCCGTCGAAGCCTACGTGCGACCGGAGGCAGAAAACCGACGGACGAGAGTGTACCCAGCGGTATACTTATTTCAATCCGACAGGAGATGAGGGTATGGACCGACGTTCTGTTCTCGCCGCGGCGGTAGCGTTGTTCGCCGGCTGCGGCCAGTCGCCCTCCCCCGACACGTCGACGCCGACGGCGGGGACGGGAACAGCGACGCAGGCACCCTCGTCGACCGCAACGCCCACCGAGGAGCCGACGGCGACGGCGACCGAGGAGCCGACTGCGACGGCGACCGAGACCGAGGAACCGACCGAGACGCCGACTGAGACGGAGACGCCGGAACTGAGCGAACGCGAGGAGCGTGCGGCGCAGGAACTCGACCGGGCGATCAGCGACCTCTCGCAGGCGGTCGCGGCGTACACGGGGAACGCGAGCGATTCGCTCGTCACCGTCTCCGCCGCGAGTCAGGGGTTCTCGCGGGCGGCCGTCCTCACCGAACTGACCGACGCGGACGACAACATCGAGAACGCCCGACGGCTGGTGAGCGGTCGCCAGCAACCGCGGCTCGCCGCCGTCGAGTCGGCCAGACGGTTCCTCCGCCTGAGCATCGACGTCCAGCCTCGCCTCATCGCGGCGTTCGGGGCGACGGAGACCGCACGAGACGCCGTCGTGGAACAACAGGAGTCGACACTCGAAACCGCGACACAGGACCTCCGAGAGGAGCGCGACGACGCCGAAGAGCCGCTCGACCGTATCGAGTCCGAGACCGACGCGTCGGGCGTCTCTGTCGTCCCCGAGATATCCGAGAGCGAGTACGGGGCGAAGGTCGCTCAGTTCGGTACGGAGGTCGACGGCTTCGGCTCGCTCGCCGACTTCTTCGACCGATTCCTCACGGCCGTCGCCGACCTGAACGACGCCGAGCGGTTCGACCGGGCAGAGCGCGAACCGCGGGCGCGCGAGGACGGGCAGGCGGCCGCCGACGCGTTCGACGCGCTCGCGTCGGACCTGCAGGCGTTCGTCGACGGGCTCTCGGAGGCGGGCGCCTCGCTCGAAGAACTCGCGGCCGACCTCGCGCGAATCGCGGCGGAGAAGGCCGACGACGCGCGCGAAATCGTCGAAGACAACTCCTGATCTCGACTGCGGTCGTCGACGTTCGCTGGTGGCACCGACGTTACCCGGTGACATCAACGTCAGGAAAATGATATATTTGGGGGTCGCATACAGCGACGTACGATGTACCCATCCGACATCACCGATATTACCCGTCTGAGCGCCGAACTCGTCCTCCAGAACGCGTCGCTGTTCGACTCCGCCGGCGCCGACGTCGTGTTCCTCCTCGCACGCGTCCTGTTCGGGGCGGTCATCGCCTTCACCGGGCTGAACCACTTCCTCAACGCCGAAACGATGGTCGGGTACGCGGGGGCGAAGGGGATTCCCGCCCCGAACCTGGCCGTTCCGTTCTCCGGGGGACTGCTCCTCTTCGGCGGCCTCGGAATCGTGCTCGGCGTCTTCCCGACGCTCGCCGCGGGTGCTATCGCCGTCTTCCTGCTCGTCGCGACGCCCACGATGCACGACTTCTGGGCGGCGCCCGCGGAGGAGCAGATGACCGAGATGACGCAGTTCCTCAAGAACGTCGCCCTCCTGGGCACGGCGCTCGGCTTCCTCGTCGTCAGCCAGACGCCGTGGCCCCTCGCCGTCGGCGTCGGCCTGTAACCGCACCCAACGTTTTCATCCCGCTTTTCATCCCGTGCTCCATACCACACACATGCCCGAGACGTTCCTGATGGTTTACCGACAGTACGCACAGAGCGACGAGTACCGCCCCCACGGAGGAGGTCGAAACTGATGGAGGGTCGACCCGAGGAGTTCGGCTCCCCGTATCGGCTGGTGTCGGCGGCGGTCGTCCCCCGGCCCATCGCGTGGGTCTCTTCGCGCGGCCCGCGCGGCGAGAACCTCGCGCCGTTCAGCTTCTTCAACGTCGCCGCCATCGACCCGCCCATCCTGATGGTCGCCCCCGTCGGCGTCGGCGACGAGCGCAAGGACACGCCCGAGAACGTCCTCGAGACGGAGGCGTTCGTGGTCAACGTCGTCACCGCCGACCTCGTCGGGGCGATGAACGAGACGGCGGCCACGCTCGACGCCGGCGAGAGCGAGTTCGAGCGCGCGGACGTGACGGCGGTCGAGGCCACGGCCGTCGACGCGCCGCGCGTCGAGGAGGCTCACGTCGCCCTCGAGTGTACCCTCGCGGAGTCGATGGAGATGGGCGGGTCGACGCTGCTCTTCGGCGAGGTCGTCCACGCCCACGTCGACGACGACCTGCTCGTCGACGGCCACAAGCTAGACGTGACGAAACTCGACGCGGTCGGCCGCCTCGCCGGCGGCTACTACGCCTCGACGTCGGACCGCTATCACCTCGAACGGCCCCCCTGACTCACTCGCGCTCGACGGTTCGAGCGATCCGGGCGAGCGCCCGCCGACAGACGGGGACGTAGCCCGCTGCGAGCAGAGGCACCTCGAACGCCACCCGACACTGCCCGTCGACGCCGACCGGGTCGACGCGGTGGCCCGTCGCCGGCACGCGGGCGACGGTCCACGTCCACCGCTTCTCGTCTTCTCCATCGACGTACGAATCGACCGCGAACGGGACCCAGATTCCCGCGCCAGCGACGCGAACCCGGCCGGTCGTCCCCGCCTCGATGTACCGGGTGGGAGAGTCGACGGCGGTCACGCTCGGTCCCCACTCGGGCCACCGGGTCGTGTCGGTGAGGAGGTCCCACACAGCGTTCGGAGGCGCGTCGACGACCCGTGAAACCACGAGACGCCGCCGGCCGTCCCGACGCTCGACCCCGGTCGCGTGCGAATATATATTCCTAGGCATGACACGTACACCTAATATGGTACCCGGGAAAGGGTTAATACGCAACGCTGCCTCCGCAGTGCAATGACATCTAGTGACACACCGCTGATGAAAGAGGTCAGCCACACACCGCCCGAGGGAGACTCCGTCACGAACGTCTGGCAGCGAGGCCGTGCGAAGACGGAGACGGGCGAGACATCCGCACCGGCCGACGACTGAGCCGGTCCCGCCGGTTCCGACCCGGTCTCGGTTCTTCGGCCTCGCCATCTCCGACGACGAGCGGCCGCTCCGACCGACCGTTCCGGGACGTTTAACCCCGAGTCACGCGCCCTTCGTGTATGTCGATGAAAGCCACCGCGAAGGCTCACCCCATCCAGGGACTCGTGAAGTACCACGGGATGCGCGACCCCGACCTCCGACTCCCGTACCACGACAGCATCAGCGTCTGTACGGCCCCCTCACACACGCGGACGACCGTCGCGTTCGACACGGACCGCGACTCGGACGTCTACCGCATCGACGGCGACGTCGTCGAGGGCCGCGGGGCCGAACGCATCGCACACGTCGTCGACCACGTCCGCGACCTCGCGGGGTTCGACCATCGCGTTCGGGTGGAGTCGGAGAACTCCTTCCCCTCGAACGTCGGCTTCGGTTCCTCCTCGTCGGGCTTCGCCGCCCTGGCGATGGCGGCGTGTGAGGCCGCCGGGCTGGAGATGACGCGCCCCGAGATATCGACGGTGGCCCGCCGTGGCTCCTCCTCGGCGGCCCGAGCGGTCACGGGCGCGTTCTCGCAGTTGTACACCGGACTGAACGACGAGGACTGCCGCTCCGAACGCATCGAATCGGACCTCGAATCCGAACTCAGAATCGTCACGGGGCTCGTCCCCGCGTACAAGGAGACCGAACAGGCCCACGAGGAGGCGGCGGACTCGCACATGTTCCAGGCCCGGATGGCCCACATCCACGGGCAGATTGCCGAGATGCGCGACGGCCTTCGAAACGCCCAGTTCGACCGCGTCTTCGAACTCGCAGAGCACGACTCGCTCTCGCTGGCGGCGACGACGATGACCGGCCCGGCGGGATGGGTCTACTGGCAGCCGCGCACCATCGCCATCTTCAACGCCGTCCGCGAACTCCGGACGGAGGGCGTCCCGGTGTACTTCTCGACCGACACGGGCGCGTCGGTGTACGTCAACACCCGTGAGGAGTACGTCGAACGGGTCGAGGCGGCGGTTTCGGAGTGTGGGGTCGACACCGAAGTGTGGGAAGTGGGCGGCCCGGCGCGCGTGCTGGACGAGTCGGAGGCGCTGTTCTAAACGAGCGAGTTCTATGGCCGAGCGGGGCACGCGACGCCGAGGCCACCCGCGTCGACCGCTCGTCGAGACGGTCAGTCGGGGACGTCCCCATCGTGAAACGCTCTTTGCCCTCGCGTCCCTGTCCCCATCTATGCGCATCGCCGTTCTCGGCGCAGGCTACGCCGGCGTGACCGTCGCGCGTCGTCTCGACGCCAGTCTCCCGTCCGATGTCGAACTCGTCGTCGTCGACGAGCGTCCGACACATCTGGTCCAGCACGAACTCCACCGGCTGGTTCGACATCCGGACCTCGAAGACGTCATCCAGGTCCCGCTCGACGACCTGTTCGACCGCGCCGAGGTCCGCACGGCCCGCGTCGAGTCCGTCGACCGGGAGAACCGCCGCGTTCACCTCTCCGACGGGACTCTCGACTACGACTACTGCGCGGTCTGTCTCGGCGCGGAGACCGCCTTCTACGACCTCCCGGGGCTCGAAGACCACGCCATCCCGCTCAAGCGGGTCGAGGACGCCCGCGCCATCCGCGAGTCGTTCCTCGAAACCTGCCGGCAGGGTGGGACGGCCGTCGTCGGCGGGGCGGGACTCTCGGGCGTCCAGGTCGCGGGCGAACTCGCGGCGCTGCGGGACCAAGAGGGTGCGCGAGACGTCGACGTGGTGCTGCTCGAACAGTTCGACGCCGTCGCGCCGTCGTTCCCCGAGAACTTCCAGCGGGCCGTCCGCGACGAACTCGACGGCCGGGGCGTCGACGTGCGGACGGGGACGACCGTCGAGCGGGCGACTGCAGACGCCGTCGAGACCGACGGTGGGGACATCGAGTACGGAACGCTGGTCTGGACGGGCGGCATCCGCGGGCCCGAGGCGCTCGAGGGCGAGCGCCCGCCGGTCCGGAGCGACCTGCGACTCGACACACGGACGTTCGTCGTCGGCGACGCGGGGCGCATCGTCGACGCCGACGGCGAGGCCGTCCCCGCCTCCGCGTCGGCCGCACTCCGCGAGGCCCGCACCGTCGCCGACAACCTGCGGACGCTCGTCGAACACGAGTTCGAGGCCGACCCCGACGACTTCGCGCCCAGGCTCAAACAGTACCGCTTCGAGGTGCCGGGCTGGATCGTCTCCGTCGGCGAGGGGGCCGTCGCACAGGTGGGTCCCACGGTGCTCAGGGGTGCGGCCGCGCGGGCGATGAAGGCGACCGTCGGCGCGGGACACCTGTCGAGCGTCGGCGCGCTCCAGCAGGCGACCGAACTCGTCGAGTCCGAACTCGGCGCGCCCTCCGTGGACGACGCGGCGCTCGACGAGGTCGAGGAGGCGCTGCAGATATCCGTCGACGGCGACGACCTCCCCGACCCGGCAGACGTCGTCGACGGCATCGAGGGTGAGGGGCTCGACGACCCCGTTCGGCTCGGGACGGGGGCCGCGTCGTCCACGGAGCCGGTCGAAATCGAGATTCCCGTCGAGGACGAGGACGCCGACGACGAGAGCCCTGGCGACGACGGGACAGGACAGGCGGACGGGGAAGAGGAGTAGAGCCGACGGTTCTCGTCCGGTCCTACGTTTCCGATTCCGACGCCCGCGCGGCCTCGACGACGGCGCGGACGCGCGCCTCGTCGACCCGGTTGGTCGTCTCGCCGTCGACCTTGAGCGCGGTGCCGACGACGACGCCGTCGGCGTGCGCGAGGCACTCGTTCACCGTGTCGGCGGTGACGCCGCTCCCGACGAACAGCGGCGCGTCGTGACGGTCACAAGCCCGTGCGGCGCGGGCGAGTCGGTCCTCGTCGACGGCGTGTCCCGTCCCGCGTCCGGAGACGACCACCCCGTCGGCGAGGCCGCGTGTCACCACGTCGTCGACCGACTCGTCGAGCGACCGCCGCTCTCCCAGCGGGGCGGAGTGTTTGACGCCGACGTCGGCGAGGACGGCGACGTCGCTCGCGAGGCGGGAGCGGAGCCGAATCGTCTCGTGGGCGCGGCCCTCGACGACGCCCTGGTCGGTCACGCGAGCGCCCGCGTGCACGTTGACGCGGACGAACGACGCGCCCGTCGCGCTCGCCACCGAGAGGGCGGCCTCGGCGTCGTTGCGGAGGACGTTCACCCCGACGGGACAGTCGACCTCCTCCCCGATTCGACCGACCACGTCCGTCATCGACGCGACGACGTGTTTGGGTACCGAGTCGGGGTAGAAGGGAACGTCGCCGAAGTTCTCGACCATGACGGCGTCGCATCCGCCGCTCGCGAGCGCGCGGGCGTCCGAAACCGCACGCGACCGGATTCGGTCGCGGCCAGCGTCCTCGTCGTAGTCGGGTGCGCCCGGGAGCGGTGGGAGATGGACCATGCCGACGACGGTCGGCGGGTCGAAGGGGGGCATACGCGAGCGTCTCGGGCGACCGGGAAAGCCCGTTCGGTCTGTCCGAACGACCCGACGAAGGAGCACGATGCGACTGGATGGCGCGGTCGGACCGACCGACGGCCGAAGCCTCTTTCGTCCTCGCGCATCCCCTCTCAGCGTGTCCAGGTACATCGGCGTCGACGGCTGCTCGGGCGGGTGGTTCGCGGTGGCGTACGACCCCGACGAGGGACCCCTCGACCACGGCCTGTACGAGACGTTCGGGGCCGTCGTCGACACGCACGTCCGTTCCGATACGGACCGACTGCTCGTCGACATTCCCATCGGCCTCCCCGAGACCGGCCGCCGTCGGTGCGACGAGGAAGCCAGAGAGCGCCTCGGGTCGCGCGCGTCGACGGTCTTCTTCGCGCCGTGTCGGGCCGTCCTCGGGGCCGCGGACCACGAGACGGCCTCGGCGGTGAACCGGGAGCGAACGGGGTACGGGCTCTCCATCCAGGCGTGGCACCTCGTCCCGAAGATACGGGAGGTGGACGCGGTCCTCCGCTCCTCGTCCGCACTGCGGGAGACGGTGTCGGAGGCGCACCCCGAACTCTGCTTCGCCGCGCTGGGTGACGGCCCCGTCGCGGCGTCGAAGTCGACGCCGGCGGGGAGAGACGAACGACTCGACCGGTTGCGACCGTGGGTCGACGCGGACGAGGTGTACGAGTCGTGTCTCGACGCCTACCTCCGGAGGGACGTACAGCGCGACGACGTCCTCGACGCGCTCGCTCTCGCGCTCGCGGCGTCCCGCCCGCTGGCCCGTGTTCCCCCCGTTCCCGACGGGACAGTCCCCAGGGACCCGGTCGGTCTGCCGATGGAGATTCGCTACCCCGAAAATGGTTCGTTCGAAGAGGATTGGGTAGAATAGTTGCCCGATATAACAGTATATATGATATATACGACACACATTGTGATGAACAGAAGGCTTTTATGTACAACTCTCACAGTAGTAGTTGGCGCGAACGACATCCCACCCTGCCATGTGTGTCTCAGTACCAGCCACCTCGTCGCGCCACCGTAGTCCCGAGTGAATACGGGGGCGACACCACCCTGCCACTATCGCCCTCTTCTCGCGAAAGTCACTAACCCGTCGACTCCTCAGAGCCAGCATGTACACTGGTCAGACCGAGCAGCCGTGCTGTCTCTGTGGTGAGGAGGAGACGGTCGCGCGGCTCGACCTCCCGCCGCGGACGGTGACGTTGATGCGGAACGCCGACCCCATCGCGTGGCGGGACATCGTCGGTGAAGTCTCGGTTCACTTCTGCGAGAGCGACTGGGAACTCGTCAGGGAACTCGTTCTCGACATGGGGATGCTCCCCCTCTCGCGGTGCAACGTCGCCCGCGCCTCCATGTCGTTCCGCGAGGACTTCGAGGCGCTGTTGAACGCGACGCGAGAGGAACCCGACCAGACCGAACTCGAAGCCCGCGCGCTCGAACGGAGCCGGGAAGCCCTCGCCGACCCCGACGCGGAACCGGTGGCGGCCGTCCAGGCGCGCGTCGTCGTCCTCGCGCTGCAGGAACTCGGCGTCCCCGACGGTCGCGGACTCCCGACGCCCGACCGCGCGTAGGATTTTTTCACGTCTACCGAGCGAACAGTTATGACCTCGATAGACGTACGGGAATTCATGTCACTCGGGCGAATAATCGACCGGGTCGAACGCCACGAGCGGCGGGTGACCCTCCAGTCCCCCCCGTCACGGGCCGTCGTGAGCGCCGTTCGGCGGACCTTCGGTCCACAGGGCGTGAGCGTCGACGTCGAGGACGGGGCCGACCGTCCTTCGGCGCTGGTCCGCGACGGCGGCGACGTCGTCACCGCCGTCCCGCTCGGCGACGACGCCGCGTCGTTCGAGGCGGCGACCGAGGCGCTGACGGACGCGCTGTCGACGCTCGACCGGACGACGTTCGTCTCCTACGACCTGAGCGGGATGTTCGCGACGACCCGCGAGATCGAAGACCGTGCGTGGCGTGTCGGGAGCGGCCGGCTTCGGGCGGGTTTTCAGCGGGTCGGCGCGCTCGCCGAGCAGGCGGCGGTTTACGCGCAGTTGTCGACGGCGCTCGACGTCCACGCGTACGCCGTCCCCGACGGCTCGCCGCCGGACATGGGCGAGACGGTCGTCCACCTCGAACCCGCCCCCGAGATCGAGCGCTCGTGGTTCGTCGTCTACGACGGCGACGGCCGCGCGGCGCACAAGTGTGCGCTCGTCGCCGAGGAGCGCGGGCCGAGGCGGTTCTCGGGCTTTCTGACCTACGCGCCGAGCCTCGTCGACGAAGTCGACGACTACATCGCGGCGACCTACTAGCTGCTCACCACCGGACGCGGAAGCCCGACGCGCCCTTCGGCTCGGAGAACTCGACCTCGACGTCGTCGACCCGCGCCGCGGGACTCCCCGTCTCACACCACTCGACCATCTCCTCGACGTCCGGCCGGGGGCCCTCGAAGACGGCTTCGACCCGGCCGTCGTCGAGGTTCCGGACCCACCCTTCGATGTCGTAGTCGCGGACTGCCTCGCGGGTGTTGGCTCGGTAGGCGACCCCCTGGACGCGGCCGGAGACGTACACGTGCGCGTGAACCTCGTCGTCCCCGTCGCGCTCTGTCATACGTTACGTGCGTGCATGCAAGATAAAGAAGCCTCGTGTCCCCGAACGCGGCGGGGACCGCGCACGAACGGGGGAGACGTGAGTTCGTACGTTCGCCGGGAGCCCCAGCCCTCGACGGACGGTCGACAATGGCCCGCCGTCCACCGGTCACGACTGATGACCGACAGTATAAGGACGGTCCCCCGTGACGGGCGGGTATGGAGCTGTTCGGTACCGCGGGAATCCGCGGCGACACGGCGGAACGAGTGACGCCCGAACTGGCGCTCGCCGTCGGGCGCGCTGCGGGCCTCGCCGCGGTCGAGGCCGAGGACGCGGAGTTCGTGGTCGGTCGCGACGGTCGAACGACGGGCGAGGCGCTCGCGTCGGCCGTCGAGGCGGGTCTGCTCTCGGCGGGGGCGACGGTCCGCCGCGCGGGCGTCCTCCCGACGCCGGCGCTGGCGTTCGCCTCGCGCGGGCGACGCGGGGTGATGCTCACCGCGAGCCACAACCCGCCCACGGACAACGGCCTGAAGCTGTTCGTCGACGGCGTCGAGTACGACCGAGCACAGGAGCGGACCGTCGAGCGACGCGTCGACGACGAGTCCCCGCCCGTCTCGTGGGACCGCTGGGGGTCGACCGAGTCGGTGACGCCGCTCTCTCGCTACCGGCGGGCGGTCGTCTCGTACGCGGAGGGGGTCGGAAGCGACCTCGACGGCCTCTCGGTTGCGGTCGACTGCGGCAACGGCGTCGGCTCCGTGGCGACGCCGTGGGTACTCCACGAACTCGGCGCGCACGTCGTCGGCCTCAACGACAACGTGGACGGACACTTCCCGGGGCGCGAGTCGAAGCCGACACCGGAGTCGCTCACGGGTATTCGCGACTTCGTCGCCGACGGCGACTTCGACCTCGGCCTCGCACACGACGGCGACGCCGACCGACTGGTGGTGCTGGACTCGGCGGGGGAGGTGGTCCACGAGGACACCGTGCTCGCGATGTACGCGGCGGCGTACGTCCGGTCCTCGTCGGTCGCGGACCCGGTCGTCGTGACGACGCCGAACGCCTCCGCGCGCATCGACGAGCGGGTGACCGCTCTCGGCGGCCGGGTCGAGCGCGTCCGACTCGGTGCGCTCCACGAAGGCATCTCGACGGCGCGGAAGGCGGGTGGCGACGTCGTCTTCGCCGCCGAGCCGTGGAAGCATATCCACCCCGCGTTCGGCGGCTGGATCGACGGCGTCTGCTCGGCGGCGGTCCTCTGTCGGTTGGTCGCCGGACAGGCTGGAGGACTCGACGGTCTCCGCGAGCCCATCACGGAGCGACCGTACCGGAAGGTGTCGGTCCCCTGTCCCGACGGGTCGAAACGTGCGGCGATGGCGGCGCTTGAGACGTCGCTCCCCGAGGCGTTCCCGGGGGGCGAGGTGGACACCGAACACGGCGTCAGGCTGGAGTTCCCCGACGCCTCGTGGCTGCTCGTCCGTCCCTCCGGCACCGAGCCGTACGTCAGACTCTACGCCGAGAGCGACGACGTCGACGCGCTGGCCGAGGAAGCCCGGGCGGTGGTCGAGGCGGCCGTCGACGGATCTTAAGCCCGAGGGTCGGAGTCATCAACGGAACGACGGCTTTATTGACGCCACGCCGCGTCGTTTCTGGCATGAGATTCGAAGACATCGATAGACGGACGTTCATCAAAGGAACCAGTGTCGCCGGTCTCGCGGGATTGGCAGGCTGTTCAGGCGGTCCGTCGGGTGGGTCGTCCGGCGAGTCGTCCGGTGGCTCGGAGAGCACCGCGACCGAGACGTCGTCCGGCGGCGACTCCGGCGAGTCGACCGAGTCCGACGGGATGGAGGAGACGGAGACCGAGCCCGGCGAGAGCGGGGGCTCCGAGTCGATCAACGTCGGGATGGTGTACGCCACTGGCGGGCTGGGTGACGGCTCGTTCAACGACCAGGCTCAGCAGGGCGCCTTCCAGGCGCGCGACGAGTTCGACGTCCAGATCGGCGAGGCCCAGCCCGAGGAGGTCGCACAGTTCAGCACGTTCCAGCAGCAGTTCGCCCAGTCGACCGACCCGGCGTACGACCTCGTCTGCTGTATCGGCTTCCTCCAGACGGACGCGCTGAGCCAGACCGCACAGGACTACCCCGACCAGAACTTCATGCTCGTCGACTCGGTGGTCGAGGCCGACAACGTCGCTAACTACGTGTTCGCCGAGCACGAGGGGTCGTACCTCGTCGGGCAGATGGCGGGACTCCTCACGACGCAGGACTTCTCCGCCGGGGCGGGGTCGACCGCGGGCGACTCGACGACCGTCGGCTTCGTCGGCGGCGTCGAGTCCGACCTCATTCGGAAGTTCGAGGCCGGCTACACCGCCGGCGTGAAGGCAGCCGACGAGAACATCGAGGTCCTCACGAACTACACGGGGAGCTTCAACGACCCCGCCGCCGGGAAAGAGGCCGCGCTCGCGATGTACAACTCCGGCGCGGACATCGTCTACCACGCCTCGGGTAACACCGGGACGGGCGTCTTCCAGGCCGCCCAGGAACAGGGCGCGTTCGCCATCGGCGTCGACCGCGACCAGTCGGTGACGAAGGAGTCGTTCGCGGACGTCATCCTCGCCAGCATGGTCAAGCGCGTCGACACCGCCGTCTACGACGCCATCGAGTCCGTCGTCAACGACAACTTCCAGGGCGGCAACGTCGTCACGCTCGGACTCGAAGAGAACGGCGTCGCGGCCGTCTACGGCTCCGAGTTGGAAAGCGAGATTCCGCAGGACGTCAAGGACGCCGTCGCCTCCTCCCGGGAGTCCATCATCGCGGGCGACATATCGGTGCCGAGCGACCCGAGCAACGTCTGAGGCCGTCGTACTGGTCGGCGAACGCGTCGTCCTTCAGTTCTTTCGAGTGGTTCGTGACGAGCGGGAGTCCAGACGAGTGATGGACTCCTGTGGGCTGACTCTGTGACCGAGTGATGGACTCCTGTGGGCTGACTCTGTGACCGAGTGACGGACTGTGCTCGGTAGCGGGCTGAGCCACACGGCTGATTGATTAGTCGACTCCGTAGCCTGCAGATGTAGGTGGCGTATCCGTGGACACGAAGCCCGTGCGAGCGCCAGGGCAGTGACACCACGAGTACCGAAGCGACGATGCCGCTTCGAGCCGCTCGTTCGGTTTCCTCACGAAGACCTCACGCGCCACCGCACCGCCCCGCAATCTGGCGGTCGGCGCGCGGAAGTGAGCGAGTGACCCGCGCGGAACCTCCGGTTCCGTCGGAAGCCGGCGCATAGCGCCGACGACGAAGGGGACTGAGCGAACCGCACACGAGGGTCACGGCCGGGCTCTGTCCCGGCCGGACCGGTTGGGGAGGCACGAGGCCACGGTCCACCGTGCCCGTGTGTCGCGCGGTTCTCTCGCCGGTTCCAGCCGTCTCATCAAGGACTCCACACCGACCCACACGCGACTCTGTCCCCGCTACTCATCGGGACTCGCCATCCACCCCACTCCGTACTCGACCTCCGCCCGCACCTGCCATCACACCCACGCCCCATCACGAATCCTCGGCTTTAAACGACTCCTGTCCGACGAAAGAGCCAATGACTCCAGCCGTCCACCTCGACGGCATCACGAAGCGCTTCCCCGGCGTGGTCGCCAACGACGACGTCACGCTCCGGGTCGAACAGGGCTCCGTCCACGCCCTCCTCGGCGAGAACGGGGCCGGGAAGACGACGCTGATGAACGTCCTCTACGGGCTCTACCAGCCCACGGAGGGGCGCGTCGTCCTCGACGGCGAGGAGCGGGACTTCGACTCGCCGCGGGACGCCATCGACGCCGGCGTCGGCATGATCCACCAGCACTTCATGCTGGTCGACCCGATGACCGTCGCCGAGAACATCACCCTCGGGAACGAACCGCGCAAGTGGGGCGGCCTCGCCGTCGACCGCGAGCACGCGAGGAGCGAAGTCGTCGAACTCTCGAACCGATTCGGCTTCGACGTCGACCCCGACGCGCGCATCGAAGACGTCTCGGTGGGCGTCCAGCAGCGCGTCGAGATACTGAAAGCCCTCTACCGGGGGCCGACATCCTCATCCTCGACGAGCCCACCGCGGTACTGACGCCCCAGGAGGTCGAGGAACTGTTCGCCGTCTTCGAGGAACTCACCGCACAGGGCAAGACCATCATCTTCATCAGCCACAAGCTGAGCGAGGCGATGGAGGCCGCGGACGAGATCACCGTCCTGCGGGACGGGGAGAACGTCGGCACCGTCGTCGCCGACGAGACCACCCGGGAGGAACTCGCCGAACTGATGGTCGGGAGGGAGGTCATCCTCGACGTCGAGAAGCGGCCGGCGACGGTCGGCGAGTCGACCCTCGGCGTCGAGGGGTGCGTCGCCGAGGACGAGCGCGGCGTCCGCGCCGTCGACGACGTCTCCTTCGAGGTACGAGAGGGAGAGGTGTTCGGCATCGCCGGCGTCGACGGCAACGGCCAGTCCGAACTCGTCGAGGCCATCACCGGCCTCCGCGACCCCACGGCGGGGCGCATCTCCTTCGAGGGGACGGACATCACCGACCACTCGCGCCGCGAGCGCATCGACCGTGGGATGGCGTACATTCCCGAGGACCGCCAGGAGCGCGGGCTCGTGATGGACTTCGACCTCGTCGGGAACGGAATGCTGGGGAGCCAACACCGCGAACCGTTCGCGAAGGGGGGCCGCCTCGACTGGTCCACGGCGCGCGGACACACGGAGTCGGTCATCGACGAGTACGACGTCCGCCCGCCGAACCCCGATTCGACGGCCGAGTCGCTGTCCGGCGGGAACCAGCAGAAGTTCATCGTCGGCCGCGAGTTCGAGCGCGACCCGACACTCGTCGTCGCCGCCCACCCGACCAGGGGTGTCGACGTCGGCTCCATCGAGTTCATCCACGAGCGCCTGCTGGACCTCCGCGACCAGGGTGTCGCCGTGCTCCTCATCTCCTCGAAGTTAGAGGAGGTCCAGGGACTGTCGGACCGCCTCGCCGTGATGCACGACGGACGGTTCATGGACACGGTCGACCCCGAGGGAGTGACAGAAGAGGAGATCGGGCTGCTGATGGGCGGGGAGTACCCCGACGACTGGGACGAAGAGGCGACGGAGGCGGACGCCGGCACCGACGCCGACGCGGGCGTCAGAGCGGACGGTGATGGCCGATGAGTGCGCTCGACCGCGCTCGCGGCGTGCTGGAGCGCCTCGTCGGCGCGTCCACCGCGGAACGGGCGCTCATCTCCGTCGCCTCGCTCGTGTTGGCGATACTCGTCGGGACCGTCATCATCCTCGTCTCGGGCCGGATGACCACCTGCTCGCCCGCCGACGCGGCGTACTACTTCGGTATCGGCTTCTGTTACGACCCCATCACCGTGTACGACCGGCTGTTCCTCGGCGCGCTCGGCGACCCGCTCAGAGGCGGGTGGTCGCCGCTCAACAGCCAACTCGCCGTGACGCTCCGCGAGACGACGGTTCTCATCTTCACGGGCCTCTCGGTGGCCATCGCGTTCCGGGCCGGCATCTTCAACATCGGGACCCAGGGCCAACTCGTCGTCGGCGCGCTCGCGACCGGATTAGGAGTGCTGTGGGCGTCGCCGTTCGTCTCGGGCGTCGTCGGAACCCTCCTCTTGATCCCGCTCGGCCTGGCCATCGGCGCGGCGTTCGGCGCGCTCTACGGTGCCATCCCCGGCGTCCTGAAGGCGTACGCCGACGCGAACGAGGTCATCACGACCATCATGCTCAACCTCATCGCGACCGGCGTCACGCTGTATCTCGTCTCGGACGTGTTCAAAGACCCCAACAGCCAGGCGAATCAGACCGTTCCTCTCCCCGACTACGCGACGTTCCCCTCGATTTTGTTCGGAGGGGCGACGGACTTCTCGCTTCTCGCCCTTCTCTTCGGCGTGGTCGCGCTCGTCGCCCTCGCGTACCTCATCAACCGGACGACGTTCGGCTACGACGTTCGGACCTCCGGGCTCCAGCCGGAGGCCGCCGAGTACGGCGGCGTCGACTCGAAGAAGACCATCGTGGCGAGCATGATGCTCTCCGGCGCGCTCGGAGGAATCGGCGGCGCGATGTACGTGCTGATGATCCTCGGGAAGTTCCAGACCGGCGTTCCGGCCTACGGCTTCGACGGCATCACCGTCTCCATCCTCGCCGGGAACAACCCCCTGGGCGTCGGCTTCGCGGCCCTGCTGTTCGGCGTGCTGAAGAGCGGTACGACGGTGGTGCAGTTCGCGACGGACGTCCCGCCCCAACTGGTGGGCGTGCTCCGCGGGCTCATCATCCTCTTCGTGGCGATGCCGGAGTTCTTCCGGCTCATCGGCAAGCGCCTCGGCTCCGTCGGGAGCGCGGGTCGAAGCCGGCCGCGACCGACGGCGGCGTCGAGTCGGGAGGTGCCGGCGATGAGTGAGTCGACCGTCTCGCAGGTGCGTGACCTGCCCACGCGGGCGGTCGCGACCGTCGTGACGCTCGCCGCGCTCGTCCTCGTCGTGGCCGCCGGCCTCGCCGCCCCCGACTCCCTCGCCGGGACGCTGGTCGACATCCTCGCCCGGGAGGGGACGCTCTCCTCGGCGCTCCGGCTCTCGGTCCCCATCGCGCTGGCCGCGCTCGGGGGCATCTTCTCCGAGAAGTCCGGCGTCATCAACATCGGGCTCGAAGGCCTGCTCATCATCTCGGCGTTCGCCGCCATCTACGTCGCGGACGTCACGGGCGGCGTCTGGGTCGGGTTCGCGGGCGGCGTCGTCGCCTCGATGCTCCTCTCGTTGCTCTTCGCCGTCGTCGTCATCGAGTTCCGTGCCGACCAGATCATCGCGGGACTGGCCGTGTGGCTCATCGCGCTCGGCCTCGCGCCGTTCGCCTCGCAGGTCATCTACGGCCGGCCGAACTCCCGAGCGTCTCGACGCCCGGCACGGTCACGGTCCCGGTGCTGTCGGAACTGTCGGTGCTCGGTCCCTTCCGCGCCCTGTTCGACGCCTCGCCCACGGTGTACTTGATGTTCCTCGCCGTCGGCGTCTCGTGGTACGTCCTCAACCGCACCCGCTTCGGCAGGTGGGTCCGCGCCTCCGGCGAGAACCCGAAGGCGCTCGACACCGCCGGCGTGAGCGTTTCGAGAGTACGGTACGCGGCCGTCCTCCTCTCGGGCCTCCTCGCCGGCATGGGCGGTGCCTCCCTCTCGCTGGACCTCGGGCAGTTCACCGGCAACGGTCCGACGATGGTCAACGGCAAGGGGTTCATCGCCATCGTCGCCTACCTGTTCGGTAACTACAACCCGGTCGGGGCGTTCCTCTCGACGCTCCTCTTCGCGGGGCTCGACGCGATGCAGACGGCGCTGCAGCTACAGAACATCGGGATTCCGAACCAGTTGGTGCGCGTCCTCCCGTTCGTGATGGTCATCGTCGTGCTCGCGCTCGTGGGGCGGACTCGCATCCCCGAGGCGGCGGGCGAGCACTACGAGTCGGGCGACGACAGTCGGTGAGTGCGTGGACTGTGCTCCGCGTTCGACGTTTCGCGCGGTCTGTACGCGTTCCGTGGTTGAGTGTGGGTTCGTCGACGGGGGAGCCACGTCGGACAGAGACGTCGAGCGACACCCGGACGCGGTGTGGTGGCGGTGGCGCGTGACGGCACGCGGGCTTGCCGCGTGACGCACGCGCGAGGGATGAGGGCCGGAGCCGCGAACGCAGTGAGCGGCGAGGACCGCAATCGGCTGGGGAGGGCGTGGCTGCGGTCCACCGCGCCCGTGTCCCGCACGGTCGCTCTCTCGTGTCACAGTGTCTCTCGTATGCGGTTGCTCTCCCGCGCCGCAGACATCCTCTATCCCTCGTACGCGGTTGTTTTCCCCTGTCACAGTGTCTCTCTCGTGCCCGGTCGCTCCCCAGTCGAGAACACTGGTCGTATCTCGCGCCAACTCCGGTCACCACGTGTAGCCACACGAGCGACGAACGAGACGACCGACTCGGGAACGAAGAGTTTTCACCTCCGACTCGGGAAGACCTACCAATGACTACCCACGAGTACGACCTCGTCGTCGTCGGCGCGGGCACCGCCGGGTGCTACGCCGCGGCGACGGCGGCCCGAGAGGGTCTCGACGTCGTCGTCGTCGAGCGCAAGACGCGGGAGGAAGCGGGCCACATCGCCTGCGGCGACGCCCTGAAGGGCGCGGACAACTTCCCCGACGCCATCCCCAAGTCCCAACTGGCGCCCGCGTTCACCAACACGGGCGTCGACCACGGCCGCTTCGAGATTCCCCAGGAGGACACCGTCCTCGAAATCCCGGTCCCCGGCGAGTTGGCCGTCATCGACCGCTGGGAGTACGGCCGCCGCATCATCGAGGGAGCCTCCGAGGCCGGCGCGGAGTTCCACTACGACACCGTCGTGCAGGACGTCACCCAGGAGGACGGACGGGTGACGGGCGTCCGCGCGAAGCGGAAGGGGGAGGTCGTCACCTACGAGGCCGCGGTTACCCTCGACGGGGCGGGTTCGCTCTCCATCCTGCAGGACAAGGCCGACCTCTCGGGGCGACGTTCGACACCAACGTCTCGTACTCGCAGTTCTCCTCGGCCTACCGCGAAATCGTCGAGGTCGAAGAGGAAGTCCCCTGGAAGGACGCGCTGGTGTTCAAGCCCACCCAGCGCGCCGCGGGCTACCTCTGGTACTTCCCCCGGACGGGCACCGAAATCAACGTCGGCCTCGGCTTCCAGATGAACGAGGAGCCGATGAAACTCGTCGAGGACCTCCGGCGTGACCTGCGCGACCGACCCGAGTTCCGGAACGCCCGGGTGACGGACAAACTCGGCGCGGCCCTCCCCACGAGACGACCGTACGACTCGGCGACCGCGCCGGGCTTCATCGCGGCGGGTGACGCGGCCGGCCTCGTCAACCCGACGACGGGGGGCGGCATCGCCGGCGCCGCTTACTCGGGGAAGTACGCGGCCGAGCAGGTCGTCGAAGCCGTGAGCGAGGGCGACGTGAGCGAGGAGACGCTCTGGCGCTACAACGAGCGCGTGATGGACCACTTCGGCGCGCGCTACGCCGCCCTCGACGTGTACAACGTCCTCTCGACGGCCGTCGACGTCGACAGCCTCATGGGTCTGCTCGCGTCGCTCCCGGGCGAGAAAATCGCCGAGGCGCTGTACGACGGGTCGACCTCGATGTCTCCGTTCTTGATCGCACAGACGCTCAAGGAGAGCTACGGCCACTGGAGGCAGATCTGGAACTTCTTCGAGACGAAGCGCGTCGCGGACGACCTGCTGAGCCACTACCAGCGGTACCCCTCCCGGCCGGGTGCGCTCGGCGGCTGGCAGGCCACCCGCGACGAGATCATGGACCGCGTCTACGAGACGACCGGCGCCGACCCGAAGTACTGACGCTCCGAGTCGGACCGCCCGGGCCGTTTATCCGTTCGGCTTGCGGGTCTGCAGACGATGGACCGAAAGGACGTGCGGGCCCGCATCGCCGCCTTGCCGACGTGGGCCGGCGTCGTCGCGACCGTTCTCTGCTTCCTGTTCGCCGTCCGCCTCCTCGGCACGGCGACCGGCGCGCTGACGCCGACGCTCCAGCGGTTCGTCGCGGCGAACCACGTCTCGGCCCTGCCCGCGCTGGGGACGGGGTGGCTCGTGGCGACCCTCCTCGGGAACGAGACGGTCGTCGCCGCCGTCTCCCTCTCGCTGCACGCCTCGGGCCTCCTCACGGCGTCACAGCTGTTGCTGCTCGTCGTCGGGTCGCGCCTCGGCGCGACGGGCATCGTTCTCGTCGTCGGCGCGCTCGACGCGCTCCGGGGCCGTGCCGTCGCGGCGGGGACGACCGTCGGCGTCGGGAGTTCGCTCGAACTCGGGTTGCTCGCGAGCGGGCTCACCGCGGTCGTCTACCTCCCGACGGCCGTCGGCGGCTACCTCCTGCTCCGGTGGCTCCGGGTCGACTCCCTCGACGGGGTGACGGCGGCGCTCGGGCGGGGAGTCGCCGGCCACGGCGTGACGGTTCCCACGGTCTTCGAACCGGTCGCCGCGTCGGTGATCGAATGGGTCGGCGCGCCCCTCGCCGCGGCCGGGGCCGTCGTCTTGCTGTTCGTCTCGCTCGACGTGGCGGACCGCGTCCTCGACTCGGTCGACGGCGACCGGGTCCGCGCGTGGGTCACGACGGGGCTCGACAACCGCTGGCGAGCGGGGGCGGTCGGGTTCGTCGTCACCGCGCTCACGACGAGCGTCGCCTTCTCGCTCGGGATTGTCGTCCCGCTGTACAGCCGCGGCTACCTCGACCGCCGCGAGACGGCGCCGTACGTGCTCGGGGCGAACGTCGGGACGCTCGCGGACACCCTCGTCGTGGCGATGCTGCTCGGCGACGGCGGGGGCGTCGTGGCCGTGGTGGCCGTGGGTGTCGTCGCGAGCGCGATCACGCTCGTCGTCCTCCTCGCGCTCGACCCGGTCGTCCGCGCCGTCTCGGTCGGACTCGACACCGTCCGCCGGTCGCCGTGGCACACCGTCGCGGCGCTCGCGGGCTTTCTCGCCGTCCCCGCGGGGTTCGTGGTGTTCGGGTGATGGAGCAGAGTGGGTTTTCGGGCGACCGTTCGAGAGACGACGCTCAGGGCCGTTCGACGGCGATCCGCTCGATGGCACCCGAGAGCGTCTCGATACCGATTCGGATCGACTCCTCGTCGACGTCGAACCGCGGGGTGTGGTGGCCGGTCGGGTGGTCGGTGCCGATGCCGACGTAGGCGGCCTTCCCTCCCCGCTCCTGGACGTGCTGCATGAGGTACGTCGCGTCCTCGCTCCCGCCGAGCGCGTCCGACGGGAGGACGCGCTCGACGCCCTCCACCCCCGATGCGACCGCGCCGACGACGTCCGCGAGTTCGGGGTCGCTCACCGCGGAGGGCGCGCGGGCGACGCTCTCGATTTCGACCTCGCAGGCGTGCATCTCCCCCGCGGCGCGGACGATACGCTCGGCGTGCTCGCCCATGTACTCCATCAGGTCAGTCGTCTCGCCGCGGACCTCGACCTCCATCTCGCTCGCCTCGGCGACGATGTTCGACGCCGTGCCGCCCTCGATGACGCCGGCGTTCACTCGCGTCGCCCCGTCGGCGTGACGGGGGATGGCGTGGAGGTTCTGTACTGCTGTGGCGAGCGCGAGGTTCGCGTTCCGGCCCTGTTCGGGGCGCGCACCGGCGTGCGACGATTCACCAGTGAAGGCGACCGAGAGGTGGTGGACGGCGAGGAAGCCGTCGATACCGGCGACGACTTCGCCGCTGGGGTGGTCGAGGCCGACGTGCACGGCGAGCAGGTAGTCGACGTCGTCGAGGTGGCCGCCCGCGACGACGGGTTCGCCGCCGCCGATGACCTCCTCGGCGGGCTGGAACACCACCTTGAGCGTCCCCTGGAAGTCGCTGTCGAGAATCGCATCGATGACGCCGATGCCGATGGTCGCGTGGGCGTCGTGTCCGCAGGCGTGCATGAACCCCTCGTTCTCCGAGCGGAACCCTTCTTCGAACGGACGGTGGTCGTCGTCGGCCTCCAGGATGGGGAGGCCGTCGATGTCGACGCGGAGGCCGACCGTCGGACCCTCTCCCCGTTCGAGGACGGCCAGTGCCCCGGTGTAGCCACCGGCGAGACGCTCGACGATGTCCTCGCGCGCCCCCGCCTCGCGGGCACGGGCCATCCACGAGTCGAGTTCGTCGTCGTCGGGAACGGCGTTCCGGTCCTCGCCGAGCACCTCCGGTCCGACGTAGAGGGCGTCGAGCGGGCGGGTTTCGAGTTCGTCGACGATGCGGGCGGTGGTGTAGAACTCGCGCCAGGCGGGTTCGGGATGACGGTGGAGGTCGCGACGGAGGTTCCGGAGGTCCTCGATGCTCATACCCGGGAGAAGACTCCCACCTGTCTAAGTGGTTCCGACGTGCAAGCCGAAGAGAGTTGATGTGTCTCGCCGTCGAAACGAGGGTATGCGAGTCGTCCTGACGGATGGAACGGAGTTCTCCTGTGAGAACTTCAAGGCGCTCGAATCGGGCGTGTTGCTCACGAAAGACAAGAAGCGCAAGAAGGTCATCGGGTTCGTGCCGATCCACCAGCTCCGGTACGTCGTTCCGGAGGACCTCGAACCGGTGGAGACGCCCTCGTCGGCCGAGGGCCAGCGGGGTGGTGTCGGAACCGGCGCGCCGGACGGGGCCGTTCCCGAGACCGGTGACCTGACAGTCGGCCCGCCGGCGAGTTCCGCACAGCCGGTCGAGAGCGCCGGGGATGTCACGGAGTTCGAGATGCCCGAGGAAGAAAGCGACCTGCGACGACTCGGCGGACTCGGTTCGACCTACGCCGAGCGGTTGCAGACGGCCGGGTACGAGACGCTCGCGGACCTCGCCGCGGCCGACCCGGTCACCGTCGCCGAGGCCGCGTCCGTCGCCCCGGGCAGGGGTCGCCGGTGGGTCAACGCCGCGAGGCGGGCGGTCTCCGGGGAGGGACAGTCCGACGACGGGGAGAGCGAGGTTGACAGCGACGCGGCTGACGAAGCCAGCGACGGCGACAGTGACGACGGCGACGACGAGAACAAGGACGAGGGAGCATCCGAAGACGGCGCGGGAGGAGACGAAAGCGAAAGAGGGAACGACGACGAAGACGCCGAGGAGTAGCGGTCGACGAGACGGGCCCCGGACGGAGTCGCGACCGTCGCAGGCGGACGTCACACGTCACCACGGGTCACGGAAGCGATAGTCCGTGCGGTTTTATCAGTCACCTCGCCCCGCTACCGACAAATGAGCGACCAACCCAGCGGAGTCGACGGAACCGACGAAGGGACGCGTCTGACGTTCCGCGGCGGTCCCGCGGCGAGTGCGGTGCCGGTGGCGTTCTTCGTCGTGTGGGCGGTGGTCCAGAGCGGCCTGCTCGGAATCGGCGACACCACCGGCCTCGTCGTGGGGATGCTCCTCGGCCTCATCGTCGGCCTCTTCTTCGTCCGCGGCGACTGGAAGGAGTACGCCGACGTGGTGTTCGACGGCATGACGAAACGGGTGGCGGCGACGGCCATCGTCGCGTGGCTCTGGGCGGGGATGTTCGCCGCCACCATCCAGACGGGCGGGTTCGTCGACGGCCTCGTCTGGGCCGCGTCCGTCGTCGACGTGGGCGCGGCGCTGTTCCCCGCGGTCACCTTCCTCCTCGCGGCGCTGCTCGCGACCGGCATCGGGACGGGCTACGGGACGGCCATCGCCTTCACGGCGCTCGTCTTCCCGGCGGGCGTCCTTCTGGGCGCCTCGCCGGTGCTGCTGTTCGGCGCCATCCTCTCGGGGGCGGTGTTCGGCGACAACCTCGCGCCCGTCTCCGACACGACCATCGTCTCGGCGGTCACGCAGGACGCCGACATCGGCGGCGTCGTCGCCTCGCGGTTCAAGTACGCCATCGTTGCCGCCGTCCTCGCGTTCGTCGGGTACCTCGTCGCCGGGCCGGCGATGGCCGGGACGCCACTGGAGGGTGCGGCGGGCATCACCGAGGCGGCCCGCCCGCTCGGCCTCGTCCACCTCCTCTCCATCGGTGTGGTCATCGGGACGGCCATCAGCGGGCGGCACATCGTCGAGGCCGTCTCGTGGGGGTTGCTTCTCAGCATCGCGCTCAACCTCGTGCTCGACCTCGCGCCGGCCGCCGGGATGTTGGTGTTCCGCGCGCCCGAGTCGGCGGGGGTCGCCCGGTCGCTCGACGCGGTCCCCCTCGTGGGGAGCGTCATCACGCTCGTTCCCACGACCGAGTCGGGTGTCGGTGGCTCGCTGTACTCGGGCGCGGCGGGGTTCTTCCCGCTCATCGTCCTCGTCCTCCTCATCGTCGCCGGCGCGGAGGTGATGCAGCGGGGCGGCGGCTTCGACGCCGTCCAGTCGTTCCTGCTCGAACGGGTGGCGACCAGTGTTCGAAGAGCGGAGACGACGATGGTGCTCGGGACCGCGACGGTCAACGCCGCCATCACCATCAACACCGCGGCGGAGATCGCCATCGCGCCGTACATCTCCCGTATCGGGACCCGGTTCAACATCAACGGCTACCGACGGGCGAACATCCTCGACGCCAACACCTCGGCGCTGGGGTACATCTTCCCGTGGGGCGGCGGCGTGCTCGCGGGCTTCACCGCCATGCAGGGACTGCCCGGCGAGTACGAGTGGTTCACGTCGGCGATGCTGGTCAACCCGGCGTCGGTTTGGCCGTTCGTCTTCCACGGCTGGTTCCTCGTCGGCGTGTTCCTCCTCGCCGCGTGGACCGGCTACGGTCGGGAGTACGTCAGCGACCGCCGCTCGGGGAGGTGAGCCGCGTATGAGCCTCCTGGAGACGATACGTTCGGCCGTCACCTTCCGGACGGCGACGCCCGGCTTCGAACCGGGCGAGGAGTTCACCGCCTACGTCACGGGGACGAACGAGTCCGGCGTCGTCGTCCGCATCGGCGACTCGAAGCTTCACATCCGCGACGCCGACCACGCGCTGCTCGACGAGCAGGTTCGGCTCAGGGTTCGGTCGTTCGATTCGGCGTCACACGAGGGAGAGGCCGAACTCCTCTCGGTCGTCGGGGCGGACTGAACCGACCGAAACGCGATAGGTCGGCAGGGGGTGACGGCCCAGGAGCGTGCGGACGCTGCGCCGTCAGAAGTGATAGTCGCGTCGGCTCTCGGGGGCAGGACTCGGCCTCAGGAGCGGCGGTGGCCGGCCGGTTTTCGGTGTTCGACCTCGATTTCGACGTGGAGGCTGGGCGGGAAGTCGCGGTGGCCGATCTGACGAGCGATGTGGTCGTTCCCGTGGATTTCGAGACGGCGCGAGTACACCGGATAGTCCCACGGGGAGAACCGGTCGCCGGGGGAGAGGTTGCGGTACTGCGGCACCGAGAGGTGCTGCGGCGGGTCGTTGAACGGGCCGCGACACTCCGCGCCCTTCCGCTCGAGGAACTGCTTGATGTCGGTAACGGTCTCCTCGAGGACGGCCCGGTCGCCGCTCTCGAGCGAGAGTTTCGTGACGAAGGTCATTACTACTCCCTTCTATTCGCTGGGTTCAAAAGCGCATCTGAACACGGCTCGCCCATCGGTGGTGTCGCTCGTCAGGACTCGTCGGGACGCCTCGCTGTCTGGGGAGGGGCGGTGGGCCGTGTCCACCCACCGCCGTCTCCCGGCGTTTACAAACCGATTGACACGAACTGCGCCGCGGTCCGTCGGCGGAGCCGACGGTTCCTGGCTCCGACACCCTCTTAAACGTTGGCATGGTTATCAGAGGTAATGGCAGTGGAAGCGGTTAGCGCTGGAGCGATCCTCTTCCGCGACACCCGTGGCCACCGGGAGTACTTGCTCCTGAAGAGCCGACCGGGGGACTGGGAGTTCCCCAAGGGCGGGGTCGAAGGCGACGAGGAACTCCAGCAGACGGCGATCAGAGAAGTCAGAGAGGAAGCCGGTGTCGAGGATTTCCGCCTCGTCGACGGCTTCCGCGAGGATTACAGCTACGTGTTCGAAGCGAACGGGACGACCATCCACAAGACGGTTCACCTGTTCATCGCGCGGTCGTTCGAGGCCAGCGCCGAACTCTCCCGCGAACACCGCGACCTGCAGTGGCGCGACTACGAGCAGGCCATCAACACCATCACCCAGGACGGCCCGCGCGAGATATTCAGGCGCGCCCACCGATACCTGGACGAACTCGCGGAGAAGACCGAGGAGGGGCGGACGTACCTCGCGTAGCGCGTGACGGACCTGGCGGTGGATTCGGAGTTCACGTTCGAACTCGTCGCCTGCCGGTGGGCCGAGCGCGAGTGGCCGCCGGACGGGCCGAGAGCCGACGCCGTCCTCGTCGCACGACAGGTCGGCACGCGGAAGCGCCGGTGGGACACGCTCGTCGTCGAGGCGGACCCGGCCGGGCTCAGAGGTCGTGACCTCCTGGGTCCGGACGAACTCGACTCGGATCTCCTGCACGTCGTCCGGCACGCCCCGGCGGAGTGGGCGTGGTACCGCGACGCCCTCCCGCACCCGGGCTACCCCTGGCGGTACGTCCGCGAGGCGATTCACCGCGCGGCCGCCCGGGACGCGGTCGAGACGCGCCGCCGCGGGAATCGCATCGAACTCCGGCGGGTCGCGCCGTACCCGGACTGGATTTCGAGAGTCGTCGCCATCGAGAACAAGCCCGACCTCGACGCGAGCGCCGCCCGCGCGCTCGCGTCTCAGATCAGATACGACGTGGACTGCGGCCTCCTCGACGAGGTGTGGGTCGCCACGCGAGCGACCGACGAGTCCGTGCCCGCCGTCCTCTTAGAGGAGTTCCCCGTCGAGGCGGGCGTCCTCGCGGTCGATCCTCTCTCCGGTACGGCGGAGGTGCTGTGGCACCCCTCGCGGCTCTCCCCCGACGACGAGAGCGAAGACCGCCGAACCGTCATCGCCGAACGCGCCTACGGGCGGGGCTGGCGGTCGTACGTCGACACGATGCGACCCGACTGTCGACACTTCGAACTCACCGAGGTCGGCGGCGCGTTCGTCCCGCACTGTGCGGCGAAGGGGCGGTGTCAGACGAACGCGGAGTGTGCCGGTTCCTGTCGCTCGTTCGAACCGGAGCCGCCGGGGTGGCGGACGCGAGGCTGGCCGATCGAGGGGGGACCGGGGAAGGGGATCAGGTCGCTGCTCGAACGTCGGCGCGAGCGCGTTCGCGGCCGGGAGCGAGAGGAGGAGTAGTCAGTCGCCGGTGGCGCTCTCGTCGTTCGACGCGCTCTCGACGGCCTCGACGGTGACGGCGTCGGCCGCGACGGCCCGTCGAAACGTCGGAACCGCGCGGTACTCGACTTCGACGACCCCCTTGCGTCGGAGGCTCTGCAGCGCCTGCCGGACCGCGTCGACGTCGGGGTCGAGCGCCGTCGTCTCGCGAAGCCGGTGGAGCACGCTCACGACGCTCATCGACCGCTCGTCGGGGCCGGCGACGGCCTCGAACACCCGCGCTTCGAGTTCGGGGACGCGGATGACCGACGGGACGCCGCCCTCGTCGTCGGCCTCGACGCCGGGGTCGACGTCGACCAGTTCGGCCGCCTCGGCCGTCGCGCGGATGAGGCTGTTGTCGTCGCGGTAGTAGTACTCCTTCAGGTCGTTTTCGAGGTACTGGTGGACCTCGCTCCCGCTGTCGAGACCCCAGCGTTTCTGGAGTTCTTTGTTCTTCGTGGGCTGGAGGCGGACGATGTCGGCCAGTCGCTCCGTGGCCTCCTCGGAGAGCGTCATCTGTCGGTGCGTGGGTCGGCTTCGTACATGGGTGTTCTGTTCTGCGGTTAGAACCCTCGTCGCTACCGCGCTTTTGGTTGCGCTGAACGGACTCGACGCTAACGCGTGCAGTCCGTCGCCCGTTTCAGATATCGGGGTACTCCCCTCGGCGAACGAAACCTGCTGGCTACTCCGAGAAGCCTCAGCCGAAACGCGGTCACGGTGACTACCGAACAGCAGTCAAGCGCACGAAGGCAGTCGCCAGGGCGGTGATGCCACACCCTCCCCAGCCGATTCCTTCGCTCAGTCACTCACTTCGTTCGTTCGGTCGCTCAGTCATCCCTCGCGCGGCGGTCCGACCGGAGTCGGACCGGCCGCGCCACCGCAGGGCCGGTCGGCGGACGGGAGTGAGCGAGTCCTGCGAGTCACCGACGGGCCCGTCTCGCACAACACCCACTGCGACGATTGGCCGCGGAGCCAACGGTTAAACCCGACGGCCACGTGGCCCCGCCCATGACGACAGATACGGACTGGGAGACAGTCTCGCTCGACATCGCTGACGACGTCGCCACCCTGACCGTGGACCGCCCCGACAGCCTCAACGCGCTCAACACGGAGACGATGGACGCCCTGGAGGAGGCGCTCGCGGCCGCCGAGGACGCCGATGTCCGCGCGCTCGTCCTCACGGGTGCGGGCGACAAGGCGTTCATCGCGGGTGCGGACATCTCGTACATGCAGTCGCTCTCCACCGAGGAGGCAGAGGAGTACGCCGCGCAGGGCCACGACATCTGCCGGACGCTCGAACGGCTTCCCGCCCCGACCATCGCCGCCGTCAACGGCTACGCCTTCGGCGGCGGCTGCGAGATGGCGCTCGCGTGTGACCTCCGCGTCGCCTCGGAGCGCGCCGTCCTCGGTCAGACCGAAATCGACCTGGGCATCATCCCCGGCTGGGGCGGCACCCAGCGGCTCCCCGCGCTCGTCGGCGACGAGGTGGCACGCCGACTCGTCTTCTTCGGCGACCGCATCGACGCGCAGGACGCCTACGAGTACGGCCTCGTCGGGGAGGTGGTCGCCCACGACCAGCTAGACGAACACGTCGCTGAGATGGCAGCCGAACTCGCCGCGAAGCCGAAGTTCGCGCTCCGGGCGGCGAAGGAGGCGCTGAACAAGCACCACGAGGCGCCCCGGGACGCGGCGCTGGACTTCGAGCGGCGCACCTGGTCCGGCCTCTTCGGGACGCACGACCAGCGCGAGGGGATGGAGGCGTTCGTCGAGAAGCGCGACGCCGACTTCGAGTAAGTCGCGCTCTGGCGGGCGGCGTTCGGGTGGATGGCGTTCGCGTTCGAGTTCGAGTGCGTGTACGTGTAGGTGAGTCAGTCGTCCTGCGGCGTCACCCCGCTCAGTCCGGCGGGGTCCGAAACGGTTTCTTCGACCTGGCTGTAGGTGACGACGAGCGCGACCACCGCGAGGGCGGCCCCGAAGACGAACGGGACGGCGAAGCCGAACCGTTCCAGATACCCGGAGACGAGTGGACCGAAGGCGACGCCGAGGCCGAACGCCATCGTCAGCACCGACAGCGTGGTCCCCGACTGTCCCTCGCCGGCGAGGTCACCCGCCAGCGCGAGCGACGGGGCGAACACCATCGCGACGGCCACGCCCTGAACGAAGCGCGCGCCGACCATGAGCAGCGAGTCGGTGACGAACCCCTGTGCGAGGACGGAGGGGACCAAGAGGAGAAAGCCCACCAGCAGGAACGGTCGGCGACCGATTCGGTCCGAGGCGCGGCCGACGGGAATCTGAAAGAGGACGTTGGCGATGACGACGGCGCCGAACTGCACGCCGAACAGCAGCGTCCCCTGCGAGAGACGGTCGTTGACCTGCCCTTCGAGCGTGGCGAACAGGGCGATGCCGATTGCCATGCAGAACGTCCCGACGCCGAGAGCGAACACGGGGTCGAGGAGGGAGTCGGTGCCGCGCATGGAGACCGAGAGGTCGTCGGCCGCCGTCGTGTCCGTCCGCTGGGGGTCCTCGACCAGGACGACGACGAGGAGCAGCGAGACGAACGCGCCGACGACGGCGACGGCGAAGGCGGCGTCGATGCTGACCGTCTCGACGACGACGCCGGCGACGATGGGGCCGAAGCCGAAGCCCACGAGTCTGAGCGTGTTGAAGACGCCGAAGTTGCCGCCCCTGTCCCCCGAAGTCGCGAGTTCGTTCACCAGCGCGACCGTTGCGGGGATGGTGAAGCCGGCGGCGATGCCCTGCAGGGCGCGGAGGACGAGCACCAGCCAGTACGACGAGACCACGAGGTACGCGGCGCTGGCGACGCCCAAGAGTGCGAGGCCGAAGAGGATGTAGACCCGACGTCTGCCGGTCCGGTCCGAGAGCCGCCCCGTGAGGGGCTGACAGAACGAGTTCAGGAAGCCGAACAGCGAGAGGACGATGCCGATGAGCAGCGACTCGGTGACGAGCAACGAGACCGGTCCGAGAGAGAGGCGAACGCCGGCGATGCCCGCCAGCGAGACGCGGCCGCTCGCGATGAACAGCGGGAGGACGATGATGAGAAACGAGTTACCGAGCGCGTCTGCCATGCGGGCGAAGCCGAGCGCGAGCACCCGACGGTCGGTTCCGAGGACCATCTGCTTGCTCCTACGACGCCGGCGGAAAGAGCGTTCCGAGTCGCGTCCGGACGTGGTCGTTCCCGGGCGCGTTCGTATGTGTTCAAGTGACACGACCGGCGCGGTTAAATACGATAACGATTAATAATGTATGTGGAATCAGAACTCAAGCTGAACACCCTCTACGAGCAGTTCGAGACCCTGGAGTACCCCCTCAACCGCGAGACGGCGGCCGAGTCGTTCGAGCAGTCGACGCTGTTGATGGCCGACGGCCAGACGAACCTCGGGGCGCTCATCGAACGGACGCGGACGCCCACGTTCGACTCCCCGGAGGACCTGTTCGTCGAACTCCAGACCGTCCTGCCCATCGAAGCCGTCGGCGAACCGGGGCAGTCCGACGGCGACGCCTGACACCCCGCACGTTTCCGCGTTTTCGATACAGTCGATCCGAGAAGACAGTCACCACGGCCCATACAGCCAAGTCGCTGGCATCGCTTGGGGAAGTATGAACGACCCGAGCGGGGGAGGCGGCGTCGAAGAGCGGTGTGAGCGGCTGGAGTACCCGGTGATGCGGGCCGACGCCGCGGCCGCGTTCTCGGACGTGACCGTCGATGCGAACGGGGATGAGACCAACCTCGGGGTCGTCGTCTCCGAGTCGGAGCGCGACTCCTTCGCGAACCCGGAGGAGCTGTACGCCGAACTCGAAGCGGCGGTGGGAGAGCCGCTCTGAGACGAGCCGTTCGCCGCGACGGGAGGGGTCCCTCGTCGGTCGCAGTCGGGCGTCGCCGGAACGGTCGACGGAGTGCCGGTAACAGGGGACGACAGCGCTTATCACTCCGGGGAGCTTAAGTGTGCCAACCGATTGAGTCCAGTACCATGGAGTTCTGTGACGAGTGCGGCTCGATGATGAAGACGGACGGAGACAAGTGGGTCTGTCCGGAAGGTCACGAGAAGCTGCGTGACCGCGCGAAGGAGGCGACGATGAAGACGACGCAGGGCCAAGAACACAGCAGCGCGGTCGACATGTCCGACGTCGACGACGCCGAGATCGGCCCCACCACGAGGGTCAAGTGTGCCAACCCCGACTGCGACAACGACCGCGCCCGCTACGAGATGAAACAGATCCGCTCGGCCGACGAGTCCGAGACCCGCTTTTTCACCTGTACCGAGTGCGGCCAGAAGTGGCGCGAGGACGACCACTGAGATGGCCCATCCCCCCGCTCCGTCGGTCCCGTCGCTCGACGAGCGGGGGTGGGAGCGAACGGACGAGCGGCGGGAGGTCCGCTTCGAACTCCCGACGATGCGGGTGCTCGCGCACACGCTCGTCTACGAGGACCGGGCGCTTCGCATGCGAGTTCGGGAGGCGACCGGCGTCGACCACACCTGGCGCTTCTTCTTCGCGACGCGGCTCGCGTTCGACCCGCCGTTGCCGCCGCTGACGGGGAACGCCTCCGTGTACGGCACGGTCCGGTCGGAGGCGCGTGAGGCGTTCGTCGACGACCTCCGCGCGCGCGGCGTCGACCGCATCGAGCGTGGACGGACCGACCGAACGAGAACCGAGACGGGCGACCGCGTCTCGCTGACGCGCTACCGGGGGCGGTATCGGCTCGAACGGGCGGGTGTCGACGTCCCCGTGGCGGGCGTCCTCGGCGTCTGGACGCACGACGGCGACTTCCGACTCGCCGGGGGGTGGTACCCGGACCAGTCGCTCGCGGTCACGCTCTCGGATGCGCCGGAGACCGACCCGAACGCCTTCCGGAACGAACTCCTCGACCTCGTGAGGGGAACGAGATGACCGACGAGGACCCGCCGGCCCCGCGCGTCGACGTGCCCGACGGCTGGGTGGCGACAGAGACCACCACGGAGCGCGTCTTCTCGGTGAGCAAGGTGACCGTCACCGCCACGACGGTCGTCTACGAGGACGAGCGGCTTCGCGAGGGCGGCGACGACGGAGGCGAAGCCGAGACCAAGTCGTTCCGCCGGTTCGTCTTCGCCAGCCGTCTTCGACTCCGGCCGACGACGAAGCCGTCGAAGCCGCTGACCAAACTGGTCAGGTCGCGGGCGAAGGCGGGCTTCGCCGACCGCCTGCGCGAGCGCGGGATGGACGGCGTCGAGGAGCGGGAGTCGAGGCGCTTCCGCGTGAGGGATCAAGACGCGACGCTCGTCGGCTACGACGCCGAGTGTACCGTCGAGGGGACGCGCCTCGCCGTCGACGGCTGGGTCGCCGTCTGGCCTCGCGACGACGGCGACTACGTCGTCGCGGGCGGCGCGTATCCCACGCGCGTCCTCGACGGCGGTGGAGTCGAAGGGGGGAACGAGACGCTCGAACCCGGCCGCTACCGGGACGACCTGTTCTCGATCATCCGAGAGATCAACTGAGGCCGGTCCCCAGCCGTAACGGGCAAGTGACACCACGCCGAACGGGCGTCGATGGCAGACGACGCTGGTCTCGACGGGCGGGACGAACCCGCGCGCGGACCCGACGACCACGCCGAACTCCTCTCCGCGCTCGACTCACACGACCTCGCGGTGGCGACCGACCCCGTGGCCCCGGACGACGACGGCTTCGACTTCGCACTCGGGGCGTCCGAACCCGCAGATACCGTCTTCCCCCAGTCCGTCGCGAGCGGCGGCCCGACGCCCGAAGGCGTCATCCTCTGGACGCGCATCGCCCCCGACGCGTTCGACGCCGACGAACCGCTCGGGTGCAGGTCGCACACGACGAGGCGTTCACCGACGTCTGTTACGAGGGGGTCGTGACCGACACGGAGCGCGTTCGGGCGCACGACTACACCGTCAAGGTCGACCTGGACGGGTTGCTCTCGTCCGACAGTCAGTACTACTACCGGTTCGTCTACCGGAACACCGCCTCGAACACGGGCCGGTGTCGGACGCTTCCGGCCCCCGATTCGTCGCCGGAGTCGCTCCGTATCGGCCTGCTCGCGTGTCAGAACTACCTCAACGGCTACTACCCGGCGTACCACTACGTCGCCGAAGAGGACGTCGACTTCCTCGTCCACGTCGGCGATTTCGTCTACGAGTCGAGCGCGGGCGACTTCAAAGGGCTCGGCTCGTACGACTACCCGGCCGGGAGAAGGCGCTGCCGAGCGGCAACGGCCGCGTCTGGAACCTCGACGACTACCGGTACCTCTACCGCCTCTACCGGAGCGACCGCTTCCTCCAGGAGGCGATGGAGCGACACACGCTCATCGCTGGCTGGGACGACCACGAGATGGTCAACGACGTCTACTGGGACCGCCAGACCGACGCGCCGGCCGGCGACCACCCGATGGGAGACGACCCGCACTTCATGACCGAACTCGTCGCCGACGCGATGCACGCCTGGTGGGAGTTCATGCCCGCGCGGGTGGAGTACGACCCGAACGGCGACTCGTTGCAGGAGCGGTTCCGCCTCTGGCGTGACTTCTCGTTCGGGGACCTCGTGACGCTCGCGATGACCGACGAGCGCCTCTTCCGCGACCCGCCGCGGGAGGCGATTCCCACCGCGGACAACGTCGGCCCGCAGTACGAACCGCCCGGGCGGACGATGCTCGGCACCGACCAGCGCGAGTGGCTCGTCGAGACGCTCACCGAGTCGGGGACGACGTGGACCGTCTGGGCCGACGAGGTGCTGACGGTCCCCTTCAGGCTCGGCTCCGGCCCGCTGTCGCTCTACCCGGTGCAGGGTGGGTGGGACGGCTACACGAGGGAGCGAATGCGCATCACCGAACAGGTCGCCGAGGCGGGCGTCGACAACTTCGTCACGCTCACGGGCGACATGCACTGTTACATCGCCGCCTACCAGCAGACCTCCTATCCGGGTCGGGTGTCGGGAGGGGAGGGGGTCGCACAGGGAGAGCGGATGGGCGTGGAGTTCATGACGCCCGCCATCACCTCGCTGAACGTCGCCGAGGCGCTGCACCTCACCCGGGGACGACGCAAGCGGGTGACGGAACCGCTGCTCTCGTGGCTGATTCCGCTGATGAACCCACACATCGAGTTCTTCGACAGCCACAACTGGGGCTACTCCGTCGTGGAGTTCACCCGCGAGGACTGCACGTACGTCGGCTACGCCGTCGACAAGACGGTGAACAGCCCGGACGCCGAACGGGAGGTCGTCACCGCCTACCGCGTCCCCGAGGGACGGGTCGAACTGCAGGACGTGACCGACGAGTACGCGACGTAAGAGACGCTGGTGAGACCCGCCGTGGGTGATCGGACGTCGCGGCCACCGGGAGACGGTTCGACGTTTCTGGTGTTGCCGAGAACGGGGTGACTGCGTGGACGTCACGCGCGAGGACGAGGGCGTGGCCACGTCGCGCCCGTGTGCCGTGCTATCCGCCTGTTCTCACTGACCGGTTCGCCGACAGCATTCCCTCCACTCGATGCCGAGCAAATCCACCCTGCTGAGCGGTTCGACACTGCTCTCGTGGTCGACGGGTCCGCAATACTCGTTCAGCGGTCTGGGGGAGCCGACAGCGTCGCCGCGCCGAACGGCACCGAAAATCGGTCACACCAGATGCCGACGCCGTTCATCCTCTCGACGTCGGTATCGTTCGAGAGCGGTTGGACGAACGTTCCGGTCTTCGTCATCTCGCCCCCGTCGGCTCCGCCGTCGACGAGGACCTTCACGCCGGCGTCGATGGCCGCCGTCGTGTCCGGGTCCGCGTCGGGCGTGAGGTAACAGAACACGTCCGGTCCCTGCGTCTGGTCGTAGTCGCGGAACTGGAGGAAGGGTCCGGCGTCGTCGCGGGCGAGTTCGACCGTGCCCGAACAGCGGTGGTTGTCCTTGCCGACGAACTCGCCGGTCTTCAGGAGTTGTACTCCACCCGTGTCCCCGTTTCCGGTTTCGGTCCCAGATTCACCCCCAGCACCGCTCGCCACGCTCGCCATCGCACGCTCTTCGTTCACGCGCGTCGCCCGCTCGGGGGCGAACAGTTCCCACCCGACGTAGCCGCCGCCACCGAGCACCGCAAGCCCGCCGACCGCCCCGAGCACTGTTCGCCGTTTCATACCCTCGAGACGTCGGATACGGAGAAAAGCGCTTTTCCAACTCTCTCCCACACTGTCCCCACCGACTTCCAAATCTCCCCACAATCGGGAGCGGTGGCAGGGTAGTGGCGGGGCGGCGGGTCAGTTCCGCGCGAAGGTCAGATAGCCCGTGTGGCCGACCCCAGCCGTCGAGGGACGAGAGCCGCGCTCGCCGAAGTCCATCCGGCGCTGGATGGTCTCGAACGTCTCGACCTCACCGAGCCCTGCCTCCCGTGCGGCCTCGTGTGCGGCGCGGGTCCCCTCGACGAACGGCGAGTACACCGCGACGAAGCCGCCGGAGACGAGGAGGTCGGGCGCGCGTCTCACGGCCGCGGGCGCGTCCTCGGTGTCGAGGGTGAGGAGGTCGAATCCGTCGTCGTCCGCGACGAGCGAGTCGAGGTCGTCGGTGAGGTCACCCGTCCGCACCTCCACCGTCGGTTCGACCCCCGCGAGCGCCATGTTCTCGCGGGCGACGTCGGCGAAGTCGGGGTCGCGCTCGTACGTCGTCACCGCACAGCCGACTCGACCCAGGTAGGCGGCGAGGACGCCGGTTCCGGTGCCGGCGTCGAGGACCCGGTCGCCGCGGGAGGCACCGGTGTGGCCCACGACGAGTCCGATGTCGCGCGGCATCATCGGCGCGCCGGTCCGTTCGAAGTGGTCGAACAGGTCGGGGCCGCGGGGCTCGCGGGCGACGAACTCGGTGCCGAGATGCGTCTCGACGGTGTCGCCGGGCGCGACGTCTTCGGGCACCTCGATGACGCCGAGGTCGGTGCCGAACTCCTCGCCGGGTGCTAGCAGGTACTCGCGGTCGTCGTGGACGAAGAGGAGCCGCACGTCGTGGGCGCTCACTCCAACCGCGAGATGGCCGCAGCGAGGTCGCCGTCCTCCATGGCGAGCGCCTCGCGGGCCTCGTCGGGGGTGACGCCGGCGCGCTCGACGACCAGCTGGACGTCCTCGTCGGGAATCGCCTCGGCCGCCCCTGCGCTGTCGTCTTCGGCGTCTCCGGCGTCCGCCTGGCTCGCCCCCCGCTCGCGCGTCTCGGGTTCGCCGACGACCTGGTAGGTCTGGGTGCCCTGGGCGTCCATCCGGGTGACCTGCGCGTCCGAGAAGACGAGTTCCTCGTCGGCGGTCCGGATGATCACCTCTTCGGCATCGATATCGGTGACGTCGATGCCCATCTGCTTCATCATCTGCTGCATCTTCCGCGGGTTCATGCCGCCGCCTCCGAACATACTCGGCGAGAAGGTACGGGTCGGCAAAAGCGTGGCGAACGCTCGGCGGATGCGGACTCAGACGTGTTCTTTCGGCACGAGCGCCTCGAACGGTTGGCCCGAGAGCCACTCACACAGTTGGACGAGTTGGTCGGTGGCGGCCTCGAACAGCCGTCCGCCCTTCTCTGCGGTCGCGTCGGTCTGGTCGCCCAGCACTCCGTTCGGTGTGTTGTCGATGGCGTCGTAGAACGTCCGCGCGCCGTTCTGGAGCGCACCGGGGTGGTTCTCCCAGTCGACGAGCCCGCCGTCTCTCGCGGCTTCGAGCCGGTCGTCGTGGACGAGGTCGGGGTGGAGATACTGGATGAGCGACGTCTCCTTCGGCCCGCCGTGCGGTCCGGGCTGGGAGAACACCTCCTCTACGAGGTCGGGGATGGAGTCGTTCCACATCCACTCGATGGCGTAGGCGTCTCCGGAGTCGCGGAGGCGACGGCCGACCTCCCGCAGGTGTTCGACGTTGCCGCCGTGGGCGTTGACGTAGACCACGCGGTCGATGCCGTGGTAGGTGAGGTTACGGGTGAGCGACTCGACGTAGTCTCTGAACGCGGGGGCGTCGGCCCACATCGTGCCGTGGAACTGCCGGTGGTGAGGGCTGACGCCGACCGTGACGGTGGGCGTACAGAGGTAGTCGGTGCGTTCGGCGGCCTCACGGGCGAACGCCTCGGCGATGAGGTGGTCGGTTCCCTCTGGAAGGTGGGGGCCGTGCTGTTCGGTCGAGCCGAGCGGGACGAGTGCCAGGGACTCCTCGTCGAAGTAGGTCTCGAGGTCGGGCCACGCCTCGTCTGCGAGATACATCGAGTGGATATCCGTCGTCGGGTAAGTATAGCTTGGGTCGGCGGCGGTCGAGTCACTCGACGCGGACGCTCACGGCGAGCCCCTCACCGACGGGCAGGAGCGTCGTCTCGAACCCGGGGTCCGAGCGGACGAGGTCGAGATACACTCCGATCCCCTCCGTCGTCGTGTCGACGTCCCACGACGCGTCACGGGTGGGCGGGTCGGCGTAGTCGTCCTCGGACAGCATCGCGACGAGCGTCTCGGTGTCGACGGGACCGGTCGCGACGTTGTCGGCCACCACGACGCCGCCGGGCCTGAGCTTCGAGCGAACGCGCGCGAGCGCCGGGGCGTAGCGCGCACCCTCGTGGTCCAAGAGGACGACGTCGAACGGGCCGTCGTACCGCTCGAAGGCCGCCATCGCGTCGCCGGACTCGAACGCGAACTCGACGTCGTACGTCCCGTCGAGGAAGTCGCGCGCGAGGGCGAGTTCCTCGTCGTCGTACTCGGTGAGGACGACTCGGCCCGTCCCCATTCCGCGGGCGAACCACGAGGCGGAGTAGCCGAAGCCGGAGCCGAACTCGAAGACGTCGCGCGCGTCGACCAGGCGGGCCAGGAGCCGAAGCACCCCGCCTGCGTCGCGGCCGACGGTCGGAAAGCCCGCGGCGGCGGCGTGTTCGAGCATCGCCGACTGGCAGTGGTCGTGTTCGGGGCCGACCGCGTGGACGAGGGCGTCGAGCGGGTCGTTCACGTCTCCAGGGTCACTCGGGGGAGCGGATAACTGTGACTCTCCTCGTACGCCGGTGCAGAGGCGCGGCTGAAGTCCCTCCGTAGATACATTCACGAATTGATGATAAACAGGTCTTCGAAGAACAACTGTTATGACCTGACGGGGAGTTGTCGGGACCTGAAGGGAGAACACGAGAGATGCCAATCGCGCCGTACGACCCCGACGACGACCCCGAGCCAGAGCCGTACCTGCCCGACTTCAACGAGATCCTCGACCGCATCCTGAACGGCGACGAGGAGCGGTCGCGGACGGCGGGTCGCGCGTAGGCTCAGGGCTGGTATCGCCAATCGAACAGTCGCCGTTCTCCTCCGTCGGAACCGTCGTCGCCCCCCGTTCACGGTTTTCTCACCCCGGTAACGACCACCGTTAAGTCGCATCCGGCCATCACGGTAGTCAATGTACGACGCCGACGAACTCGAGCGCATCCGCGAGGCGAAAGCCGAGTGGGAAGCGGAGACGCTCGAACCCACCCTGGAACGGTTCGGCGAGCGCGAGGAGCAGTTCACGACCGACACCGGCGGGCAGGTGGTCGACCGACTGTACACGCCCGCGGACGCCGAGACCGACTACCGAGAGGACCTCGGCTTCCCGGGACAGGAGCCCTACACGAGAGGCGTGTACCCGACGATGCACCGCGGTCGGCTGTGGACGATGCGGCAGTACGCCGGCTTCGGGACCGCCCGGGAGACGAACGAGCGCTTCCGCTACCTCATCGACAACGGGTCGTCGGGGCTCTCTCTGGCGTTCGACCTGCCGACGCAGATGGGGTACGACTCCGACGCGGCGATGGCCGCCGGCGAGGTCGGGAAATCGGGAGTGGCCATCGACACCATCGACGACATGCGGACGGTGTTCGAGGGCATCCCGCTCGACGAGGTGTCGACCTCGATGACGATCAACGCGCCCGCGGCCGTCCTGTTGGCGATGTACATCGCCGTCGGCGACGAGCAGGGCGTCGACCGCGAGAAGCTTCGAGGGACCATCCAGAACGACATCATGAAGGAGTACGTCGCGCGGAACCTCTACATCTACCCGCCGGAGCCGTCGATGAGGCTGATCACGGACATCTTCGAGTTCTGCGCGGCCGAGACCCCCAAGTTCAACACCATCTCCATCTCCGGCTACCACATCCGCGAGGCCGGTTCCACCGCCGCACAGGAGGTCGCCTTCACCCTCGGCAACGGCATCGAGTACGTCCAGGCGGCCGTGGATGCCGGGTTGGACGTCGACTCGTTCGCCCCGCAGTTGTCGTTCTTCTTCAACGCGCACAACAACATCCTCGAAGAGGTGGCGAAGTTCCGCGCGGCGCGGCGGATGTGGGCGACCATCATGGAGGAGCGCTTCGGTGCGGAGAATCCGAAGTCGAAGCAACTGAAGTTCCACACCCAGACGGGCGGCTCGACGTTGACCGCACAGCAGGTCGAGAACAACATCGTCCGGGTGTCGTATCAGGCGCTCGCGGCCGTCCTCGGCGGGACCCAGTCGCTCCACACCAACGGGAAGGACGAGGCGCTGTCGCTTCCCACCGAGAAGTCCGTTCGGACCGCGCTCCGCACACAGCAGATACTCGCCCACGAGTCGGGCGCGGCCGACACTATCGACCCGCTCGCGGGGTCGTACTACGTCGAATCGCTCACCGACGAGGTCGAAGAGGAGGCGTTCGAGATACTGGATGAGGTGGACGAACGCGGCGGGATGCTGGACTGCGTCAAGAACCAGTGGGTGCAGAAGCAGATACAGGACGTCGCCTTCGAGCGCCAGCGCGAGATCGAAACGGGCGAGCGCGTCATCGTCGGCGTCAACGAGTACCGCGTCGACGAGGAGCCAGCGGTCGACATCGAGGAGGTGTCCGAGGAGGACGAGGCGCGACAGGTCGAACAGCTCGAATCGGTCCGAGAGGAGCGGGAGGAGAGCGCCGCCGAGGAGGCGACCGATGCGCTCCGCGAGGCCGCCCGCGGCGACGACAACCTCGTGCCGTACATCATCGACGCGGTGAAGGCGCGCGTGACCGTCGGCGAGGTCTGTAACGTGCTGCGCGAGGAGTTCGGCGAGTACCAGCCGGGCAGCGCGCTCTGAACTCCCTCCCTCACTAACGTCCCCGACCGGCGAACGTGAGAAGCGGAGACGGCTTACGAGTCGCTGACGGGCTTACGAGTCGCCGACGGGGACGGCCGGGCGCTCACGGCGCGCCCGGGAGTCGTCTCTCGCCTCGATGGTCTCGAGCAGTTCCTCGGTGAGCGAACTCTTGCGGTGGTCACACATCAGGTGGACCCGCAGGTCGGTCCGGTCGGCGAAGCCCTGTGCGCACATCGGGCAGCGCGTGGTATTCTTCATGGTCGTTAATGATATATTGAACACCGACCTCAAATAGGTGTCGGTGACGTGTCCTTCACCCGATACGTCGGGGCGGGGGTACCGTTTATGCCTCGGGGACGAGTGTCGCGGGTATGGAACTCGACCACATCGGTGTCGCCACCGACGACGCCTCCGCGCTGGCCGGACTGTACGCCGACCTTCTGGGGACGAGCGTCGTCCACGAGGAGGTGTTCGACGGGATGCACGTCGTCTTCCTCGCGATGGACGACGGCTACTTCGAGTTGCTCGAACCGCAGGAGGGAGGCACCATCGCGCGGTACCTCGAACGGAACGGGCCGGGGATGCACCACGTCGCGTTCGTGACCGAGGACGTCGACGCCGCGCTCGACCGCGCCCGCGACCTCGGCGTCAGCCTCGTCGACGAGGAACCCCGTCCCGGCGCGTGGGATCACACGGTGGCGTTCTTGCACCCGAAGTCGACCGGCGGCGTCCTGGTCGAGTTCGTCGAGCACTGACACGGCCTCTTGTCGGTCCCGGCTATCGCCGTCCTCGGCTGCGACGACCGGGATACGGTGCCAACAGACCGTACGAGACGCACCGCGGTAGTCGGATGAACGAAAGCCGGTGAGGCGACCGGCACGGGTCGAGAGAAAGAAAAGACAGTAGTGGGCGCGCGGAGAGGGGGACGCTACGGATGCAGGACTGGCTCTCTCACCGCGTACGGGCGACACCGAACCGGACCGCGCTCGTGCGCGCATCGACCGGCGAGACCCTCGACTTCGCGAACCTCGACGCGATGGTCGACGACCTCGCCGGTCGTCTCGCGGCGCTCGGGGTCAAGCGGGGCGACCACCTCGGGATGGTGATGGAGACCCGACTGGCCGCGGTCTGTACCGTCCACGCCGCCGAACGCCTCGGTGCGGTCCTCGTGCCGCTCGGCGACGGCCTCACCGCGGTCGAACTCGCCGACCAGCTCGACGCAGCCGACGTCACGACGCTCGTCTGCTCCGAAGAGACGGAGGCGACGGCCTGTGAGGCGTTCGCGGGGCCGGTCTGCTCGGTCGACGACCCGGCACACGATACCGTAGCGTCGCTCGCGGAGACGGCGCCCGAGCGCGTCGTGCCGGCCGAGTGGAACCTCGGCGACACGCGTCTGCTGCTCTTCACGTCCGGGACCACCGGCGAGCCGAAGGCCGTCCGGCTCACGGAGGGGAACCTCCTGTGGAGCGCGGTCTCCTCGGCGTTCCGCCTCGGACTCCACGGCGACGACCGCTGGCTGGTCTGTCTCTCCTTGCACCACATGGGCGGGCTCTCACCCGTCCTCCGCATGCCGCTGTACGGCACGACGGTCGTCTTGGAGGAGTCGTTCGACCCCGGCCGGACGGCCGATAACGTCGGGAGCTACGACGTCACCTGCGTCTCGCTCGTGCCGACGATGCTGAAGCGCATGCTCGACCTCCGGGGAACGCTGGCGGATTCGCTTCGGGTGGTCCTGCTCGGTGGTGCGCCCGCCCCGGAGGACCTCCTTCGACGCTGTCGGGACTTCTCCGTCCCCGTCTATCCCACGTACGGGATGACCGAAACCGCTTCGCAGGTGGCGACCGCCACGCCCAGGGAGGCGTTCGACGAACTCGGGACGGTCGGCCGACCACTCTTTTGGACTTCGGTTACGGTCCGCGACGGGGACAGACCGGTCCCACAGGGGGAGCCGGGCGAACTCGTCGTCGACGGCCCGACGGTTTCCCCGGGCTACTACGGCAACCCCGACGCGACCGAGGCCGCGTTCGGCCCGCACGGTCTGCGGACGGGCGACGTGGGCTATCTGGACGACGAGGACCGGCTGTTCGTTCTGGGTCGGATCGACGACCAGATCATCACCGGCGGGGAGAACGTCCATCCCCGGGAGATCACCGACGTCCTCCGCTCGCACCCGATGATAGGCGACGCCGTCGTCGTGGGCGTCCCGGACGACGAGTGGGGCGAACTGGTCGGGGCGCTCGTCGTCCCGGCCGACGACGACCTGACGGTCGGCGACATCGAAGCGTACTGCCGCGAGCGGCTCGCGGGGTTCAAACTCCCGCGCGTCGTCTCGTTCGTCGAGGAACTCCCGCGGACCGCCTCGGGAACCGTCGAGCGGGAGGCCGCGCGAACGCGACTGATCGAGGGCATGGCCGGGTCGGGGACCGAGCGCGGACTGGACGTCGCGATAGACGCCGACGGGGAGGACGCTCTCGCGGCGGAGAGCGAGACGAACGACGGGGCGGCGCAGACGAACACCGACACGGACGAACGGGAGGGCAGCCGTACGGCCGAGAGCCAGTCGGAAGACGCTCCGGAGGTGCGCGAGGCAGGGGGCCCGACTGAGTCGAGCGCGTCGGCTACGGTTGGGGACGGAGCGCGCGACGAGCGCGACGAGCGCGACGAACACGACGACGTGGCGGCGCACGACGACGACACCGAACCGCACGAAGTCGCCGAGACGTTCCTCATCGGCGGGTCCGACTGGAGCCCGGGTGAGCACGCTCTCCCCGACCGGGCGGACGAACCGGAGGAGGTCGGGAGGACCGAAGACGACCCGGTAGAAGAGCCCGAAACCCCCGACTTCGTCCGGGAGGTCCTCCCGGACGACGAACCCGAAGCGTCCGACGAGCGCGTCGACGATGAACGGGACGACTCCGACGAAGCGGCCGAAGCGGACGGAGCGGCCGACGGACGGGACGACACCGACGTTGACGAGGGAGACGACACGAGCGACACGGGCAACGACCGGGCGAACTGACCGCGTTTCGTTCTCCACCGCCGTTTCGGAGGAACAATCATTACGGTTCCGCGTCAGCACGGAGTATGGCAGGGACCACAGCACAGACGTTACGGCCGTTCCTGTGGCGAGCGGCGAGGCTCTACCCCGAGCGCGAGATCGTCTCGCGGACCCACGAGGGTATCGAACGGACGACGTACGCCGCCTACGAGCGACGCGTCGCGCAGTTGGCGAACGCGCTCGACGACGCCGGTGTCGGTCGCGACGAGCGAATCGCGACCGTCTGCTGGAACCACACCCGGCACTTCGAGACGTACTTCGGCGTGCCGTGTCGCGGGTCACAGCTCCACACCATCAACCCGCTGTTGCCCGACCACCACATCCAGTACATCGTCGAGAACGCCGAGGACAGGCTGGTGTTCGTCGACCCGTCGCTCGTCGAGAAACTGGAGAGCTGCTACGCTGACTCGAACGGCGCGTTCGACACCGTCGAACGGTTCGTCGTGATGGGCGGTGAGGTCCCCGACACGTCGCTCGCGCCCGTGACGGACTACGAGTCCTTCGTCGAGGGACACGACGAGACGTACGACTGGCCCGACCTCGACGAGGAGACGCCGGCGGGGATGTGTTACACGTCGGGTACCACTGGGAAACCGAAGGGCGTCGAGTACACCCAGAGCATGATGTGGGCGCACACGATGGGCATCCTCCCGGAGGCCGGTCTCGACCTCGGCGCCGACGACGTGGTGATGCCCGTCGTCCCGATGTTCCACGTGATGGCCTGGGGGCTCCCCCACGCGGTGACCGCGGCCGGAGGCAAACACGTCTACCCGGGGCCGGCCCCGGACCCCGCCGACATCGCTCGACTCATCGAGGAGGAGGAGGTGACGTTCACGGCGGGCGTGCCGACGGTGTGGCTCGGCCTTCTGGAGTATCTGGAGGAGAACGACGCCGACCTCTCGTCGCTCGAACGCATCGCCATCGGCGGCGCGGCGGCGCCGAAATCTCTCATCAGGACGTACGAGGAGGAACACGGCGTGCAGGTGTTACACGCGTGGGGGATGACGGAGACGTCGCCGGTGGCCGCCGCGGCGCACCTCAAGCCGGGCATGGAGGAGTGGCCCGCCGAGAAGAGAGACGAAAAGCGGGTCAAGCAGGGGCTCGTCCTCCCCGGGCTGGAGTTCAAGGTGATGGGCGAAGACGGCGAGGTGCCGTGGAACGACGAGGACTTCGGCGAACTGTGGATTCGCGGGCCGTGGGTGACGACGGAGTACTTCCAGCGACCGGAGGCGAACGAAACCGACTTCGAGGACGGTTGGCTGAAGACCGGCGACGTCGTCCGCGTCGATTCTGAAGGCTACATCCAGATCGTCGACCGCGCGAAGGACGTCATCAAGTCGGGCGGGGAGTGGATTTCGAGCCAGGAACTGGAGAACGCCATCATGGCCCACGACGACGTGAGCGAGGCGACGGTCATCGGCGTTCCCCACGAGAAGTGGCAGGAGCGGCCGGTGGCGTTCGTCGTCCCGCGCGAGGGCGTCGGGAAGGGTCCGCTGGCGAGCGACCTCATGGACCTCCTCTCGACGGAGTACCCGAAGTGGTGGCTCCCCGACGACGTCGTCTACATCGAGTCGGTGCCGAAGACCGCAACTGGAAAGTTCGACAAGAAGGTTCTGAGAGAGGAGTACTCGAATCACGCGGTGGAGGCCCCCGAGGAAGCCGCGCCGGACGAGGAGTGAGCAGTCAGTGAGGAGATTCGGTGAGGCGTCGTTCGAGTGGCCAGCGTGGTCGTGGTCACTGTTTGTTCGAGCGGGACGACCCAGCACGACCACAGTGACCTCACCGAACGCTGTCAAGAGCGACGCGCTGAGTACAGAGGGTGCATGCAGCAGAAGAAGTATATCCGATTGCACGTAATTGGTGTCAATGATCTGAACTCATGCCCACGACACAAACTCGTCAAATGATGTTCTCTGGAAGGTGGTGGATTCCAGTTCTGATGATTCCTGTGCTGTTCCTTCTCTGGTTCGCAATGGCACTGTCGAACACTCTTTTAGCCCCGTACCTCGGCGTACAGTTCTCTGGGTATCTTACAGAGATTGCCTCTGTGCCCATCTTCCTGAGTTATGCGGTTTCTCTCTTTGCGCCGTTTGCGCTCTACCACGACCGGAAGTACGTCAGTGAGCGGTCTGGATGGACGCCAACTCTCCTCTACCTGTTCGTGTTCATCCCACTGCTAAACGTCCTCATAGCTGGCGTCTACCTTATCCAGCGACACCGGTTCGTGGGGACACCTTGATTCGGTCATTGGTCCCACTTGGTCCGCGATAGTAGTCTGTCACTCCGAGTTGTGGAACGACCGACTTGCGCTCTGTATGCAGCAGAACGTCTGAAACCGCTCGCTCTTCGAGACTCTCGACAGAGCCACTCAGGGACGACCCAGCGTCACGCCGAGACGTTCACGAACTATTTTCACGGTCCGCTCGAACCCCGCTATATGAACCTCCTCGACGACTCCGTCGTCCCCGAACGTGCCCGCTCGGTGAAGGAGCGAGCGCGGGCGTTCGCCGCCGACCACATCGAACCCGTCGCCGCCGAGTACCACGCCTCCGGCGAGTACCCGTGGGAGGTGCTCGAAGCGGGGATGGACGCCGGCCTCGTCGCAGGAGACATCGGCGAGCAGTGGGGCGGGAGCGGGTACGACCTCCTCGAACAGTTGGCCGTCGCGGAGGAGTTGTACCGCGCCGACGCGGGCATCGCGCTCACCCTCCAGTTGGCGAGTTTCGGCTGCGACATCGTCGAGCGGTACGGGAGCGAGAGCCAGGGTGAGACGTGGCTCGAACCGGTCGCCGCTCACGACCAGATTTCGGGGCTGGCGGTCTCCGAACCCGACACCGGGAGCGACATGGCGGGGATGACCACCTCTGCGGAGGAAACCGACGAGGGGTGGGTGCTGAACGGCGAGAAGTACTGGGTCGGCAACGCCGTCGAGGCCGACTGGCTCACCCTCTACGCGAAGACCGACGACGGCGAGAAGGCCCACGGAAACTACTCGCTGTTCGTCGTACCGACAGACGCCGAGGGGTATCACGCCGAGCACATCCCGGAGAAGATCGGCATGCGGGCGTCGAAACAGGGCCACATCGTCCTCGACGACTGTGTCGTCCCCGAGTCGAACCTCGTCGGCGAACGGGGTGCGGGCTTTCGGATGCTCGCGGACTTCTTCAACAAGGGGCGGGTGATCGTCGGCGGGCACGGCATCGGCCTCGCGGCGGCGGCCATCGAGGAGGCGTGGTCGTTCGTCCACGACCGGGAGGCGTTCGACCGCTCCATCGCCGAGTTCCAGGCCGTCCAGCACACGCTGGCCGACATGCGGACGGAGTTCGAGGCCGCCCGGGCGCTCACCTGGCGCGCGGCGGAGAAGGTCTCTCACGGCGAGGAGCCGGGGCTGTGGGCCGCGATGGCGAAATTGAAGGCGACGGAGGTCGCAACCGACTGCGCCGAGCGCGGGATGCAACTACACGGTGGCCGCTCTATCCTGGCCGAGAACCGCATCTCCCGCGTCTACCGGGACGTTCGCATCCCCGTCATCTACGAAGGAGCGAACGAGATTCAGCGGGACCTCGTCTACCGCCAGTCGGGATGAACGGCGACGTCGACCGGCCGCAAGCGTCTCACGGAGCGTCGCCGGCATTCGAGGACCGACCCCGATGAGCGGGCGGACCGTACCGAGCCGTGCGCGGGTTCGGACCGCGGGTGTCGTCGCCGGGCTTTGCGTGCTCTCGGCGGCCGCCGCGGCGTACGAAATCGTCCCGGCGAGCGTGACGCCGCTCGTCCGCGAGTCGCTGGGTATCGGCGCGGCGGCCGCCGGACTGCTCGTGACCGTCATGTACGCGACGTCCGTCGTCGTGAGCGTCCCCGTCGGGGTCGCGCTCGACCGCGTCGGGGTCACCCGGGCGGTCGTGGCGGCCGGCGTCGCGCTGCTCGTCGCCGGTGCGTGGGGGTACGCCGCCGCCGTCGCCGGGGCGTACTGGTGGCTGGTCGCCTCGCGCGTCCTCGGCGGGTTGGCGTACGTCGTCCTCTGGAACGCCGGCGCCAACCTCGTCGGCGAGACCGTTACGCCCGAGAACCGCGCGACCGCCGTCGGCGTCTTCACCGCGAGCGCCCCGCTCGGGTTCGCCCTCGGACAGTTCGGCGGGCCGCAGGTCGCCGCACGCGCGGGCTGGCCGGCCGTCCTGCCCACGTTCGCGGGGCTCGCCGTCGTCGGAGTGGGTGTCTTCCTCGCCGCCACCCGTGGCCAGGAGCTTTCGGTGACGACCGAGACGCCCGACCGGGCGGCGTTCGTCGCGCTCTTCACCAACCGTGGGATGTGGACGCTCTGTCTCCTCTGTTTCGTCGCGTACGACCTCTACCTCGTTCTGAACAGTTGGCTGCCGAGCTACTTGGCGGAGGGACTCGGCGTCGACCTGGCGCTGAGCGGTCTCCTGACGGCGCTGTTTCCGGCCGTCGGTATCGTCGCGCGGGCCGCAAGCGGCGGGATTTCGGACCGACTGTTCGACGGCCGTCGGCGGCCGGTCGCCGTCCTCGCGTTCGCCGTCGCGACGCCGGGCGTCCTCGGTCTCGCGGTGACGACGGACGTCGGGAGCGTCGTGGGTCTCGTCGTCACCGCGGGTCTCGGGATTCAGCTCGCCATCGGACTGCTGTTCTCGTACGTGACGGAGGTCGTCGCAAGCGAGGTCCGGACGACGGCCGTGTCGCTCCTGACTGCGGCCGGCCTCGCCGGCGCGGGCATCGCCCCCGTGGTCGCCGGCGCGCTCATCGAGCGCGTGGGCTACCGGTCGACGTTCCTGCTCGCCGGCGTCGTCGCTGCAGCCGGTATCGTGGTGGCGTGGTGGGCTCCGGAGCCGTCGGGGGGGCGCTCTGGCAAACGAGACAGTCACGAACCAGTTTAGAATGGTATTTGCTATCATGCGACGATGAGTACGCGCTATGTCGACAGCAGAACTCGATGGCAAGACGGCGGTGGTGACTGGTGCGGGTGGACAGATCGGTGGCGGTATCGCCCGCGAGTTGGCGAAAGCGGGCTGTGACGTCGTCCTCGCGGACGTGGACGTTCTCGACACCGCGTACAACCAGCAGGGGAGCGAGGAGGTCCACGGGGCGGAGACGGCACACAAACTCGCCGACGACATCGAGTCGATGGGTCGGCGCGCCATCGTCGTCGAGTGCGACGTGACGAAGGCAGCGCAGGTCGAGGCGATGATAGACGCGACCGTCGAGGAGTTCGGCGGCCTCGACGTCATGTGTAACAACGCCGGGATCATCACGCTCTCGACGGTCGAAGAGTTGGCGGAAGCGGAGTGGGACTCGGTCATGGACGTCAACGCGAAGGGGGTGTTCCTCTGTGCGAAGGCGGCGATTCCCGAACTCAAGCGGAGCAAGGGGACGATTATCAACACCGCCTCCATCGCGGGTGAAATCGGCGCGGCCGGATTGGGCCACTACGTCGCCTCGAAGCACGCCGTCATGGGGCTGACGAAGTGCCTCGCGCTGGAACTCGCCCCGGACGACGTGACGGTCAACGCCATCTGCCCGGGCATCGTGAACACGCCGATGTGGTCGAAGGTGCTCACGCCGGCGATGGGGGGCGATTACGGGGACATCATCGAGGACGTGATGCCGCTCGGACGCGACCAGACGCCCGAAGACATGGGTCGGTTGGCCGTCTTCTTCGCGACGAACCGCAACGTCACCGGCGAGGCGGTCAAGGTCGACGGCGGCATCACCCAGAACGTCATCTGAGCCGCGTCCCGAACGCGCCCGCCCACACAACGCTTTTCCCCCGGCACTCGGAGTTCTCAACGATGTCAGAGTATCCCGTGTATGCGCCGCTCGTCACGCCGTTCACTCCCGCGGACACCGTCGACGTCGACGCCCTCGCATCGCTCGTCGACAGCGTCGAATCCCGCGGCGTCGACGGCGTCGTCCCCTGCGGAACCACGGGCGAGTTCGCCAGCCTCGCAGACGAGGAGTACGGGCGCGTCGTCGAGGCGACGGTCGACGCCGCCTCCGGAACCGTCGTGACCGGCGTCTCCGACACGAGCGTTGCGGGCGTCCGCTCGAAGGTCGCTCTCGCGACCGATGCGGGCTGTGACGCCGTGTTGCTGACGGGGCCGTACTTCCACACCGAGAACGCGACCGGCGGGACCGAGGCGTTCCTCCGGGAGGCCGTCGCCGACGCGCCCGTGCCGGTGTACCTCTACAACCTTCCGGCGTACGTCGGCGTCCGTCTCGAACCGGCCACCGTGCGCTCGCTCGCCGAAGACAGAGTCATCGACGGCATCAAAGACTCCAGCGGCGACGTCGAGTACCTCCTCACGCTCGTTCGCGCCACCCCGCCGGAGTTCGAGGTGTTCTGCGGGTACGACAGCGTCCTCGTCCCGGCGCTCACGGGCGGGATAACCGGCGGCATCAACGCCCTCGCGAACGTCGTTCCCGAGGTGTTCGACGTGACGACGTCGGCGCTGGCCGACGGAGACGTCGAGCGGGCCGTCCGCCTCTCACAGGCGGCCATCGCGCCGCTGTTCGAACAGTGTTCGACCCACGGGTTCGCGCCGGCGACGAAGGCCGGGGCGGCCGCCCGCGGGTTCATCGACTCGACGGCCGTCCGGCCGCCGCTCGTCGACCTCGACGACGGAGCACAGGAGGACGTTGCCGCCGCCGTCGAGGACGCCTTGACCGTCGTGGACACGAGTTGAGAGGCGGGCGACGAATCACTCCGCAGTCCCGCCCCAGTCCGACACCGTCCCTCGCAGTCGACGGAAGCCAGTCCCGAGAACGCCGGCGTACCGCCTCGAACGGCCCGGATGCCGTCCGAAGAGGAGCGGGTGCTGGCGTGGGGACGACAATAACGGGGAGACGGGCCGCGGCCCCGGTGACTCTTCGGGCACGCCGTCACCACGGTCCGAACAGCCAGAACGGGTCCGAACGTTCATATCCGATTCCGCGGCCACCCGCCGTATGGTCTGAGCGCAACCACGGGACGCTCTGCGGCCGTGCGGCACACCGTCTCCGTGTCATCGACTCGTGTCGCCTGTTCGCCCCTTCGCTCCGAGCGACGCGGTCTCCTGACATCGGGCTGAACGCTTATCCGCGCTCGACCCTACTTCTGGCCATGGTAGACGCATCCGTCCACCTCCTCGACCGTGGTCGCGTCCGCGCCGACCGCGGTTTCGTCGTCGACGGCTACACCATGGGCACGGCGGACGAACCGAACCCCGACCACGACATCGCGGAGTTCGTGGTGTGGAACGCCGTCGTCGACCACCCCGACTGTACCGTGCTGTGGGACACCGGTTCACACCCGGAGGCGGGTGACGGCTACTGGCCCGAACCGCTGTACGCCGCGTTCCAGCACGTCGACGCCGACGAGCACCACCTGGAGTCGGACCTCGACCGCGCCGGCTTCGACCTCGCCGACATCGACGCCGTCGTGATGAGTCACCTCCACCTCGACCACGCCGGCGGCCTCGCGGCCTTCGCGGGGACTGACACCCCTGTGTACGTTCACGAGGAGGAACTCAAGTTCGCGTACTACTCGGCGAAGACGACCGAGGGTTCCATCGCGTACCTCGCCGCGGACTTCGACCACGACCTCGCCTGGGAGGTCGTCCACCGCGACCGACACACGCTCGCCTCGGACTTCGAACTCGTCCACCTGCCGGGGCACACGCCGGGCGTCCTCGGAGCCCGCATCGACCTCCCCGAGGAGACGGTCCTCGTCGCCGGCGACGAGTGCTACGTCGACGCCAACTTCACCGAGGAGGCTCCGCTGGGCCCGGGGCTCCTCTGGAGCGAGCGCGACTGGCTCGACAGCCTCCACCTGCTGAAAGAGGAGGTCCGGCGAACCGACCGGCCAGTCGATGTCCTCTACGGACACGATCTGGAGCGGTTCCAGTCGTTCGACGGCGGCTGGAACCGCTGACCACCGGGATGGTCAGTCGTGTGCAAAGAGAACAAATCCTTTTAGGTGCAGGACCCGTACTCTCGAATCAATGCCGAGTTCGATGGCCGAGTACCTGCGAGCGGATATGGAGTGTGAGGGTCTCCTCGAGTGCTTCCACGGGCTCAAGGAGCTCGACCGGGAGGTCTTCCAGTCGCTCGTCGACGTCGACCAACGGTTGACCGTCGACGAGATCGCCGAACGCGTCGACCGTGAGCGCTCGACCGCCTATCGGAGCGTCCAGCGACTGCTCCAGGCAGGGCTCGTCCAGAAGGAACAGGTCAACTACGAACAGGGCGGCTACTACCACGTCTACCGACCGGTGAGCGCCGAAGAGGTCACGGACGACATGCAGCGGATGCTCAACGACTGGTACGCCAAGATGGGACAGCTCATCCAGGAGTTCCGTGACAAGTACGACGACGAACTGGAACCGGCTACCGCCGACTGACCGACGACCCCGAGACACTCGTTATCACCCACCTTACCGGTCCACTTACCCGTTCTGAGCGCCTACGTACTACGTTGTGAACAAGAACGAACTCGTCCACCTCCACGCCCTCCTGGTCCGGGTGGCCGAGGAGTACGTCGAGTGGGACGTCGCAGCCCGCGGCGACTTCTCGGCGTACCACGCGCTCGGGACGACCCCGATGTCGCTCCGGCGGTCACGCGCCGATCACGAGACCGCGACACTCGTCCTCGCACGGACGCTCGCCGGACTGTCGGACGCACCACGGACCGAACAGACGCTCGAAGACGCTACGGCACGCTGACCGGTACCGATTCAACTGCATACTGCTGTGAGTCGGCCCCGGTTCCCGCCGCCGCGGCGGCAGCGACGACCGGTGGGTAGTCACAACAGTCCTTATAAGTTCCACCCGGCGTAGCCACGGGTATGCGACTGGAGGACTTCTGGGGCGTCGGACCGAAGACTGCCGAGCGACTGCGCGACTCGCTCGGCGAGGCTCAGGCGGTCGACGCTATCGAGGCGGCGGACGTTCGACGGCTCGTCGAGGCGGGTGTGACGCGCGGGCGGGCGACTCGCATCCTCAGGCGGGCACAGGGACAGGCAGGGATGGATCTGCTGGCGACGCGTGACGTTCGGAAGGTGTACGACGACCTGGTCACACGGGCCGCCAGCCACGCGGTCACAGCCCACGCGGCCGACAGAATCCGCGTCCTCACCCCGCTGACCGACCGGGAAGAACAGGAAGCCCGGTTGGACGAGGTTCTGACCGCCCGCGACGCGTGGCGCGCTCTCGACGACGACGGACGAGAGCGCGTCGTCGACGCGTTCGAGGCCTACGACGACGCGACGGCGACGAAACCCGCGGCCGTTCGCGCCGCGCTCGCGCTCCGCGAGGCGGGACTCGACGGCGAGACGTTCGCGGCGCTCGACGACGTCGACGAGGACCGACTCGCCGACGCGGCCGACGCGCTGGAGGCGCTCGAAACGGGCGAGGGGGTCGCCACGGGAGCGGACGCCGAACTCGACCGGCTTCGGACGCAACTGGCGGCCGCCGAGGAACTGGAGGGAAGCGCCTTCGACCTCATCGACCGCATCCGCGAGCGGGGCGTCCGTGACCTCTCGGACTTCCAGAACGCGTTCGTCGAACACGTCGCGGAGGAGACCGACCTGACCCGCGGGACGGTGACGGCGGCGACGGCCGACGACGCCGTCGACGCCGCGGACTTCGTCTCCACCTCGCTTCGGGCGCTGGTCGCCGACCTGCGCGCGCAGGTCGACGAGCGCGAAGAGACGGTCAGAGCCGAGTTGGAAGGGACCGTCGACGCCGTCCGGGACGACGTCGACCGGGCGGTGGCGGCCGTCGACGACATCGCCGTCGCGCTCTCGCTCGGGCGGTTCGCCGACGCCAACGACCTCACCAGACCGACGCTCGTCGAGAACGGCCTCGCGGTCGACCGGGCGCGGAACCTCACCGTCTCGAATCCCCAACCCGTCACCTACGGCGTCGGGAGCCACTCGCTGTCGGCGCCGTCCTCGGACCGGGTCGCAGTGCTCACCGGCGCCAACAGCGGAGGGAAGACGACGCTCTTGGAGACGCTCTGTCAGGTCGTACTCCTCGCCTCGATGGGGCTTCCCGTCCCAGCCGAGCGTGCCGAAGTGGGACGGTTCGACGCAGTCGTCTTCCACCGCCGACACGCCTCGTTCAACGCCGGCGTTCTGGAGTCGACGCTGAAGACCATCGTTCCGCCGCTCTCGCGGGAGGGGCGGACGCTGATGCTCGTCGACGAGTTCGAGGCGATCACCGAACCCGGCCGAGCGGCGGACCTCCTCAACGGTCTCGTCTCTCTCACGGTCGACCGCGACGCGCTCGGCGTGTACGTCACTCATCTCGCGGACGACCTCTCGCCGCTCCCCGACGAGGCGCGGATCGACGGCATCTTCGCGGAAGGGCTCACGCCCGACCTCGAACTCGAAGTCGACTACCAACCTCGTTTCGGCGAGATTGGGACCTCCACGCCGGAGTTCATCGTCTCACGCCTGGTGGCGAACGCGCGCGACCGCACCGAACGACAGGGGTTCGAGGCGCTGGCGGCCGCGGTGGGCGAGGAGGCCGTCCAGCAGACGCTGTCCGATGCCCGCTGGACGAATTAACAGATTTATCACATCATGGATGAGCTTTGACCTCTCAGACGAATTGTATTAGATATTAGTAACACTATTCTCGGATATAGTCTATACACGTCCGTTTTACTTTACGAAGTTTTTAGTACATGGGTCTATTGAGAGATATTGTGAAATCGAGCCCTCCATTCTACGTGAGTTGTGTTCCAGACTGTGACTACGAGGCCGAAGCGCGAGACGAAAGAACGCTCGTCGAGACGATGACGGCACACATGTGGGAGGAACACCGCCTCCCGGTCGACCCGCTCGACGTCCGCGAGATGGTCCGGCCGACTCACCGCATCTCACACAGGGAGACGAACGCGTCCCTGTCCGCGGAGAGCCACGTCTCGAGCCGTTCGTAGTGCGAACGGTCCCGTGGATAGATCGTACAGCGGTCCGCCCGGTGCTCGTAGCTGACGACGACGCTGTGGAGGTCGAACGAGCGGTTCCTCGGGGTGTCGGTCGTGTCGGAGTGGACGGCCATCACTCGACGTCTCGCCGCCGTCCCGCATGAACGCTGCTAAGTCGCGTATATAGACGACGCCACGGATATTGTGAGCCATGGTATCGAGAGACGGTGTCGGACGGCGAGCGGCCGCCAGCGCGAATCGGGACGACGGATCGGCGTTCTCGCCCCCGTTCGCGACGAAAGTGGCAGTTTGAAGTACCCGGACGGGCCTCCTTTCGTGAGATGGTTGACCCGACCTCCGACCTCGACGAGGACGTCGACGAGAGCAACGCACCGACCTGTGCCGTCTGTGAGACGACGCTCATCCGCGACCCGAACCACCACGTCGTCACCTGGATCGACGACGGACAGATCCAGGTCCGACACTTCTGCAGTCCCGAGTGCCGAGACGCGTGGGACGACGACGAACGCCCCTGACGGTCGCGTCTCGCGTTCTCCCGCTTCTTCTCGCGTTCTCACGCTCCGCCTCACTCGCGCGCCCAGAAGCGGTCGAGCCCGTACGAGAGCATGTCGGCGCTGACGGGCCGGAACTCCTCGCGCTCCGTTTCGGGGAGGAAGCCGCGAACGCTGTCCCACGAGTCGCGGGCGTAGCGTTCGTCGACGAGGACGCGAACGCCGCGCTCGTCGGCCCCGCGGATGACGCGCCCGAGCGCCTGGCGGGCTTTCCTCACCGCGGGGACGAGCAGTGCGGTTCGAAAGCCGTCGCCGAACGTGCGGTCGTACGCGGCCCGGAGGGCCGCGGTCCGCGGACTCGACGTATCCACGATGGGGACGCCGCAGACGACGGCCGCCGAGAGGCGGTCGCCACGGTAGTCGACTCCTTCGGTCAGCGTCCCGCGGAGGCTCGTCACCAGTACCTTCCCGGGGCCGGCGAAGAACTCGCCCTTCAGCGACTCCGTCTCGGCGTCGCCCGATGACTCGTCGACGAGGACACTCTTCTCGACTCGTTCTCCGAGCCGTTCGGCCATCCATCGCGCCTCCGCGTAGCTCGGCATCCCGACGAGGACGTTGCCCGGCGAGCGGGCCACCTCGGTGACGGCGTCGACGTACACCTCCCGCGTCTCCGTCTCCGACCCGACCGATCCGCGGTTCTCGTAGGTGTACTTGGGCGCGTCGACGGCGAAGCTCTCGCGGTTCTCGTCCGGAAACCCCAGTCCGTACGTCCGTTCGACCACCGGACGGCCTCGTTCGGCGAGGTCGTCGAGGCCCGTGACCTGTCGGAAGACGGCCATCGGTTCGAGCGTCGCGCTCATCAGCACGCCGCCGCCGAACGTCGAGAGTCGGTCGGCGATGGCCTCTCCCGGGAGACAGTTGTGAAGCGCGAGACGGGCGTTGTAACCGCGGCGCCACCCGGTGGCCGCCTCGTCGTGGGTCCGTTCGAGTTCGATCTCCCGGAAGTAGTTCCCGTGATCGAGCGAGCGCCACGCCGTGAGCGCTCGTCCCACGGTTGTCACCGCCCGCGTGCGGTCCTCGTCGTCGAGTTCGTTCAGCACGCGGGCGACGACGCTCCCGACGGCTTCGGCGCGCGTCCACGCGTCGAGGTGACCCGCCTCGCGTGCCCATCGCGTGAGTTCGTCCTCGTCGGTCGACGCCGGGTCCCGAAGCGGCAGTTCGTGGTCGTCGAACGTCTCGGGCACGTCGTCGAGGGACGCACGCCAGTCGGGGCGCTCGCGGTCGAGATACGCTTCGACGCGACGGTCGAGTTCCTCCCGTAGCGCGCTGACGGCGTCGCGGACCGACCGGACCTCCGCCAGCGTCACGTCGGCGTCGTCGAACTCCTCGCGGACGAGCCTCGCGTCGTCGGTCCCGCGACCCCCTCCGCTGCTCTCGAGGCCGGCGTCGTCGAACTCCAGCGGCGTGACGATGCGGTTCAGTTCGCCCAGGGCGTCCCTGAGCGTCGCGTCGCCGACGCCGTCGCTCACGAGGTTTCGCACCCTCGGTTCGAGCATGTGCGCCTCGTCGCAGACGACGAACGTCGACTCGTCCAAGAGTGCGCCCGTAAACGTCGCTGCCGTCGTCGGGTCGAACGCGTGGTAGTAGTTGCCGACGACGACTTCGACCTCCGAGAGGAGCGCGCCCATCACCGAGTGCGGACAACTCCCGTGGGAGGCGGCCAGTCCCACGAGCGCCTCGGTGTCGATGAGGCCGCGGTCGTCGAACGCGAAGGGAATCGCTTCGGCGGGTTCGCCGTCGTCGGGGAGGTCGTCGAGGTACTGCGCGTAGAACGGACAGAACTCCGTCCCGTCGTACTCGGGGGTCTCGGGGAGGTACGGCGTCGGCTCCCCGGCGGTTTCGAGGTACCGGACCCCTCCCGACCCCGAATCGGCGAGCCCCGTCTGCGCCTGCCGCGCCTCCCGTGCGAGCGCGCCGGCGGTCGTCGGCCCGTCCTCCGTCGAGAGGTTCCGCGTCCGCTCTCGAAGTCCCTCACAGCGCTCGTAGACGTTCGCCGTGTCGATTCGTCCCCGCCGTTCGCGGGCGTAGGGACAGACGTCGGCCTTGCCGACGAGCGTGAGCGCCGAGACTGGCCGCCACTCCTCGGGGAGGTTGGCGTTGATGGTTCGGACGTCCTCTTCGAACTGCCGGAGTTGCTGTTTGACGCTCGTCAACACCAGCACGCGCTCGTACTCGGTGTCGGGGTCGCGGACGAGGTCGATGCCGGCGGTGAGCGCCAGCATCGTCTTGCCCGTTCCACAGGCGCCCTCGACCACGGTGAACCCCCGTTGAGGCCGACCTCGATGGCCGTCTCGATACCGTCGACCTGCTCGGGGTACGGCGAGTCGTGGCCGAACACCTCCTCCCACTGCACGCTCGCTTCTCGCTCCCCGGCACACAAAGCGGTGTCGCCCTCGCTTGTCACGGGATGGACTGTGCCGGCCTCGTATTTGAACTTCGACCCTCGAACTCAGAGCAGGCTCACCCCGTGGACCACGACGGCGAGGTTGTTCGCGAAGACGAGGAGACCGCCGGCGACGAGCAGGCCGAGCCACAGTTCGACGGTCAGCGCGAAGCCCGCGCGGAGTCGCGGTGACGTCTCCCGGAGCAGTCGGAGGACAGCCGCGAACCCACCCACGGCGGCGACGACGGCGACGAGGTTCGTGACGACGAGCGCCCACAGCGGCCCCGAGAGCAGGGAGGCGACGAGCGGGTTCGCCTCGGTGCCGACACCGAATCGGGCGGCGGCACCGAGCGTCGTCAGGAGGTCGACGGTGACGAGGAGGAAGAGCGCGACGGTGAGCCAGTCCCAGTACTCCTCGTGGCGGGCACGGGGGCGCGTGCGGGGGACGGTCATCGTCCTCGGGTTCGGCCGCACCACATATCAATTTTTGTGATTGTAGGTTCGAAGAACACGAACAGCGTCCATGGCGGGCGAGGCAGTCGAAGCGGGCGCGAAGTCAGTCGCCGGACGCGTCGGTGTGGCCTCCGCCCGCCGCGTTCGGAAGCCGTCCAGCGAGCGAGAGCGCGACGAGCGCGGCGACGACGACGACCATTCCCGCGGCGAAGACGCGGAACACGGCGTCGAAGGCGTAGCCGGCTTCGAGGAGCACGCCGACGACGCCGCTTCCGGTGGCCTCGACGAGGAGCGAGAGGCCGCTGAAGACGGCGTACGTGCTCCCGCGCGTCCCCGCCGGGAGCGCGCCGAGGACGTACGCGTCGAGCGCCGGGAAGAGGCTGTGGATGGCGTAGCCGAGGAGGACAGAGACGGCGAGAAGGCTGCCGAACCCGCGGGCGACGGTGAACGCGAAGACGCACAGAGTGAACGCACAGAGCAGGCCGACGATGTACGGGAGATGCGGGAGGCGGTCGGCGAGTCGACCGCTGATCCAGAAGGCGGGTACGCCCGCCGCGAAGGTGAGCGTCAGGAGCGTGCTCGCCGTGGTCGCGTCGAGGCTTCGGGCGGTCGTGAGGTAGCCCACGTAGAAGTTGAACAGCCCCTGCCAGACGAAGCCCGCCGTGGCTATCATCAGGATGCCGGTCCCCATGACGCGCCAGTTCCCGAGCGCGGCGCGGAACGAGCGGTCCATCGATTCGCTCGGGGCGGACTCGTTTCGAGTGGCGACGACGAGGGCACCGGTCACGAGGAGACAGGCGGCGGCGAGCCCCCAGAACACCGCGCGCCAGGAGGCCACTCCGAGGACGACGACGACGGCCGTCGGCGCGACGACGGCGGCCAACTGCGCGGCGGTACCGTGGATACCGACGGCCCGCCCGACCCGCTCGGGGAAGAGGTCGCTGATGAGGGGGACGGCGGCGGCGAAGTACGCGCCGGAGGCCAGTCCAACCAAGAGTGAGCCGAACTGGAGGATACCGACGGTGGGCGCCGTCGCGGTGAAGCCGGCGGCGACGGCGAGGACGAGGCCCGCGGCGACGACGACGCGCTGTCTCGGCGTCCGCGTGAGGAGGTAGCCGACGGGGAACCGCACGACTCCGGTCCCGATCCAGACCAGCGAGGCGACGACGCCCACGGCCGCGGGGCCGACGCCGAACGCCGTCTGGAGTTCGGGGAGGAGGGGCGCGAACGCGGTCCGTCCGAAGTTGACGAGGAAGACTAACCCGAGGAGCGAACCGAAGAGTCGGCGGGTCACAGGGGCAGTGATTCCGGTTCGCGGTAAAGCGTTGCGTTCCGGTCGCCGCACACCGTGTCGTCCGTCGCCAGCCTGCGGGGAGGACACGCCATTTAGGTGCTCCCCGACCGAAGCCCGAAGCATGATAACCGCAAGACGGATGGCCGCCGTCGACGCCAACGCGGCCGCCCTCGGCGTCCCGCGCAAGCAACTGATGGAGTCGAGCGGGAACGCGGTCGCCCGCGTCGTCCGCGACGTCGCGGGGGGCGAGGGAGCGGAGATAGCCATCGTCGCCGGTCGCGGCAACAACGGCGGCGACGCGTTCGTCGCCGCGCGCTTCCTCGACGGGTTCGACACCCGAACGTACCTCCTGGGCCGCCCCGAGAGCGTCTCGACGGACATCGCCCGCGAGAACTACGACGCGCTCGTCGAGGCCGAGTACGACGTCGAGACCGTGACCGACTCCCGCGAGTTCGGCCTCGGCGACCCGGACGTGGTCGTCGACGCCATGCTCGGAACGGGCGTGACGGGCGCGCTTCGGGAACCCGAAGCCTCGGTCGCCGAGCGGATAAACGCGCTCGACGCCACCGTCGTCGCCGTCGACGTTCCCTCCGGCGTCGACGCGGACACCGGCGAGTCCGAGGGGGTCGCGGTCGAAGCGGACCACGTCGTCACGTTCCACGACGAGAAGCCTGGCCTGTCGAGCCTCGACTCGAAAGTGCACGTCGCGGACATCGGCATCCCCGCCGCCGCCGAGACGTTCACCGGCCCCGGCGACCTCCGCTCGCTCACGCGCGACCCCCAGTCGCACAAGGGTGACCACGGCGAAGTGCTCGTGGTGGGCGGCGGGCCGTACACCGGCGCGCCGGCCCTGGCCGCGGGGTCGGCGCTCCGCGCGGGGGCGGACCTCGTCCGCGTCGCCTGTCCCGAACCGGTGGCCCGCGAGATTCAGGGGTACAGCGAGAACTTCATCCTGGTCCCGTTCGAGGGGAGCAGGTTCGCGCCGGACCACGTCGACGACCTGCTCGGGCGGGCGAACGACCACGACGTCGTCGTCTTCGGACCCGGTCTCGGCTCCGCCGACGAGACGCTCGACGCCGTCGAGGAGTTCCTCGCGCGGTACGACGGGAGAGCGGTCGTCGACGCCGACGCTCTCCAGGTCGTCCCCGACGTGGAGACCGAGGCGACGCTCGTCTGCACGCCGCACCAGGGCGAGTTGGAGAAGATGGGCGGCACCACCGCCGAAGCGTGGCGCGAGCGGCGGAGCCTGGTTTCGGAGTTCGCGGGCGACCTCGGGCACACGTTGCTCGTGAAGGGCGCGTACGACGTCGTGAGCGACGGCTCCGAGACCAGAGTCAACCGCACGGGCAACCCGGGCATGACCGTCGGCGGGACCGGCGACGTCCTCGCGGGCGTCACGGGCGCGCTGCTCAGCACGCAGGACCCGCTCGACGCCGCGGCCATCGGCGCGTACGCGAACGGCCGGGCGGGTGACATCGTTGTCGACGAGCGCGGTTTCGGCCTGGTGGCGACGGACCTCCTCGAACGAGTCCCCGAGGCCCTGTGGGGTGAGCGCGATGACTGATTCCGAGACGCCGACCGGCGAGGACCCCAGAGAGACCGAGAGGGGTGGGGAACTCACCCACACCGACAGGGAGGGGAACGTCCAGATGGTCGACGTCGGCGCGAAACCGGACTCGGACCGGCGGGCGGTCGCCCGCGGAACCATCCACCTCCAGCCGTCGACGGTCGACGCCGTCCGCGCCGACGACATCGGGAAGGGGGACGTGCTCGCGACGGCCCGGGTGGGCGCGGTACAGGCGGTGAAACACACCTGGGAGACCATCCCGATGTGTCACCAGATTCCGATCACGAACGTCGACACCGACTTTCAGGTGAGAGACGACCGTATCGTCCTCACCGTCGCGGTCGAGACGACCGGAAAGACCGGCTGTGAGATGGAGGCGCTGGAGGGGGTGACGACGGGATTGAACGTCGTCTGGGACATGGTGAAAGCCGCCGAGAAGGACGAGAGCGGGCAGTACCCCGACACGCGAATCACGGACGTCCACGTGGTGCAGAAGGAGAAGCGAGTACGCGAGGAGTGAGCCAGGAGAACGGTCAGTAAGAGGAGAACGTTCATCACGGTGGACCGACGACCGGCGGTCGAGACCGAGATTGAGATGCCCGCTCCGCCCTCCCCACCGTCCCGCTCACGTCGACGGTTCCTCCGCACCGCCGCCGCGACCGTCGGCACCGGCCTCACCACCGCCGTCGCCGGGTGTAGCACGCGAAACCTGTTCTCGGAGGTCGACGTCCACTTCCGGACGCTGGCCGTCGAGTCACCACCGGTGGGCCTCACCACGGCGGGTGTCTGGCTCGTCGCCGCCGGGAGGGACGGTCAGGTGGTCGGGATGGACCGCGGTGACGGCGAGGCCCAGTGGGAGACGGACGCCGTCGACGAACTCCAGGTACCGCCGGTCGGTCACGACGGCGAACTGTACGTCGCCGGCGAGGACGTCGTCAGCGTCGACGGCGCGATAGAACGCTGGCGAACCCCGCTCTCGGGCGTCGCCAGCGCGCTCGCGGTGGTCCCCGAGAACAACGTCGTCGTCGCCGGCACCGAGGACGGACACGTCACCGGCGTCAACGGCGACGACAGCGGCCTCGTCGACGCCGACGACGGCGACCGTCTCTGGGAGACTCGCCTGACCGAGTCGGGGGCGGCACGCGTCGACGCGCTCGCGGCCGGCGACGGCGTCGTCTACGCGGGGTCGCGTGACGGTGTCGTCGTCGCCTTCGACGCTCGGACAGGGGAGGAGCGGTGGCGGACCGACCACGTCGCGAGTGCTCTTTCCTCGACCGGTTCGTCGGTCCTCCTCGGCCGTCGTCGGGTCCACAGCGTCCGCGACGGCGACGGCGGAGTCGAGGTCGAATGGCATCACGACACCGGGAACAACTGGACGACCGGAATCGCGTCGACAGCCGCCGGGCCGTCGACATCGAAGCGAGCCGAATCGCCGACACCGACGGCGAGCGCGCGGTGGTTCCTCGCGGGGACCCGCACCGGAGAGGGTGGCTACGTCCTGGCGCTGACATCCGACGGCGAACGACTCTGGCGGCACCAGCTCACGGGCGATGCGGTGGCACTGACGCCTGTCAGGAACGACCGATTCGCCGTCGGTATCGAGGGCGAACGGCCGGGCGTCCAGCAGTTCACGACCGACGGCGAGTCGGCGTGGCTCTTCGAGACGGAGACGAGCGTCGTCGACGTCGTCTTCGGCGGTGACTGGGTGTGGGCGGTGACGGGCAGCGGGAGGGTCGTCGGGCTGTCGGAGTGACGTGGAGGAAGGCGAGAGAGGGGCCGAATCAGGCCGACTCGACGGCGGCGAGGTCCGCGGCCTTCGACCGTGCCTTCTCGACGACGGCGGGGCGCGCCTCGAACTCCAGGGTGACGGAGTCCTCGCCGTACTCCTCGCGCTCGACGTGGCCGTGGTCGTGGACCCACGAGACGAGGCTCATCGTGTCGTCGGTCATCGGCAAGAGGAGTCGTTCGCGCTGCCAGTCGGGGAGTTCGGCTTCGATGCGCGCGGTCAACTCTTCGACGTTTTCGCCCGTCAACCCCGAGACGACGACGGGGTTCGGCGCGAGCGCCGACAGGGCGCGCTTCTTTTCGGCCAGTTCGCTCTCGTCGACCTTGTCGACCTTGTTCAACACGGTGACGATGGGCGCCTCGTTGCGCTCGTACAGCGTGTCGTGGCAGGTGACGAGTTTCTCGCGCATCTCCTCGGTGGACTCGGACGCGTCGACGACGAGGAGCACGAGGTCGGCGCGATACACCGAATCGAGCGTGGACTTGAACGACTCCACCAGCCAGTGGGGGAGGTCCGAGATGAAGCCGACCGTGTCGGTCAGGAGGACGTTTCTGGTCCCCGTGTCGGCCCGGCGGGTGGTCGTCCCGAGCGTGGTGAACAGGCGGTCCTCCGACTCGGCCGTGGGGTCCAGGTCGGGGTGGAGTTCGTCGTTCTCGTCGACGGAGAGGTCCGCGGCGAGTTGACGCATGAGCGTCGACTTCCCGGCGTTGGTGTACCCCGCGAGCGCGACGAGGTCGAACCCCGATTCGCGGCGCTCTTCCCGTCGGGTCTCCTCCTTCTCGGCGATGGCGTCGAGTTCCCGCTTGATGCGGGCGATTTGGGCTTTGATGTCCTGTTCGCGGCTCTCGTCGTACTCGCCGAGCCCCATGAACCCGGGGCGCTCGTCGCGCTTGGCGAGGGAGGCTTTCGCCTCCGCCCTCGGCAACTCGTACCGGAGTTCGGCGAGTTCGACCTGTAGCTGCGCCTTCTTCGTGTGGGCGCGCTGTCCGAAGATGTCGAGGATGAGCGTAAAGCGATCGATCACCTCGACCTCGTCGGGGAGCTTCGAGCCGATGTTGAACAGCTGGTAGGGCCCGACGCGGTTGTCGACGATGACGACGTCCGCGCCCGTCTCGACGACGAGCGCGGCCAGTTCCTCGACCTTGCCCTCGCCGAACATGTACGCCCCGTCCTCCTCGCGCGACTGGGTGAGTTCGCCGACGACGTCGTACCCGGCCGCCCGGGCGAGGTCACTGATCTCCGTGAGGTCGGCCGACCCGCTGTCGACGCGTTTGGCGACGATGGCGTCCCGACTCATCGCGTTCCCTCCGCGGTGTGTTCCAGCACTGTTGTCGGAGGTTGGCCGTCGAGCGGCTTAAACGGGCGGGCGTTCGTGATGGTGATCTCACACCTCCATACCCCCGTGTACAGCCTCCCTGGTATTGTATGTTACCTCGTGGCACGACTCCGACCGGGCGAAAGCTGTCGTTTCGCCGACGAGACCCCCACAAACGACTTATGTCGACCCACGCGATGTGGCGCTATGGTCGACATCAACCTCCAGCAACTCGGGCTCGAACTCGGGAGCGGGGCAGTCGTCGGCGGGATCATCGGCTTCGCGGCCAAGAAGGTCGCGAAGATCATCGCCATCATCATCGGGCTCGAACTCGCCCTGTTCAAGTTCCTCGAGTCGCGGCAGATCCTCATCGTCGACTGGGAACGGCTGACCGCGGGGATGATCGAGACGGGGGAGGCCGCGGCGTCGGGAGCGCCCCCGGACTGGGCGATGACCATCCTGTCGACGCTGTCTGTGTCGGCCGGGTTCACCGGCGGGTTCCTGCTCGGATTCAAGAAGGGATAGCGCCTCGATCACGACTCCGGTCTCGGGTTCGCGGCGCGAACGGAACTCTCCACTTCGACCGGACGACTCACGCCACGCGGTGGGTCACGACGGCGAACCCCCCTTCAGGCGGCGCGTGTACTGGACCTGTTTCTCCTCGAACCCGCAGTCCTCGTAGAACCGCCCCGCATCCGTGGCCGCGATTCCGGTACGCCTCGTCGACGAACAGGTCGACGACGTGGAGGACGACGAGCGTGTCCACGTCGTCTTCCGTGGCTCCGACGAGTTCCATGGGTGTACGTTCTGTCCCACCCGACGTCGAGCGGTTACCGCACGTTCAGGTCGTCCTTGTCCTTGATGATCCGCGTCTCCGCCTCGCCGCTCGTGACGTCGTTCACGAGGTCGTAGAAGTCGTTCTGCATCCCCGCCGGGAAGGTGAGGACGCCGACCCACGACCCGTCGTTCTGCCACTCCTCGCGTTCGAGGTCACCGAACTGACGGATGCGCGACTGCGCGCTGCCGGCCCTGTCCGCCGGAACCTGGACGGCGATGGTCACCTCGGAAAAGCGGATGGGGATGACCGGTCTCAGTGCCTCCAGGGCGTCGTCGACCTGCGTCTCGACGGGTTCCATCGGGTCGACGCGGAAGCCGGCCTCTTCGAGCGCTCGCTCGATTCTGTCCGGGGGATGCGGGGCGTCGTCCATCTGGGGGTTGACCGCGTTGCGCGCGATGCGGTCGATGAGCTGTCGCCGCTTCTGCTCTTGCATCTCGCGTCGCTGATCCGCCGTGATCTGTATCTCCCCGCGTTTGACCACCTCGGGGATGATCGTCATCGGGTCCGTCGTCTCGAACACCTCTTTCAGATCGGATTCGGCGGGACGGTCCCCCCGAGAGGCGTCCTCGAAGACGTCCTCGGCGGCGATGACGTCCTCTAGGTCGCCGTCGAACTCCCCGCGCTTGATGGCGAGGGCGGCGTCGGGGTCGATGAGGACCTCGAAGCGCGCGCCGTGGGATTCCAGACGGGCCGTGACCGCTTCGTCGAGTGAAATCATACCGCAGGCTACCACCTCCGAATTTAAAAGCCCTCGCAGCCCTGTGGAGGTTCGGAGGAGGTGCGCACACCTCCGAGAGCGGACGTGGACCCGTCAACGGAACCGGTGGCTGCAGCGAGAACGCTGCGCAGTACACGGGCGCGGTGGACCGCAGCCTCGCTCCTCCCCAACCGGTCGCTCGCGCACGGAGGCGCGAGCGGGCCCTCGCGCGCCGTTCGCTCGCAGGCTCACTCTTCCGCGCGCCGACCGCGACAGGCTGTGCGGTGCAGTGGCGCGTGAGTCGCGCGGTCCCTCCGCGCGACTCACGCGCGAGGGATGAGGAGCGGAAGGAGCGAACAGAGTGAGCGACTGAGCACCGCAGTCGGCTGGGGAGGACGTGGCTTCGTCGCGTCCGTGTACTGCGCAATCGCTATCTCGCTCTTTTCGGTCAGTCTCCCGACAGCCGTAGAACCACGTCGCCATCGCGCAGTCCGCCCTCGTACAGAACACCGACGTCATCAGCGCCCCGACTCCGCGTCCCATCCACGGCGAGTAAGCGCTATATCCGTTGCCCGCCCGTAGGTCTCATGGACACCGCTACCGAAACGGACCCCCTCGAACGACGGCTCAAACGGTTCATGCACCGGAACTTCCCGCAAATCTCGATGCACGGCGGCACCGCCGGTATCGACGCCATCGACGAGGAGACGGGCGAAGTGTGGATAACGCTCGCCGGGGCGTGCTCGGGGTGCGGCATCTCGCCGATGACGATTCAGGCGCTGAAGTCGCGGATGGTGATGGAGTTCGACGAGGTGCGTGAGGTCCACGCCTCGACCGGGGACGCCTACGGGTACGACGACGAAGAGGAGCGACCGGACCTCTCCGACGTCCCCTTCTAGCCCGTTTAGTGGGCGGTTAAGTCGATGAATGCGGTGGTTTAGACTCGCACACGCTCCGCGTACTTAATTGCTGGCCGTGTCTCGTTATCGATATGCTCACACAGGGACGCCAGACCTTCCACGTCGTCTGCCACGACTGCTCGTTCGAGTCGCTCACCGAATCGGAGGCGGAGGCCAGCCAGTTGGCCGACGCCCACCGTGCGGAGCGGAACCACCAGACCAGATACGCGAAGATACAGTGAACGCCGTCGCTGAATCGGTGAAGAACCGCGCCGAAAACCGACCGTCTACGACAGTTCTGCGATGACGTCGAGGAGGTCGTCCTTGTCCTGCACGCCGATGAGTCGCTTCGCCTCCTCCCCGTTCGCGTAGAACTGGAGCGTCGGGACGCTCCGCACCCCGGCGTCGCGGGCGAGGTCCTGCAGTTCGTCGATGTCGATCTTCACGACAGCGGCCTCGGTCTCCGCGGCGATCTCCTTGACCGTGGGTTCGAGCATCTTGCACGGGCCGCACCAGTCGGCGTAGAAGTCGGCGAGGACGACGTCGTGTTCGGCGACGAGTTCGTCGAGGTGTGCCTTGCTCTTCACGTGGATGGGCTCTCCGGGCTGTACGGTGCTCATAACCTCACTTGCGGCGCGACCTTCTTAAGGATTGAGACCCGTTGTCGGCCACCCGCACAGCCGCGAAAGAGGGGAAGCGTCGAGACGCGAGGTCGTCGGCGCGTTCACACCGCGTCGTACCACAGCACCACGCCGTCGTCGAGCCGTTCGACGTCGCGGAGGTCGAGCCGCGGGAACCCCTCGACGAAGCCGTCGCCGTCGACGAGCGTCGGCGCGTCCCGACCGCCGACCACGAGCGACCCGACGTAGACGGAGAGTTCGTCGACCAGCCCGGCTCGAAAGAGCGACGAGAGGAGTTCTCCGCCGCCCTCGACCATGAGTCGGTCGATGCCGGCCGATTCGAGCGCCGCGAGACCGGCTGTGAGGTCGACGTGTCCCGAGTCGTCGGTGTCGACGGGATGGACGTGCACGTGCTCTCCCGCGCCTGCGAGCGCCTCGCGGCGACTCTCCGTGGCGGCGTCGGTCACGAGCAGGTGTGTCTCGGCCGCGTCGTCGAGGATGCGGGCGTCGGCGGGCGTCCGAGCGCGGGAGTCAGCCACGACGCGGGCGGGGTTGCCGGGACGCCCGTTCCGGAGACGGTGGACGCGGCGGTCGTCGTCGTCGAGCGTGAGGTGCGGGTCGTCCGCGAGGACGGTCCCGACGCCGACCATGACCGCGTCGGCCGCGGCGCGGAGGCGGTCGACGCGGTCGAAGTCCGCCTCGCCACTGATCTTCAACTGTTCGCGCCGCCGGGTCGAGAGCTTCCCGTCGACGCTCATCGCGGCGTTGACGACGACGTCCATACCGTCTGAGTGTGTGGGCGGCGTGAACTACCTTTCGTCGATGTCGGTGACGGGGACGCGACGACGAGGACAGCGGGTGTGTCGTTAGGTATCTGACGGTTCGGTCGGACGTGTTCGACGCCGGACAGTGACGCCGTGACGACCGCAGAGTGTACGGACACGGTGAACCGCAGCCTCACGCCACCCCAACCGGTCGCTCGCGGACGGAGCCGCGAGCGACCCCCCGCGCGTTCACTCGCTCCTTCGTCGCTCGTTCATCGCGCGCCGACCGCAACCGCAACAGTGCGGGGCGGTGGCGCGGCCGGTCCGACTTCGGTCGGACCGCCGCGCGAGGGGTGATGCGGCCGAGCGAGCGAAGGCGCGAATCGGCCGGGGAGGACGTGGTCTCACCGCGCCCGTGTACCGCAGGCGGCTCTCGTGTACTCACACTGCCTCACCGGCCCTGACTCTCACACCAGCCTCACGGACACTCGCCCCCACCTCACTGGTTCTCGAACTCCCTCGTCGACCCGGCCCGTCTCCGTCGACCGAGGCACCCAGGTACATACGCGGACCACGACTCCGAGTACCGTCATGAATTATATAGTGGCTCCCGGAAGGTTGGGGCAATCATGTCACTCGAAGTGCTCTGGCTCGGCTGGGGATACCCACCGAACGTGACCGGTGGCCTCGACACGTTCGTCGGCGAGATGTTCGAACGTTTCCTCGACCGGGACGTCGATATCGAACTCGTCCTCCCGGCGGAGTACGCACCCGAGGGACGCGACAACATCGTCGGCGTTCCGACGGGCGACGGTGACATCATCACCCGCATCGGTCGCCTCTCCGCGGAGTTCGCGAACCGCGCGGAGGGGAAGGACATCGTCCACACTCACGACTGGTTCGGCTACGGGCCGGGCTCGCGGGCGATGAACAACACCGACGCGAAGTGGGTGACGACGTTCCACTCGCTCTCCTCGGACAGGAACATCGACCCCCCACAGCGCGAAATCGAGACCGAACGGCGCGTCGTCGAGCGCTGTGACGAACTCATCGCGGTGAGCCACATCACCGCCCGCAAGGTGAACGAGGAGTACGGCGGGGAGTCGGAGGTCATCCACAACGGTTTCTCGACCGTCGAGCCGACCGGCCGCGACATCAAAGCCGAGCTAGGAATCGACGGCAAGATGCTCTTTTACGTGGGACGACACACCGACCAGAAGGGCATCTCACACCTCATCTACGCCCTGGAGAAGCTCCGCCGCGACGACGTGACGCTCGTGATGGGCGGGAGCGGCCACCTCACGGACCAACTGAAGAAGTTCGCCGAACTCCTCGGCGTCGAGGACAGTATCGAGTGGGTCGGCTTCGTCGAGGAGAAGTACCTCGGCGACTACTACAGTTCGGCGGACCTCTTCGTCTCCCCCTCGCTGTCGGAGCCGTTCGGCATCACCATCACCGAGGCGCTCTCGGTTGGCACGCGCGTCGTCGCCACCGAGTGCGGGGCCGCCGAGGTCATCCCCGAGTCCTGCGTCGTGCCCGCCGAGGTCGACTCCGGGTCGCTCGCGGACGCCATCGAACACGGCCTGTCGCTCGAAGGGCCGCTCGAGTACGAACCGCGGACGTGGGACACCGTCGTCGACGAACACCTCGACTTCTACGAACGAATCGCCTGAGCGCGAGCGAACGAGAGAGCGCGCGGAGAGTCGTTTCCCCGTTACCGCAGGACCCGAACGTCGGTGACGGGTTCGGGGTGCCGGATGGCGTAGCCGTCGCGGGTCGACCGCATGCCCTCTTCGGGGAACTGCTGTCGGGCGGACTGGTAGGGGCTGTCGTTCCGGGCGGCGGACTGATACGGGCTGTCGTTGCGTGCCGATTGATACGGGCTGTCGTTCCGGGCGGCGGACTGATACGGGCTGTCGCTGCGTGCCGACTGGTAGGGGCTGTCGCTCGTCTGCGGCGGGCGCTCGAAGTCCTCGGGCGGGAGGTAGATACGCTCGCCCGACGCCGAGCGGACGACGACGGCCGTGTCGCGGTCGCCCGCCATCTCGATCAGCGTCTCGCCGTCGACGATCTCCATCGTGAACTCGACGTCTTCGTCGGCCATGCGAGACGATGTGTCGGGCGGGTACTTAACTGTCGGGCCGCGGCCGTTCCCTCGCGAAACCGCGGGTCGGCGGCCGAGTCGCGGAGGGCCTCACCCGACGCGGGGGGAGTCGGCGGTACACCGGAGCACGGTCGGCAGCACACATTTACTGCTGGGGAACGCAGCCGTCAGGATGCATGAACAGGCGCCGGTATCTCGCCCTGTGTGCCGGAATCGCCGCCCTCCCCGGCTGTGCGAACCGCCCTCCAGAACCGTCCGAAACCGAGTCCGACTCCACCACGTCAACTTCACCGTCGTCGACGCCGAGCGAAGCGCCGGCGACCCCGACGGAGTCGCCGACGGTGGCGGGCGACGCACCCCCGACGGACTCGTCCCCCACGGACCCGCCGACGGCCGCCCCCGCGTCGCATCTCGGCTGGTTCGTCCTCTGGAACGACGACGACGAGCCACACCGGGTCACCCTCACCGTCAGCCGCGAGGCCCGGGTGATTCTCGACGAGACGCGCGACCTGTCGCCGGGCGCCGCCGCGGACGTGGAGAACCCCATCGAGACGCAGGGCGTGTACGAGGTCGTCGCAACCGTCGACGACGAGCGACGCGCCGAACGCGAGTGGCGAGTGTCCAACTGCGACAGCATCGAGTACCTGCAGGTGTACGTCGGTGAGGACGGCGAGACGGAGATACGGACGATGCGGCAGACGATCGACCCTCACCCGACCTGTTGATACCTCGCCGTATGCACGCGTGGAACGCTTTTAATGCAGCCCGCCCATATCTCTTCCCGATGGACATCGACGATCATGCCGAGGAGCTCGCCTCCGCCCTCGGCGTAGACAAAGCGGAGGTCAAAGCGGACCTGGAGAACCTGCTTCAGTACAGCGTCCCCATCGAGGAAGCGAAACAGAGCGTCCGACGCAAGCACGGCGGCGACTCGGGGAGTTCTCGGTCGGCCCCGTCGGCGAAGGACGTCGGCACCATCACGACCGAGGACGGGAACGTGACCGTCACCGTCCGGGTGCTCACGGTCGGCACGCGCTCGATTCAGTACCAGGGCGACGAACAGGTCATCCGCGAGGGCGAACTCGCCGACGAGACGGGGACGATATCGTACACGTCGTGGGAGGACTTCGGCTTCGAGGCGGGCGACTCCGTCACCATCGGTAACGCGGGCGTCCGCGAGTGGGACGGCGCGCCCGAACTCAACCTCGGGAGTTCGACGACGGTGGCGATGGCGAGCGGGACCGTGGAAACGCCCTACGACGACGAAATCGGCGGCGAGGCGGAACTCGCTGCCCTCGAACCCGGCGACCGCGGCCGGACGGTCGAGGCCCGCGTCGTCGAGGTCGAAGAGCGGACGATCAACGGCCGCAGCGGCGAGACCGACATCCTCTCGGGCGTCCTCGGCGACGCGTCGGGGCGATTGCCGTTCACCGACTGGGAGCCGCGCGAGGGGATAACGGAGGGGGCGAGCCTCCGGATGGAGGGCGTCTACGTCCGCGAGTTCCGGGGTGTCCCTTCCGTCAACCTCTCGGAGTTCACGACCGTCACGCCGCTCTCCGAAGCCGTACCGGTCCGCGAATCCGCACCGCAGTTGTCGATCCGTGAGGCCGTCTCGTCCGGTGGCATGTTCGACGTCGAGATCGTCGGCAACGTGCTGGAGGTTCGGGACGGTTCGGGACTCATCGAGCGCTGCCCCGAGTGCGGGCGGGTCGTCCAGAACGGCCAGTGTCGCACCCACGGCGACGTCGACGGCGAGGACGACATGCGCGTGAAGGCCATCCTCGACGACGGGAGCGGTACCGTCACCGTGGTATTGGACCGCGACCTCACAGAAGAGGTGTACGGCGGCACGATGGCCGAGGCGCGCGAGCAGGCACGCGAAGCGATGGACAAGGAGGTCGTCGCCGACCACATCCGCGAGCGGGTCGTGGGGAGAGAGTACCGGGTGCGAGGGAACCTCTCGGTCGACGACTACGGCGCGAACCTCGACGCCGACGAGTTCGCCGAATCGGACGACGACCCGACGACGAGGGCGCGCGAGGTCCTCGACCGAATCGAGGACAGGGAGGTGTCCGCATGAGTTCGAGTTCGAGTTCGAGTTCGAGTTCGAACGCGAACGCGAACGGTGCCGAGGAGGCCCGACCGAGCCGGGAGGTCGCCTACCGGCTGTTCGCCGCCGAGTTCGACGACGCCTCCTTCTCGTACTCCGAATCGGACGAGGAGCGCGCGCCGAACTACGTCGTGACGCCGACCGGCGCGCGGGTGAACCGTCTGTTCGCCGTCGGCGTCCTGACCGAGGTGGAGCAGGTCAACGACGACGTTCTCCGGGGACGAATCGTCGACCCGACGGGCGCGTTCGTCAGCTACGCCGGGCAGTACCAGCCCGACGAGATGGCCTTCCTCGACCGCGCGTCGCCGCCGGCGTTCGTCGCGCTCTCGGGGAAGGCGCGGACGTTCCAGCCCGAGGACTCCGACCGCGTGTTCACCTCGGTCCGACCGGAGTCGATGAGCCGCGTCGACGCCGACACCCGCGACCGCTGGACCGTCTCGACCGCCGAGGCGACCCTGGATCGGGTCGGCGTGATGGCCGCCGCGCTCCGGTCGGGGCTTCGAGGCGGAGCACTCAGCGACGCCCTCCGCGATGCGGACGTGGACGAACCGCTCGCGAAGGGGATTCCGCTCGCTATCGACCACTACGGGACCACACCGGGGTACCTCGCCGCCCTTCGTCGTCTCGCCCTCGACGCGCTCGGGGTCGTCGCGAACGACCGCGACAGCGTCCGTCCGTTCGACCGCGAACCCGGGGAGGCGAGCGAGGGCGTCGACCTCGACTCCCTGGCGGCCGACCTCGACCTCTCCGCACCGGAGGGACGCGACGCGGCGGAGGCGCGTGCCGAGGAGGCGACTGCTCCGTCGACCGACACGGCCACCGAGGCGACCGAATCGACGGAAGCCATCAGCACGGACGACACGGAGTCGGTCCCGGAGTTCGACGGAACGGCCCCCGAGCCCACAGCCGAGACGTCGACGTCACCGGCGGAATCGGCTCCCGAGACGACCGCGACTGAAGCCGACGCCCCGTCGTCGGAGTCGACGTCGACCACGACGGAGTCCGGCGAGTCGGACATCGGTGGCGAGGAGAGCGAGGACACGGGTGCGGCGACACCCGCCGACGCCCCGTCGGCGCCCGAGAGCGCGGAGTCGACAGAGACCACGGAACCGACAGAGACCGGAGAGTCGACGCCGACCGAACCGGTGGAGGCGTCGGCAGGAGACGAACTCGGCGACTTCGACAGCGACACCACCTCGGAGGGGGAACTCGGTGACTTCGACGCGGACGACGCAGAGGACGCGGCGTCGACACCGAGCAACGAGACGGACGCGACGACCGGTGAGGCGACCGCACCCGAACCCGACACGCCCGACACGTCCGGGGCCGACGTAGAGGCGGCCGACGCGGAGACGGCAGACGACCCGACGGCGGTCGACACGGAGGACGACGCCGAGGAGGGGATGTACGAACTCGACGCCGAGGAGCGCGCACAGATCGAAGAGGAGTTCGGCACGGAGTTCTCGACGGGGAGCGAGGTCGCGCCGGCGGGCGAGGCGGACATCGACGTGCCCTCTGTCGACGAACTCGAAGAGGAACTCGACGAGGAGGCCGGTGCGGAGAACGAGGCCGACGAGTCGGCCGCGGCCGCGACGCCCGACGGGACCACAGCGACGGCAGACGCCACCTCTGAGGCTGCGAACGAACCGGAGGGGGCGGCTGACGCAACGGAAGCGACAGACGAGTCGGAGACGGCCGACGACGCGGGAGCGGACGAGGCACCCGAAGACGTCGACCTCGAAGCCGTCGCAGTCGAGGCGATGGACGACCTCGACGACGGTGACGGGGCCTCCCGCGAGGCGGTCGTGGCCCGCGTCGTCGACGAGTACGGGGTCGACCCCGAGGCCGTCGAGGACGCCATCCAGAGCGCGCTGATGAGCGGGCAGTGCTACGAACCGACCGAGGACTCGCTGAAGGCCATCTGAATGTCCCGGCGGGCGCGCGTCGAACCGGTCCCCGGCGAACCCGCGGCGGTCGCTCGAACCGACAGCGAGCGCGTCCTCGTCGTCGCCGACTACCACGCGGGTATCGAGGCCGGCCTCCGGTACGAACGCGGCGTCGAACTGGAGAGCGCGGCGGACGTCCGTCTCGCCCGCCTGGAGCGCCTGCTCGACCGGACGGGTCCCGACAGGCTGCTCGTCCTGGGCGACCTCGTCCATCGAATCGGTCCCCCTGACGGCGACGAAGTCGACGAACTCGTTCGGGTCGTCGACCGCGTGACCGACCGGGTGCCGATGACGCTCGTCCCCGGCAACCACGACGGCGGCGTCGCCGACGCGGTGGCCGAGCGCGCCGTCGACCTCGCCGTCGTCGACTCCGGGGGGATTCGGTTCGGTCCGGTCGGGTTCGTCCACGGGCACACCTGGCCGGCGAGCGACGTTCTTCGTGCAGAGGTCGTCTGCATGGGACACGAACACCCCACGGTGAAGCTAGCGGACGAGGTGGGCGGGAGTCGCGTCGAGCGCGCGTGGCTCCGCGGCCGACTGGACCGCTCGGCGTTCGAGGGACACGTCGAGGGGGCCAGGAATGAGAGAGTGACCGAAACGGAACTCGTCGTCGTCCCGGCGTTCAACGACCGCTCCGGGGGGACGTGGGTCAACGTCGACGGTCAGACGTTCCTCTCGCCGTTCCTCCCCGACGCGCTCCCCGACGGCGAACTGTACCTCCTCGACGGGACGCGGCTGGGTCACTACCGGCGGGTGTGAGTTCGTCGAGGTGACGGAGGAGGGGGAGGGCTCGGGACGTACGGGTGATAGACTCCTCGTGTTTGGACGGCCGTACTGACCCGAGAGAGCGTCTGAGAACGTAAAGACCGAACGGTACACGGCCACGGTGTGACCACACCCACCCTAACCGACTCGTTCACTCGCCCCTCGCGCGGTGTCGGGTTGGCGAGACCTGTGGTCTCGCTGCTTCCCGTTCGTTTCGTCGCCGGCGTTGTGCGCCGGCTTCCAGCGGAACCGTCGGTTCCGCGCGGCTCACGGGAACGCGGACGGAGCCGCGACCGTCACGCGCCACCGCGCCCCGATTACGGTCGGCGCGCGGGAGCGAGTGAACGAAGCGAACGAGCGGCGTGGGAGGTCTTCGTAGGGGAGCCGAACGAACGGCTCGAAGCGAACCCAGTCGCTTCGGTGGGCCGCGAGCGCCTCCGTGCGCGAGCTACTGGCGGACGAGTCAGCCAAGCCCTCCGTTCGTTCCCTCCGGTCTCTCACGGAGACACCGGCTGGGGAGGCGTAAGACAGCGGTCCATCGCGCCCGTGTGCCACGCGGCGTCCCTGTTGATCTGAGCGCTCTCGTCGCTGAACCTGCACCACCCACCGCTCGATACCCCGGCTGTATTCAGCGCATCCCTCCCGTCAGCCGACGGTCCGAGAATCGAACCCAGCGCCGCCGACTCAGACGATGGCCGCCAGCGTGAACGCCGAATAAACAATCGCGGCGAGGACGGCGACGACGAGCAGCGGTGTCGGCTCGGTCGGCGCGCCGGACGCGGCGGGGTCCTTCAACCCCCGCACCGCGGTACCGAGGACGACCATCCCGACGACGAGGAGGACGAGCGTCTGGAGCGTCACCCCGAGAGCCCCACGACGACGGCCCGGAGGAGCGTGACGAGTCCGGCGACGGCGAAGGAGAGCCAGTACAGCCGTGGGTAGTCGACCTCGATGTCTGCCATAGCGACACGTCGGCGGCGAGCGCCAAGAGCTCACCGTCTGAGCCGAGTCGTCTCCGGGGGGTTCGAAACGAGTCGCTTAATCCGCTCGCGTCGTTACCCCGGCTATGACCGGTCCCCCGACCGAGAGCGAGGGGCTCGACGCGTTCACGCACCTCCACGAGCGGGTGCGGGGCGCACTCTCCGAGCGGGGGTTCTCGACGCCGACGGAGCCACAGCGACGGGCGATTCCGCCCCTGGCGTCGGGCCGGAACGCGCTCGTCATCGCGCCGACGGGAACGGGAAAGACGGAGACGGCGATGCTGCCGGTGTTCTCGGACATCTGTGGGATGCGTGAGGAAGAGCGCGAGGGCATCTCGGCGCTGTACATCACGCCCCTGCGGGCGCTGAACCGCGACATGCGCGACCGGCTGGAGTGGTGGGGGGAGAAACTGGACATCGAGGTCGACGTCCGCCACGGCGACACCACGCAGTACCAGCGGACGAAGCAGGCGAACGACCCGCCCGACGTGCTGGTGACGACGCCCGAGACGCTCCAGGCGATGCTCACCGGGGAGAAGCTCCGGCGGGCGCTCTCGGACGTGTCACACGTCGTCGTCGACGAGGTGCACGAACTCGCCTCGTCGAAGCGGGGCGCACAGTTGTCGGTGGGGCTCGAACGGCTCCGTCTGCTCTCGCACGAGTTCCAGCGTATCGGCCTCTCGGCGACGGTCGGCTCGCCCGAGGAGGTGGGCCGGTTCCTCACCGGCGACCGCGACTTCACCATCGTCGAAGTCGACGTGGGCAACCGTGTCGAGTTCGACGTTCACTGGCCCGAGCCGGAGGAGGGAGACCGCCTGCTGTCGGGGGAACTCGCCTGCGACGAGGAGATGGCTACTCACGTCCGGTTCATCCGCGACCTCGTCCGCGAGAACGAGTCGACGCTGATCTTCGTCAACACCCGCCAGACCGCCGAGGCGCTCGGTGCGCTCTTCACGAAACTGGACGAACCCATCGGCGTCCACCACGGGTCGCTCTCGCGGGAGGCGCGCGTCGAGGTCGAAGACCGGTTCAAATCGGGCGGGATCGACGGCCTCGTCTGCACGTCGTCGATGGAACTCGGCATCGACGTGGGGCGGGTGGACCACGTCGTCCAGTACGGTAGCCCGCGCGAGGTGGCTCGACTGCTCCAGCGCGTCGGGCGGGCGGGGCACCGACAGGACCTCGTCTCGGAGGGAACCGTCGTCGTCGGCCACCCGGACGACGCGCTGGAGGCGCTCGTCATCGCCCGACGGGGTCGAGAAGGAGAGGTCGAGCCCGCGGCCATCCACCACGGGAGCCTCGACGTGGTCGCCAATCAGCTCGTCGGCTTACTGATGGACGTCGGGGAGGTCCGCGCCCCCGACGCGTACGAACTCCTCACCCGCGCGTATCCGTTCCGGGCTCTCTCGGAGGAGCAGTTCAAATCGGTCGTGCGAGAGCTGTCGAAGAACCGCCTCGTCTGGCTCGACGAGGACGCTGATCGGCTGGAGAGGTCGGGCGGGACGTGGCAGTACTTCTACGCGAACCTCTCGATGATCCCCGACGAGGAGACGTACGAGGTGTACGACCTTTCCTCGCGAACGCAGGTCGGTACCCTCGACGAGCGGTTCGTCGTCAACTTCGCCGAACCCGGCGCGTCGTTCATCCAGCGCGGGGAGATGTGGCGCATCGACGAGATCGACGACGAGGACGGGAGAGTAAACGTCAGCCCCATCGCCGACCCCACGGGCGAGATTCCCTCGTGGGTCGGCCAGGAGATTCCCGTCCCGCAGGCCGTCGCGCGGGAAGTGGGCGAACTCCGGGGCGTCGCCGGGTCCCAGTTGGAACGGGGGGCCGACCTCGATGCGGTCGCTCGCGACCTCTGTGTTCGGTACCCGGCCGACGTCGAGACGCTGAAGCACGCGCTCGAACCGGTCGCCCGCCACGTCGAGGCCGGCCACCCGCTGCCGACCGACGCTCGACTCGTGGTCGAATCGAGCGCCCGACAGGTCGTGTTGAACTCCACCAACGGCCACCAGGTGAACGAGACGCTCGGGAGACTGCTCGCGGCGCTCGTCGGCCAGCGGACCGGGTCGTCGGTCGGGATGGAGGTCGATCCCTATCGAATAGAGTTCGAGGTGCCGGCGAAGACGCGCGCCTCGGCGTTCGTGTCTACCCTGAACGAGACGGACCCCGCCCACGTCGAGGCCATCTGCGAACTCGCGCTGAAGAACTCCGACACGCTCAAGTTCACCCTGGCGCAGGTCGCCGCGAAGTTCGGGACCCTCAAGCGGTACCAGGGGCGGGGGCGGTTCGGCGGCGACCGCCTCCTCGCGGCGCTGGCGGATACCCCGTGTTCGACGAAGCCGTTCGGGAGGTGTTCCACCGCGACCTGGCTGTGGAGGCGACGGCCGACCTCCTCCGTGGACTCCGCGAGGGGGGGACGGAAATCGAGGTCGCTCGCGAGCGAACGCCGCTCGGGACGGGCGGGCAGTCGTCGGGGCGGGAGTTGCTCGTTCCCGAAAACGCGGACGCGAGCGTCATCGACGCGGTGCGCGAGCGCATCCAGAACGACCGGGTCATCCTCTTTTGCTTACACTGTCAGGAGTGGCGGCGGAAGACCAAAGTCAGGAGAGTGCGCGACCGGCCCGAGTGTCCCGAGTGCGGCGCGACGCGAATCGCCGCGCTGAACCCGTGGGACGAGGAGGCGGTGAAGGCCGTCCGCGCCCCGGAGAAAGACGACGAGCAGGAGCGTCTGACCGAGCGGGCGTATCGGTCGGCGAGTCTCGTGCAGGCGCACGGCAAGAAGGCGGTGGTGGCGATGGCTGCCCGCGGCGTCGGCCCGCACAACGCGGCGCGCATCATCTCCAAGCTTCGGGAGGACGAGGACGACTTCTATCGGGACATCCTCGAACAGGAGCGGCAGTACGCCAGGACGCAGTCGTTCTGGGACTGAGACGGTCCGTCGTGAGCCGCTCCCGGTGTTCGGCGGAGCGGCCGACGAACTGCCGGTGAACAGTTACGACAGACCGTCTGAACTGCAGACTCCGTCACGTCTCCTCGTCGCCAGCCGAATCCGGGGCCGACGCGGGCTCCGAAACCACCTCGACGCCGCGGAACTCGAACCGGGCGCCCCCCATGCTGCCCTCCGTGACTGTGACCGTCCACCCGTGCGCCTCAGCGATCCGTTTGACGATGGTGAGGCCGAGGCCGACGCCGTTCCTGTCGGTGGTGTACGCGGGGTCGAATATCGTCTGACGGGTCTCCTCCGGGATGCCCGGGCCGTTGTCTTCGACGTAAAAGCCCTCGTCGCCGATCGGTCCGACGCCGATGGCCACGTCGGGCCCGCCGTGCTCGACGCTGTTCCGCACCAGGTTCTCCACGATGTGTCGCAGGCGGTCCGGGTCCGCCCGAACGGTGGCGTCGGCGGCAACGTCGAGCCTCGCATCGTCGGTGGAGACCGTCCGCCAGCACCCCTCGACGACCGCCCGTAGGTCGACGGGGTCCATCTGCCCGACCGACTTCCCCTGTCGCGCCAGCGTCAGCGTGTCGTCGACGATGGTCTCGATACGGTCGAGCGACCTGGTGGCGCTCTCCAGGTGTTCGCTGTCGGACTCGCGGCGGGCCAGCGTCACTCGCCCCTGAGCGACGCTCAACGGGTTTCGCAGGTCGTGGGCGACGACGCTCGCGAACTCGTCGAGCCGCCCGTTCTGTCGCTGAAGCTCCCGCTGGTGTCGCTTGTGCGCCGTGATGTCTCGGAAGACCACCGACCAGCCGAGCAACCGGGAGTTGGCGATCGGGGTCACGACCGCGTCGAGATACCGGCTCTCCCCTCGCGCTCGATGGCGACCTCGTGACGGACGGGCTGGGACTCCTCCCCGTCGACGAACAGGCCCGTCCCGTCCGGGAGAATTCGTTCGACGGAGCCGCCGAGCGACGTGGGATCGATGCCGAACAGGTCGCACGCGGCGGGGTTGGCGTGGACGACCCGGCGGTTCCGGTCGACGACGAGGTAGGCGTCCTGCATGTTGTTGACCGTGATCGCGTGGCTGATCGGCGTGAGGTCGAGGAGCCGGTAGCGGAAGATGCCGAAGACGAGGAGCACGTTGGCGAGGGCGAACCCCGCGGACGTGAACTCGACCTGCGAGAAGAACCCGAGGTCGAACACGAAGCCGACGTTGCCGACGAACGGCGCGACGACGGCTCCGGCGAGCGCGGCGACCTGTCCGCGGTACGGGTTCTCGGACGTGACGTACGCCCTGACGAGGAGGTAACAGCCGATCAGTACCAGCACGTACGAGTACGCGATGTGGACGTAGAACCACGGACCGAACGCCCGTTCGAGGACGCTGACAGAGCCGGCGTCGACGACCTGCACGTCCGACCACATGAGGTGGTGGACGGGGTTCGTCGCGACCAGGAGGAACGCGACGAGCGGTTCGACGGTGAGCAGACCGATCCGGCGCGGGGTGAGTCGGGAGCCGTATCCGGCGTACTCCGCGGCCAGCACGAGCCACCCGACGGCCATGAGCCCGGAGCCGGCGTACTCGATCAGTACCCACGTCAGTTTGGCCTCCACCCCCACGCTGACCAACCGGAACAGGTACGCGACCGACCACTGAGCCGCCAGAACCAGCAGCACGACGATGGTCGCCGTCGTTCGGTCCGTCAGTTCCGTCCGCGGATGCCGAACGACGTAGACCGCGAGCAGGAGCGAGATGGCCGCGGACACGAGGAAGGGGACGACGTACGGGGAGACCATCCACTGTACGCTATTCATGCGAGGGAGGCTCCGCTCGGACCGGGGCTATCGATATCATGGCCTCACGTGGTCGTCGTGTTCGCGTTCGTATGGCTGTGCATCACCCCGGGATAGTTTCAGTGTTGTCTTTCGGTTATCACGGATTGAACCGCGACTACGCCGGGGACGAGAGCGGCGTTCGGTCCCGCCAGAACTCGGTGTGGTTCGGTCGTATTCCGGGCTCCGGTCGCGCGACCGCTGTCGTCCGCGAGCGAGCGACGGTATCGACGTGTCGAGCAGGGCCGAGCGTCAGTCGAGGTTCCACTCGTCGAACAGATGCCCGACGGCGGTCGCCAACTCCTCGAAGTCGCGGAGGGTGACGTTGTCGGTGGTGACGATGACGCCGTGGTTGTGAGTCGTTATTCTGACCAGGAAGCCGTTCTCGAACACCCGGATGGTGTAGCGGTAGTCGCCGAGTTCCGACCCCTGGTACGCGTTCTGCGTGATGTTGAAGTCCTGCCACTCGCTGCCGACGAACGTGTCGAGGTCGGCGTCGCGTTCGAGGTCACCCCGGAGGTAGAGCTGCTGGTAGTCGGTACGGGAGAAGTAGACGACGGAACGGACGCTGTCGCCCGCGGCGGTCCGACAGGTCGTCGTGAGGTGCTGCTGTGCCTCCTCGGGGAGCAGTTCCACGTCCGCCGGGGTGTCGTCGCTCATGGCCGAGTGACCGTCCCCCGGGTACAAGAAGGTAGGGACGGCGGTGATGTACGGGCGGGTTCGGTTCCGTGAAGGTCCGAACCGGCAGGGACGCCGGGCCGTCGTCTCGGTGCGGGAACGGGGTCGTCGCCGCGGACACCGGAGCCGTGTGGCGGACAGCGCGGCGAGAGCACAGCCTCACCGACCGGTCAACGTTTCATCGACTCGCCGACCGTTCTCACGCGTGCGGGTCGCGGTCCGGGAGGAACGGCATGACGAACGCCAAGACGGCGACGAGCGCGAGGAACCCCGCGAACGCGGGTGTGGTGAACACGACCACGAGCAGCGACAGCGGCGACGCCGCCCCGTCCGCGACGGCCTGGAGGACCGGGGGGTCGAAGTAGAGGAACCCCATCAGTCCGAAGACGGCGACCGTGAACGCCGTCCGGAACAGCGCCCGGAGCAGCCACCACGAGAACGACACCGGCCCGCCGGTGAGCGCCGCCCACTCCCGGCGGACCTTGGTCGGCCACGGCGTCCTCACGCCGTCTCCTCTCCCGTCTCGACACCGAATCTCAGTTGCATACGACTCTCACGGCGGCGATGACGATAACGGTTCGCTCGGTGAGACGACGGGAGCCTGACGACGCGAGTCAGTCGGTCCCGGGCGACACCGACTCGAACGCCGACTCGAACTCGTCGCTTCCGACGACCAGTTCGTCGGCGTGGTCGTTCGCCGCCTCGCCCTCGTACCGTTCGGTGACCTCGATCACGGCTCGAACGGCCGCTTCCCGGCAGAGCGCCTCCAGGTCGGCACCGGAGAAGCCCTCGGTCCGCGCCGCGAGCGCGTCGAGGTCGACGTCCTCGCCGAGCGGCTTCTCGCGCGTGTGGACCGCGAGGATGGCCCGCCGGGCGGCCTCGTCGGGTTCGGGGACGTGGATGTGCTGTTCGAACCGACCGGGACGCAAGAGGGCAGGGTCCAACACGTCTCTCCTGTTGGTCGCCGCAAGCACGACGAGCGACGGGTTCTCCGCCGCGCGGTCGAGTTCGGTCAACAGTTGGGAGACGACCCGCTCCGTCACCTCGGTGTCGCCGCCCCCGCCGCGCTTGGCGGCGATGGCGTCGACCTCGTCGAAGAAGACGATGGCCGGGGCAGTCTGGCGGGCGCGCTCGAACACCTCGCGGACGGACTTCTCGCTCTCGCCGACGTATCTATCGAGGAGTTCGGGCCCCGCGACGTGGATGAAGTTCACGCCCGACTCCGCGGCGATAGCGCGGGCGAGGAGCGTCTTTCCGGTCCCCGGCGGGCCGTGGAGCAACACCCCCGAGGGCGGCGCGGCGTCGGCCGCCTCGAACAGCGGAGTGTACGTGAGCGGCCACGAGACCGCCCGCTCCAGCGCGTCCTTCACCTCCTGGAGGCCGCCGACGGCGTCGAACCCCTCCGTGGGTTTCTCCGCGACGTACTCCCTCATCGCGGAGGGTTCGACGCTCGCCATCGCCCGCTCGAAGTCCGCGCGGGTGACTTTCACGTCGGCGAGCGCGCTTCCCGACTCGCGGCGACGCAGCGCGACCATCGCCGCCTCGGTCGCGAGCGATTCGAGGTCGGCGCCGACGAAGCCGTGCGTCCGCGCCGCGAGCGCGTCGAGGTCGACGTCGTCCGCCAGCGGCATCCGACGGGTGTGCACCTCGAGGACCTCGCGCCGTCCCTCCTCGTTCGGGACGCCGATCTCTATCTCGCGGTCGAACCGACCTCCCCTCCGAAGGGCGGGGTCGATGGCGTCCACGCGATTGGTCGCGCCGATGACGACCACCTCGCCGCGGGCATCGAGGCCGTCCATCAGCGAGAGGAGTTGGCCGACGACGCGGTTCTCGACGTCGGAGTCGTCGTCGCGCCGCGAGGCGATGGAGTCGATTTCGTCGAAGAAGACGATAGAGGGCGCCTGGTCGCGGGCCTGCTGGAACTTCTCGCGGAGGTTCTCCTCGGAGTCGCCCTTGTACTTCGACATGATCTCCGGGCCCGACACGGTGAGGAAGGAGGCGTCGACCTCGTTCGCCACCGCCTTGGCGATGAGCGTCTTACCCGTTCCCGGCGGGCCGTGGAGGAGGACGCCCTTCGGCGGGTCGATGCCGAGGTGAGCGAACACCTCCGGTTCGGAGAGCGGGAGTTCGATCATCTCCCGGACGAGTTCGAGTTCGCGGTCGAGTCCGCCGATGTCCTCGTAGGTGACGTTCGTGTCCGGCGTCGAGGGCGTCGGCGGGCTGACCGTCGCTTCCGTCCGCCGCTCGTCAGTGGAGCGCGGACGCGACGTTCGAGACTCCGGGGTGTCGGCGGAGCGCTCACTCGACCCGCTCTCGCCCTCGCGCACCCGGATGAACACCTTCGTGTCGTCGGTGACGTGGACCGTCCCGTCGGGCTTCGTCGCGTGGACGACGAACGGGGCGTCGCTCAGATGTTCGAGGTGGACCCGGTCACCCTCGCTCACGGGCCGTCCCCTGAGCCCGCGCTTGACGTGGCGTTCGAGGGCGTCCTCGTCGGTGACGCGACCGGGTGCGATGACGGTGACGGCGTCGGCGTCGTCGATGTCGACGGCGGAGACGCGGACGGTCTCGCCGATCTTGACGCCGGCGTTGGTCCGCGTGTCGGCGTCGATCTGGATGCCGTCGGGCGAGAGCACGCCGCGTGCGGGCCACACCCGAGCGACCGTCGTCCGCTCGCCTTCGACGAGGACGTTGTCGCCGCTCAGGACGCCGAGGCGTTTGCGGGCCTCCTCGGGGAGGCGGGCGATACCACGGCCGGCGTCGCGTTTCTCCGCACCGCGGACGGTCAGTTCGACCGCCGCGTCGTCGGTCATGGACGGGCTTGGGCGCGCACGGTACTTAGCTTTCCGCGCCGTCCCGAGCGGTGGTCACCGCGTGGACGTCCCTGTCGCGAGCGACCGGGGAGCGCGGGGCGACGGTCCACCGCGCGCCGGGTACCGTGTGACCGTCCTGTCGAGCGGATACGCGGCGTCGTGGAACCACACTGGGCCACCACTGCAGGCATCCCCCGTGTCGAACGCCCCCACAGAACTATATGGGCCGTTGTCACACTGACAATCCATGGATGCGATGGCAGGGCTCGCGGACGGACTGGAGGCATCGCTGGGAGTCGGCTGTGAGTTCGACCCGAATACCGACGCGAGGACGCCTCACGGGGGGGTGAACTGAGATGGACGGCAAGACCCGCGCGACCGTCGAGGAGATATTCGAGACGGTCGCCGAGGCCTCCCCCGAAATCCGCGCGGGGCTCCCGAGCAGACGGCTGAAGAGCGGCTCTGAGAACCCCAGCGGGGAGAAGCAGATGGCCGCGGACGTGTTCGCGGACGACCTCCTGCAGGCACGGCTCGGGAACCTCGACGGCGTCGGCCAGTACGCGAGCGAGGAGCGCGCCGAGGTCGACGACGTCGGCGAGGGCTTCTCGGTGACGGTCGACCCGCTCGACGGCTCGTCGAACCTCAAGCCGAACAACACGATGGGGACGGTGGTCGGCATCTACGACGCCCCCCTCCCGGCGACGGGCGAGGACCTCGTCGGCGCCGCGTACGTCCTCTTCGGCCCCGTCTCGACGATGATGTGTGCCGTCGACGGGCAGGTCGACGAGTACCTCGTCGACAACGGCGTCCGAAACCTCGTCACCGAGGACGTCGCGCTCCCCGACGAGCCCTCCGTCTACGGGTTCGGCGGCCGCGTCCCGGAGTGGTTCGACGATTTCAGCGCGTTCGCCGACGAAGTCGCCAGCGACCCGTCGATGAAACTGCGATACGGGGGTGCGATGATCGGGGACGTCAATCAGGTGCTGACGTACGGCGGCATCTTCTCGTACCCCGCCTTCACGAACGCGCGAGAGGGGAAGCTCCGACTCCAGTACGAGGGCTACCCCGTCGCGTACATCATGGAGACGGCCGGCGGCGCCTCCTCGGACGGCACCCAGTCCATCCTCGACGTGGTGAAGACCGACGACATCCACGCGCGGGTGCCGGTCCACGTCGGCAACGAGAGCCTCATCGAGAAGCTCGAATCGATGCTGGACGAGTCGGTCGACTCCCCCGCCTGACCGACCCTCTCTTCTACCGGCGGTTCGGTCCACGCTCCGGTCGTCCGGTGGGCCGTCCCCCACGACGTCGCGGGTGGGACCGACATCGTTGAGTGCGGTCGACACCGTTGGGTGCGGTCGACGTCGAACCGCCGTCGCTCGTTGTCGCTGCCGCCGAACGCTCCTCGACCGGAGACGGCGGCCGAACGGCCTGAACTCGTACGCGTGACCGAGGCGTCGGTGAACGCTGTGCCGACTGGCCCGTGCGCACCGCGGAGGAGGACCCGCACCCGAGGACGCGCGTGGCTGTGGCCGGTCGTCCACCGAGAGACGGACGTTCGAGGGGCACGTTCGGGGCGGTTGCTGACGCATTCCACACGTTTAACAATGTATAATTCGGATTGACACGTATGCGCCTCGCCGAGACACGGAACGCGTTCGCCCGGCAACTGACGTTCCCCGCCGACCGCGAGACGGTGCTCGCGGCGGTCGGTGACACCACCCTCGAAGCCCCGTACGGCGACCCCGAGACCATCCGGACGGTGCTCGAGCGGACCGACGAGTCGTCGTTCGAGAGCGCGGACGAACTGTTCGACACGGTGCTGGCGAACGTGGGCGAGCAGTACATCGGCCGCAAGCACTACGACGACCGCGGCGCACAGGGCGGCATCGAGACCGAGGAGGTGCACTTCTGATGAGCGTCACCGTCGTCTCGGGGGTGCCCGGGGTGGGTAGTTCCCGGGTGACCGAGGCGGCCGTCGCCAGCCTCGACGAGCGGTTCGAACTCCTGAACTCGGGCGACGTGATGCTCGAAGAGGCGCTCGGGAGCGGCCGGGACGTCGAGGGCCGCGACGACCTCTCGGGCCTCTCCCCCACGGAACTCCGACGCCTTCAGCGGCGAATGGGCGAGTACGTCGCCGCCGTCGCCACCGACCCCGACACCCACGTCGTCCTCAACACCCACCTCGTGGTCAGCACGTCCGCCGGGTTCGTCCCGGGACTCCCCCCGAGGTGCTTCGAGAACTGGACCCCGACGCGTTCGTCCTCGTCGAGGCGAATCCGGACCTCATCCAGGAGCGCCGGAGCGACAGCGACTACCGCTCCTATCGGGTGGGAGACCGCCTCGGCATCGAGTTCCAGCAGTCGATGAGCCGGACGGCGGCGTTCACCTACTCGAGCGCCGTCGGTGCCCCCGTCGGACTCGTCGAGAACACCGAGGACGTCGAGTCCGCCGCCGTCCAACTGGCCCACGAGATTCAGCGGGCCGCGACCCGCTGAGCTGTCGTCACCGCAGACGGTCCGCTCTCGACGTCCTCTCCACGGACCACCATCGCTTTTTGGAGCTTTTTCTGACGCGAGCCGTCGCCGAAGGCGACCCTCGCGTCCGGAAAAAGGTCGGGGGGCAAGACCTTTTTCGCTCCCCGGTGCAGAGTCGGCCATGAAGGTCCGCATCGGGCAGGGTGCCACGGCGGAGGAGGCCCACGCCATCGCGGCCGCGCTCGCGGAGCATCTCGACGACTCGGTGGAGGTGGTCGCCGGCGGGGAGGAAGTCGTCGCCAGCGCCGACCCGCCGGAGCGGGAGTACCCGCTCGACGACGACCTCGGTCCCACCGAGCGCGAGAAGCGCCTCCGCGAGGAACTCGAGGACATCTACGAGGGCGGCCCGAGAAATACCGCGAGCGCCTCGGCGACCAGGGAAAGCTGTTCGTCCGCGACCGACTGGACCTCTGGTTCGGCGACCTCACATTCGAGGACGGCCGGTTCGCCAACTTCGACTCGTGGCACCCGAACGCGCCCGACGTCGACGAGGAGGACCCGAACGCCCGCCTGCCCGCGGACGGTCTCCTCACGGGGGCGGCCGAGTTCGAGGGCCGGGACGTCCACTTCATGGCCAACGACTTCACGGTGAAGGCGGGGTCGATGGCCCGACGCGGCGTCGAGAAGTTCCTCCGGATGCAACAGCGCGCGCTCAAGAGCGGGAAGCCGGTCCTCTACCTCATGGACTCCTCGGGGGGGCGTATCGACGAGCAGACGGGCTTCTTCGCCAACCGGGAGGGCATCGGCAAGTACTACTACAACCACTCGATGCTCTCGGGGAGAGTCCCGCAGATCTGCGTGCTCTACGGACCCTGCATCGCGGGCGCGGCCTACACGCCGGTGTTCGCCGACTTCACCGTGATGGTCGAGGGGATGTCGGCGATGGCCATCGCCTCGCCGCGGATGGTCGAGATGGTCACCGGCGAGGAGATATCGATGGACGAGTTGGGTGGTCCGGCGGTCCACGCCCGCCACTCCGGCAGTGCGGACCTCGTCGCCCGCGACGAGGAACACGCCCGCGAACTCGTCTCGCAGTTGATCACGTACCTCCCGGACCACGCCGGGGAGAAGCCGCCCCGGAGCGAGTCGATGCCGCCGAAGTACTCGCCCGAAGGCATCGACGAACTCATCCCCGAATCACCCAACCGCCCGTACGACGTTCACGACCTCCTGGACAGGGTCGTCGACGCCGAATCGGTGCTCGAACTCCGTCCCGACTACGGCCCCGAAATCGTCACCGCGCTCGCTCGCATCGACGGCCGGCCCGTGGGCGTCGTCGCCAACCAACCCACCCAGCGGTCGGGAGCCATCTTCCCCGACTCGGCCTCGAAGGCAGCGGAGTTCATCTGGACCTGCGACGCCTACGAGATTCCCCTCCTCTACCTGTGTGACACGCCGGGCTTCATGGCCGGGTCCGCGGTGGAGAAGGAGGGCATCCTCGAACAGGGGAAGAAGTTCATCTACGCCACCTCGTCGGCGACGGTCCCGAAGCAGACGGTCGTGATCCGGAAGGCGTACGGCGCGGGCATCTACGCGATGGGCGGGCCGGCGTACGACCCCGAGAGCGTCATCGGTCTCCCCTCGGGCGAGGTGGGCATCATGGGCCCCGAAGCGGCCATCAACGCCGTCTACCGGAACAAACTCGACGCCATCGAAGACGACGAAGAGCGGGCACAGCGCGAGGCCGAGTTGCGGGAGGAGTACCGTCGCGACATCGCCGTCCACCGCATGGCGAGCGAAGTCGTCGTCGACGACGTGATTCCGCCGTCGGACCTCAGAACCGAACTCGCCGCGCGCTTTGCCTTCTACGAGGACGTCGAGAAGTCCCTCCCGGAGAAGAAACACGGGACCGTCCTCTGAGACGGTCTGTCGTGACCGCACCCCGGTCGTCGCTGTCGCGGGGAGCAGCGACAGCCAGTGGTGACGCCCACCGGGCCCGACGACGCCCCGGTCGACGTACGTGACACCTGAGTGCCCCTTTTAGTGACGTCGTAAGCGTGTTTAGTGAGGTGTTTCCGCGTCGTGGGGGTATTTAGTGGCACCTTTCAGCCCCGTAAGTGGTGGCTACTGAAGTACACATCGTACGTCGTACGCCAGTAGAGACAGATGTCCAACGACCAGTTCACGTCGGCGGGTGCGCATGAGCAGTCGGCGCAGTCTTCCCGCCTGCACTCGACGGACGCGTGGCTCTGGGCGTTCGTCGTGGTCGCGCTGGTCCTCGACGTCGTGTTGACGTACTACGGTCTCGCCGCCGGTCTCGAAGAGGGGAACCCCCTCGCCCGGGCCCTCTTCTCGATGTACGGCGTCGTCGAGTCGATGCTGATGATGAAGGGCATCGTCATCGCCGTCGCGCTCGTCGCGTACGTCTCCGTCCCCGAGAAGTACCAGCCCGTCGTGCCGCTCGGCATCGCTCTCCCGTGGTTCGTCGCCGGTATCATCAACGCGAGCCTCATCCTCCAGCTTTAATCCTCCCCGCCCTCGCCCCCAGGCCGTTTCAACGAGAGGACCGTCCGGTCGAACGAGCAGACCACTTCGTCGGACTGGTTGAACACCTCGACGTGCATCGTCACGACGCCGCGTTCCCCGTCCGAGGTTTCCCGCTTCTCTGTCACCGTCGAAACCGCGCGGAGGGTGTCGCCGTGGAACACCGGTTTCGGGTGGGAGACGTCGTCGTACGCGAGGTTCGCGACGATGGTGCCGTCCGTCGTCTCGGGGATGGTGAGGCCGACACCGAGGCTCATCGTGTAGAGGCCGTTGACGATGCGCTCGCCGAACTGCGTGTCGGACGCGAACGCGGCGTCGAGGTGGAGTGGCTGTTGGTTCATCGTCATGTCACAGAAGCGCTGGTTGTCCGCCTCCGAGACGGTCCGGCGTTTCTCGTGTTCGATGCGGTCGCCTTCGGCGAACTCCTCGTAGTATCGCCCGGTCATGGCCGGTCCACGGCCGAGAGCGACAAAAACACCACGGGGCGGGACAACCTTCTTGCAGCCCTCGCGTCTCCATCCGCTATGACCCGGCGAAGCGTCCTCTTCTCGCCCGGCGACCGACCCGAACTGCTCCGCAAGGCGGCCACGACCGACGCGGACACCGTCGTCTTCGACCTCGAAGACGCCGTCGCGCCCCCGCGGAAGGCGGAGGCACGGACGGCCGTCCGCGAGGTGCTCGTGGACCCCGGGTTCGACCCCGACTGTGAAGTAGCGGTCCGCGTCGGCGCGCTCGACGCGGACCTCGACGTGCTCTTCGGTGCCGGGGACGACGACTCACCCGACCTCCGTCTCGACGCCCTCGTGGTCCCGAAGGTCGAGTCACCCGCCGATGTTCGCCGGGTCGCTGAGGCCGTCACCGCACGCGGTGCGTCCTTGCCCCTTATCGCGCTCGTCGAGACGGCCGGCGGCGTGCTGGACGCCCCCGCCGTCGCCCGGGTCGACGCGGTGGACGCGCTCGTCTTCGGCGCGGAGGACTTCGCCGCCTCGGTGGGGGCGACCCGCACTCCGGCGGGAGACGAGGTGTCGTACGCCCGACAGCGCGTCCTCGTCGCCGCCCGCGCCGCCGGAATCGACGCCATCGACACCCTCCACACCGACTACGAGGACGACGAGGGACTCCGGACGGACACGGCGACGACCGTCCAGTTGGGCTACGACGGGAAACTCGCCATCCACCCCCGGCAGGTCACGATCATCAACGAGGCGCTCACGCCCGCCGAGGACCGAATCGCGTGGGCGCGTCGCGTGCTGGAGGCGAAGGAGGCAGCCGATGCCGAGGGGCGGGGCGTGTTCAGCGTCGACGGCGAGATGATCGACGCGCCGCTCGTCGCGCAGGCGGAGCGGACGCTCGAACGGGCGCGCGCGGCCGGGTTCGAGGTGTGACGCTCGCGAAAACCGCCCGACGGGAGTACTCGGCGGCGTGTACTGATTCCCTTTAGGTGTCGGGTATGATATATACGTCGTCACACTTATTCTCGCCCCCCTCGGTGATTCGACCATGCCTGACGAGGCGAACCCGTTCGAGAGTCTCCAGGAACAGATCGACGACGCCGCGGCCTTCCTCGACGTGCCCGCGGACGTCGTGACGCGGCTGAAGTCACCCGAACGCGTCCTGGAGGTGACGCTGACGGTCGAGATGGACGACGGACGGCTCGAAGGGTTTCGGGGCTTTCGCTCACAGTTCAACGGCGACCGTGGCCCGTACAAGGGCGGTATCCGCTACCACCCGAACGTCTCCCGGGACGAGGTGAAGGCGCTCTCGGGGTGGATGGTGTACAAGTGTGCCGTGGTGGATATCCCCTACGGCGGCGGGAAGGGCGGCATCGTCATCGACCCCCGCGAGTACTCGGAGTCGGAACTCGAACGCGTCACGAGAGCGTTCGCGACGGAACTCCGGCCGTTCATCGGCCCGGACAAGGACATCCCGGCCCCCGACGTCAACACCGGCCAGCGGGAGATGAACTGGATCAAGGACACGTACGAGAAACTGGAGAACACCACGGCACCGGGCGTCATCACGGGCAAGTCCATCGACAACGGCGGGAGCGCGGGACGCGTCGAGGCGACGGGCCGGTCGGTGATGCTCGCCGCCCGGGAGGCGTTCTCGTATCTCGACCGGGACCTCTCGGGCGCGACTGTCGCGGTCCAGGGGTACGGGAACGCGGGCTCCGTCGCCGCGAAACTCCTCGAAGATCAGGGGGCGAGCGTCGTCGCCGTCTCCGACTCCTCGGGTGCGGTGTTCGACCCCGACGGCCTCGACGCCCGCGCGGTCAAGGAGTTCAAACGAGAGACGGGCTCCGTCACCGGCTACGCCGACGCCGAGGAGGAGTTCTCGAACGAGGACCTGCTCACGCTGGACGTCGACCTCCTCGTTCCCGCGGCGCTCGAAAACGCCATCGACGCCGAAATCGCCTCCCACCTGGAGGCCGACGTCGTCGTCGAGGCGGCGAACGGACCCGTCACACCCGACGGGGACGACATCCTCACTGGCAAGGAGGTGACGGTCGTGCCGGACATCCTCGCGAACGCCGGCGGCGTCACCGTCTCGTACTTCGAGTGGGTCCAGAACCGACAGCGATTCGCCTGGACAGAAGAGCGCGTCAACGACGAACTCGAACGGGTCATCGTCGACGCCTTCGACCGCCTCGTCGACGCGTACGAGAGCAACGACCTGCCGAACTTCCGGACGGCCGCGTACGTCGTCGCCATCCAGCGGGTCGCCGACGCGTTCGGCGGTGCCGGGAGCTGGCCGTAGCCGCGTCCTCCGCGCCGGCCGGGTCGTCCCCGGTCACTGTCCTCGCTTCGAAGCGAGGAGGTGTCAGTTCTGCGTTTTACCGTACCCGAACTGGCCGTACCGCTGGTCGAACCCCTTGCCAGTGTCCGATCCCGCCGCGACAGTCGACGACCCTCCCAGTGCGACTACGGTTCCGGCCGTCCGCAGAAACGTCCGCCGGCACTGCCGACCGAAGGTCGACATCGATTCATCTCGTTTCGACGACTCTGACGGATCACGCGTCATTATTCATCGACTAACCACCGGGTTAATAGTTCCTTTCAATCACGGATCCGTAACTACAACTGAAGTATCACTGAAACAACGTCACGGTCGCGCGGACGTCACCCGGGGTGGTCGGCGTGTACTCGATGTTCGACCGACTCGGTTACGTCGGCCTGCTGCGTCCGCCTTTCCTCCACGCGAGACGGCCGTCAGGGGGAGACGACCGAACTACTCCGGCGTTCCGCCGTATCCGAACTCGCCGTACCCCTGTTCGCCGTAGTCGTCGTCGGAGACGGGCGTCGGCGTGGGAGTGGGAGTCGGCGTGGGCGTCGCAGTCGGTTCCGGCGTGGGGGTTGGGGTAGGAGTCGGCGTCGCGGTCGGTTCCGGCGTGGGCGTCGCTGTGGGTTTCGGGGTTGGGGTGGGCGTGGGGGTCGGTTCCGGAGTCGGTTCCGGCGTGGGGGTTGGGGTAGGAGTCGGCGTCGCGGTCGGTTCCGGAGTGGAAGTGGGAGTCGGAGTCGGCGTCGCCGGCCCTGTTCCGGACACAGAGAGTTCGTACCCCCCAGTCGGGTTGTCGCTGGTGAGGTGGACGAAGTACGTCCCGGTCCTCGGGACGGGGTCGAGACCGATGGACACGGGTTTCTTGTTCGGGACCTGCACCTCTTCGAGTTGCGTCCCGTCGGGACCGTACAGTCCGAAGCGCGCTTTCGCCCGGTTGCCATCCCGCACGAGCGTCAGGTCGAGCGACCCCTCCGCACTCAGTTCGACCGCGTACCAGTCGTTGTCGCCTGCGGCGAGCGTCCCTCTCACCGAGGAGCCCAGCGAGACGGCGTCGGCACTCGCCTGCGATCCGTTCGGTTCGGACTCTTGGACGACCGCTGCGGCCGCCGCGAACGACGAGCCGACCAGGGCGCTCGGGAGCGCTACCTGTCCGCGTCGCATCGGCGCCCCGCCGTAGCCGAACTCGTGCGAGCGAGTCTCAGATGTGGTTCCAGTGCAGCCAGCCAGCGCCCCGCCGGCGACGATGGTCGACCCGGTCAGTTTCAGGAACGTTCGTCGTCGAAACCCGTCAGTGTCGGGCGTTCGCTGGTCCTCCGCCGCTGTTTCGCGTGCCATTACACCGTGATTCCGAGACGCCCCTAATAAGGTCCGCCCCCGAATTATCTGTGATGATACTTATCTGTCATATTAGTCAGTATAGAAGACTGTATCCTGATCGTGGATGTTTGCTCCGGGGGATTCAAGCATCTGCCCTGTTCGGGATACACTGATGCGTCACGACCACCTCATCTCTGCCGCGCAACTGTCCCGGGCCGACATCGAGGCGGTGTTGGACCGCGCCGCCGAGATCGACGACGACCCGGCGACCGTCCGCGAACGCCACGCGGGCACGGTGCTCGCACTCTGCTTCTTCGAGCCGAGCACGCGGACGAAGATGAGCTTCGACACGGCGATGAAACGGCTCGGCGGGGAGACCATCGACATGGGCTCGGTCGAGTCCTCCTCGGTGAAGAAGGGCGAGAGCCTGGCCGACACCGTCCGCGTCATCGAGGGGTACGCCGACGCCATGGTCCTCCGTCACCCGTCGGAGGGGTCGGCGAAGATGGCCTCGGAGTTCGTCGGTGTCCCGCTCGTCAACGCGGGCGACGGCGCGGGTCAGCACCCCTCTCAGACGCTGCTCGACCTCTATACGATCCGCGAGAACGCCGGCCTCGACGACATCACCGTCGGGATCATGGGGGACCTCAAGTACGGACGGACGGTTCACTCGCTGTCGATGGCGCTGACGAACTTCGACGTACGTCAGCATTTCGTCTCACCCGAGTCCCTGCGCCTCCCCCGGAGCGTCCGGTACGACCTCCACGAGGCCGGCGCACAGGTCCGCGAACACGAGGAACTGGCGGGGATCCTCCCCGAACTCGACGTGCTCTACGTGACTCGTATCCAGCGTGAACGCTTCCCCGACGAGCGCGAGTACCGGGAAGTCGCCGGCGAATACCAGATCGACCCCGAAACGCTCGACGAGGCGAAGGAGTCGCTGACGGTGATGCACCCGCTCCCGAGAGTCGACGAGATCGATCCCGCGGTCGACGAGACGCCGCACGCGCAGTACTTCGAGCAGGCCCACAACGGCGTCCCCGTGCGGATGGCACTGTTGGACGCGCTTCTCAGCGGGGGTGAGCGCCGATGAGCGACCACGAACTCCGCGTCTCGAAGATCCGAAACGGGACCGTCATCGACCACGTCGCCGCGGGACAGGCGCTGAACGTCCTCACCATCCTCGGTATCGACGGCTCCGGCGGCGAGTCGGTCTCCGTCGGGATGAACGTTCCCTCCGGGAGGCTCGGCCGCAAGGACATCGTGAAGGTCGAGGACCGCGAACTGAGTCCCTCCGAGGTCGACGTGCTCTCGCTCATCGCGCCCGAGGCGACGATCAACATCGTCCGCGACTACGAGGTCGTCGAAAAGAACCGCGTCGAGCGCCCCGAGCGCGTCGTCGGCGTCCTCTCCTGTCCGAACCACAACTGCATCACGAACGGCGACGAACCCGTCGCGTCGAAGTTCACCGTCCTCCCCGACGGCCTCCGGTGTGAGTACTGCGGGACGTTCATCCGCGAGTCGTTCGCCGGGCACATCGACGGTTCCCGAAGCGCTTGAACGGCGAGCGCGCGTCGGGAGTTCGGGTCAGAGTCCGGATCAGGAGGCGCGGTCGCGGCCGTCGGCGCGCTCACTCACACCCCGGTCCGCGTCGGCGTTCGCGCGGTCGATGTCGACGCCGTGGACCGCAAAGCGTGCACCGCCGGAGGGATCGGTCGTCACGTCGACGCGCCACCCGTGCATCCCCGCCAGTTCGCGGACGATGCTGAGCCCGTAGCCCGTTCCGCCGCTCGCGGTGGTGAAGCCGGTCCGGAAGACGTCCTCGCGGAGTTCGTCCGGGACGCCGGGGCCGTCGTCGGCGACGAAGAAGCCGCCGTCGAAGTCACCCACGCGGACGGTTGGCGCCGCGCCCGCGTGTTCGACGCAGTTCCGGAAGAGGTTCTCGAGGAGGCGCTGGAGGCGTCTCGGGTTCGCTTCGACGCTGGCCCATGTGTCCACGACGAGGAGCGCGTCGCGCGTCTCGACCGCGTCCCACGCCTGCTGGACGACGTCGGCCAGCGCGACGGTCGACCGGGAGAGGTGAGCGTCGCGTGACGAACTCCGAACCTCGTCGATGAGGTCGTCCATCCGCTCTAAGGCGCGGGCGACGCGGCGAAGTTCGGGGCTATCGTCCGACTCCCGGTGCTGTTCGAGGTACCCGGTGGCGACGCCGAGCGGGTTCCGCAGGTCGTGTGTCAGCACGCGCCCGAAGGCGTCGAGGTCCTCGTTCTCCTGGGCGAGTCGCTCTCTCGTCCGCCGCGACTGCGTGACGTCGCGTGCGACGCCGCTGAAGCCGACGACCTGTCCGTCGTCGTCGATGAGTGGACGGCCGGTGAGTTCGAACCGGACCGTCCCCAACTCCGTCTCGGCGTCGGCTTCGACGACGACGTCGTTGCCGGCCAGCGCCTCCCTGGCCGCGTTCCGGACCCGCTCGCGGGAGGTGTCGACGAAGAACGCGTCGGCGCGGAGCCCCGCGAGTTCGACGTCGTCGAGACCGAAGACGTCGTTGAGCCGGCTGTTCCACCGCACCAGCCGGCCATCGGCGTCGTAGATGTAGAAGACGTCGTCGAGGGCGTCGAGGGCGTCGGTGAGTCGGTCCTGTTCGCTCCGGAGGAGCTGTGCGGTCTGCCATCCATCGACGACCGCGTGCAGACACTGCGAGAGCGCGTCGTGCCAGTCGTCGCTGACCGGCACCGCGACGACCGACTGACGGCCGTTCGTCGCGCTCTCGAACGCCGCCGCGAGGGTCTCCGCGTCGGGGCCGACGACCACGACGCGGCCCGCGTCTTCCCCCTGGAGCGCGGTCCGCGCCTCGGCCACGGTTTCGACCTCGACCACCCGGACGGAGGCGTCGGGGAGACCGTCACCGGCCTCGGTCAACGCCGCGACGAAGTCGTCGCGTTCGGCCACATCACGTCCGCTCGATTCGACGACAACGACCGTACGCTCTTCTGTGGGCGGGCCGAACGACCGGGATTCGACGGGGAACATGGCGGGCCACGACGGCTGGTGCCGTCGGTCAGTTCGGGGTATGCCGAGCGCGGCGATAATCGTTGTGTCACGGCTATCAACGGTGATTCTGTTTCGGTCCGTCGCCGAAACCACTTTGTAACCCCTGCGTCAACGTAGACACATGTCCGGAAAAGCAAAACTCGTCCTCGTCGTCGCGCTCGTCGCAGTCGTCTACCTCGTCGTCTCCTCGGGCGGAGACACGGTCGAGGTCCCGACCGAGTAACGCGAGCGGATTACCGGAACTCAACGCACCGCGCGCCGACCACCCTCCGTTCTTCAGGGTCGCCTTCCGGGAGCGACGCGTCAGTCTCGCGCTTGCCGCCCGACGAGCCTCGGGTCGCCCGCCGGTCGAACGAAAACCGTTACCCGTCGGCGACTCCTTCTCGACCCATGTACGGCGTCGTGACGCGGAACGCGGAGGAGGTCGAGTGGGACGACTTCGACCTCGGCTTCTACGAGGTCAAAGACGTGACGGGACGGGCCGCCGCGCCGCTCCCGAACGCGGTGAACATGGTCTCCTGTTTCGGCGACAACGCCGCCGCGGACGAGAACCCCGACCTCGTCCCCGTCGACGACGAGGGGAACCTCGCCACCAGGGACAGAACGTACTTCGACTGGGCGTACGTCTGCCCGACGAACGAACGCTACCGCGAGGGCCTCCTGGAGATCGTCGACGACTGCGTCGCCGAGAACAGCGACGTCCGCCTCGACGACGTCGGCTTCCCGCGCGCGGAGTTCTGTCACTGTGAGCGGTGTGAGCGACTCTTCGAACAGAGCGACCACGACGACTGGTTCGACTGGCGCGCGTCGGTCATCACCGACTTCGTCTCCGACGCGTCGGCCAGGATTCCCGGGCGGACGTACCTGACGCTCTACCCCGACCCCTACCCCGGTCACCTGTACGAGCGGGCCGGCCTCGACCTCGACGCCCTCTCGCCCCACGTCGACGAGTTCGTCGTCCCGCTCTACGACACCCACTACGGGACGACCTACTGGCTGGAGACAATCGCCAAGGGGTTTCGAACGAGACTGAGAGACCTCGACGTCGACCTCTCGGTCGAACTGTACGCCGTCAACGTCGACGTCGACGACCTCATCCACGCGACGGAGGTCGCCGAGGCGTACGCGAAGGACGTCCTGTTCGGCTACGACGCGAGCAACGCGGCCGCGGCGCTCCGGCGGATGCGCGCCGACGCCGAGGAGGGGCGGACGTTCAGGCCCGGCGACTCACAGTCCTGAGAGGAACCAGATGACCGCGATACCGAGAAGCGTCATGACGACCGCGAACGCGAACAGCCCCATCATCAGTCGCTTCTGTCCCTTGGTGGCTTCTGCCATATCGGTGCCTGGTGGGCGAGCGGCTTAGGCGCACCGCCTGTCACACCCGCGACGGGCCTCTCGTCGCGGTCCGTTCAACACCGCGCGTCGACCGTCTCCGCGTCGGGAACGGCCGGCTGAACGCCCTCGGACTCGGTCGAAAGCGCCGCGGCCGTCGACGCGCGCTCGACCGCGGCTCTGAGATCGCCGCCGGTGGACAGCGTGGCCGCGAGGTAGCCCGTGAAGATGTCGCCCGCCCCGGTGGTGTCGACGGGGTCGACCGCCGGCGGCGCCACCTCGAACGACTCCGGTCCGCTGACGCTGACGAGGTCGCCGCCGTGCGTGACGACGAGCGTCCCCGCGAACGCCGCGAGTTCGGGTTCGAGGTGGGCGAACTCGGTCGCGTTCGGGACGACCACGTCGACCGCCTCGTGGGTGACGAGCGGCTCGGCGCCCGCCGCCGGTGCGGGGTCGACGACGACGGTCGGGGCGTCGGGTGCGTCGACGAGTCGGTCGAGGAGCCAGAGGGTGCCCGCAGTGGGTATCTCGTTCTGGAGGAGGAGCACCGACGCGTTCTCGACGACGTCCAGTCGGGACTCGACGTAGGCGCGGTCGACCGCGGCGTTCGCGCCGGCGAGGATGGTGATGCGGTTCTCTGCGGACTCGTCGACGACGATGTACGCCGACCCGGTCGGGCCGTCGACGCGGGCGACTTCGGAGACGTCGACGCCCCGGTCACTGATGCCGCGGCAGACGCCGTAGTCGGCCTCGTCGTCGCCGACGCACCCGAGAAACGCCGTCTCGACGCCCGCGAGCGCGGCCGCGACGGCCTGGTTCGCGCCCTTGCCGCCCAGCGAAACCTCCGTCAGTCGGTCGCGGAGGTCTCCCGGGACCGCGTCGACGGCAACCGTCTCGCCCGGTTCCGGCAGCCAGTCGTACCGTCCTTCGAGCGCCGCGACCGCGTCGTCGGAGAGATACCCGACGTGATCGACGTTGACGCTTCCGAGACTCACCACCTCGTGCATAGCGACCTCTCTGTAGCTCGAATAAAAGCCAGTTGGGAATCCGGGCCAGAAATACAACTGTGCTGACATTCGGTCGCGGGGAGGGCCGGGAACCGTTCGCAGACACTTTCACTCCTCGCCAGCGATGGAGGGTATGAGCCGACGAGTCATCGTCGACACGGACACCGCGGGCGACGACACCCAGGCGCTCGTGTTCTCGCTCCTCTCCGAGCGCGTGACGGTCGACGCCGTGACGGTCGTCGCGGGCAACGTGGAGTTCGAGTACGAGGTCGAGAACGCGAAGTACACGCTCGACCTCCTCGACCGGACCGACGTTCCGATCTACGAGGGCGCACAGTCGCCGCTCCTCAAAGACTGGGAGCACGCCGACCAGGTCCACGGCGAGGGCGGCCTCGGCGGCGAACTCTTCCCCGACACGGGCATCGAGTCCGCGGAGGGACACGCCGCCGACGTCATCGTCGAGCGCGCCCGGGACGCACCCGGCGAGGTGTCGCTCCTCTGTATCGGCCCGCTCACGAACGTCGCGCTCGCGCTCGCGCGCGAACCCGAACTTCCCGCGCTTCTCGACGAGGTGGTCGTCATGGGCGGGGCGGTCGGAACGCTCGGCAACGACACGCCCGCTGCGGAGTACAACTTCTGGGTCGACCCCGACGCCGCCAAGCGGGTCGTTCGTGACCTCGACGTGACGCTCGTCGACTGGGGCCTCACCCTCAGGGACGGGTTCTTCGGCCCCGCGGACTTCGAACGCGTCTCGGCGCTCGACACGCCCACGAGCGAGTTCTTCGAGACCATCACCGAACACCACCGGGAGTTCTCGAAGGAGCGCAGCGGGGTCGACCGCGTCACCCTCCCCGACTCGCTGGCCGCGGCCCGCCTCGTCGCCCCCGAAATCGTCGAGGAGGAGTCGCGCTACTACGTCGACGTGGACGAGCGCGAGGGCATGACCCGGGGGTACAGCCTCGTCGACGTCAACGGGGTCTTGGACAAAGAACCGAACGCGACGGTCGTCGAGTCGGTCGACTCGACGCTGTTCGGGGAGATGGTCCACGCGACGCTCGCCGGCGACGCGCCCGAGTCGGCGCTCTAGTGCAGGGGACGCGGACGCCGTTCGACCCCCTCGCGTACCGGTCACTTCCGCTCTAGACAGACGTGTCTCTAGGCGTGGACAGCCTAGTCCGTTCGATCCCGAATTCGTCCCGAGAGCGTCTTCTTCCCGCGTCAGGGGTTCTATTTAATATGCGTTCTCGTCGTCTATCGTGTGATGAGTTCACAAACCACACCCACGGAGAAGTACGACGTCGAACTCGGTCCGCTTGGCGCAAGGCTCGAAGTCTCGGCGGACGAAAACGAGGCTAACGTCGCGGTGGTCGAGCACACGCTCGCCCCTCACTCTCTCGCCGCGCCGCTGCACCGCCACAGCCGCGAGGACGAGATTTCCCACGTGCTGGAGGGCGAGATGACCGTCCTCGCCGACGGTGAGACCTCGACGGTCTCCGCGGGGAGTACGCGGTGAAAGGTCGGGACAGTTGGCACACGTTCTGGAACGCCGGTGACGAACCGCTCCGGTTCGTCGAGATAATCGCTCCGGGGAACTTCGCGGGTCTGTTCGCGGAGGTCGCAGAGCTCTTCCCCTGGACCCGACCGACGAGGAGAAGATGGCGGGATACCAGGCGATCAACGACCGCTATGGGTTCGAAGTCGACTTCGACAGCGTCCCACGGCTCTGTGAGGAACACGGCCTCCGGATGTAGTGGCCCGTTCCGAGCAACCGTTACCGACTCCACTCTGAACACACCCGCTGCATCCAGCACGCAGTCTGTGTCGGCTTGGTCGTTCTCACGAGGCGAACGGGCTTTTCAGGCCTCGTCGAGAAGTCGGTCGATGACGCGCTCTTTCAGGCGGTCACGCACCCGGTGGCTCGCCTCGGCGTCGGTCACCACCTCGACGACCTGCGTCCCCTCGCTCCCCACGGACTCGACGTAGGCGTCGCGGAAGCCGTCCTCGTCGACCCGGGCAAAGGAGAGGTCGTAGACGTCCTCGGTGGCGGCGAAGTCCAGGCCGTGCGGCGTGAGGAACTGCTCGGTGAACGGGGGGTCGAAGTCGGCGATGGGAAGCATGTGGAAGATGCCGCCGCCGTCGTTGTTCACGACGACGATGGTCGCGTCGACGTCGCACCGCCCCAGCGCGAGCAGACCGTTCATGTCGTGGTAGTACGCGAGGTCACCGGTCACCAGGGTGAGCGGGTCCGTCGTCGCACTGCCCGCACCGAGCGCCGTCGAGACGACGCCGTCGATACCCGACGCGCCGCGGTTCCCGAGCGCGGTGAGCGACTTCGGGCGGGGGACGCCGAATCGGTCCAGGTCGCGGACGGGCATCGAGTTCGAGACGAACACGGTGGAAGGGTCCGGCGTCTCCGCGGCGACCGTCGCGAGCAGTCGGCCCTCGCAGAACGAGGGGGAGGAGTCGAACGCCTCGAAGTGCGCTTCGTCGGCGTCGAGCCACCGCTGCTTCCACTCTTCGCTTCCGGACCCGCGGCCGAGGGTTCGCGCGAGGCGCCACGCGAGCGTCGAGGGGTCGGCGACGACGAGGTCCGACGCCGCGAACTCCGCCTCGCGCCACCCCGCCGCGGGGTCGACGAGGAACTGCCGCGCCGACGTGCGGGCGAGGTACTTCCGGAGCGGCTTCGACGTGGGCGACGCCCCGATTCGAAAGACGACGTCGGGGTCGGGCCACGCGCCCGTCAGCGAGTCGTCGAGGAAGCCGTCGTAGCCGCCGATCACGGGCGTCGTCCGGACGTGTCCGCCGTACCGGAGTCCCGAGAGCGGGTCCGCCAGCACCGGAAAGTTCGTCGCGTGCGCGAGTGCGGCGACCGACTCGCCGTCGACGCCCGGGGCGTCCGCGGGGCCGGCGACGATGAGCCCCCGTTCGGTGTCGAGCGCGCTCGAAAGCGTCCGGAGTTCCGTCTCGTCTATCTCGCTGACGCCGGGCGAGGTGCGGACGAACGGCGTGTCGTCGTCGCGCCCCTCGCGCGCGAGCGCCGAGAGCGAGTCGGGCACGTCGCCCTCGACGGGTGTCGGCTCCAGCGGTTTGCGGAACGGGAAGTTGAGGTGGACCGGTCCCGCGGGCGCGCCCGTCGCCTTCGCCACGGCGCGAGCAGCAGTAGTCCGAAGCGACCGGAGCTTTCGGTCCGTCGACTCGGGTTCGGCGACGTCGCGGTACCACCTGGTCGACGAGCCGAACAGTTTCTCCTGGTCGACCGTCTGGTTCGCGCCCGAGTCTCTGATCTCCGGCGGGCGGTCCGCGGTCAGGAGCAAGAGCGGGACGCGAGCCTGCGACGCCTCGATGACGGCGGGGTGGAAGTTGGCCGCCGCGGTGCCCGAGGTACAGACGAGCGGCGTCACCTCACCGGTTCGACGGGCGCGGCCGAGCGCGAAGAACGCCGAGGAGCGCTCGTCGAGGTGTGAGAAGACGTGGACGTCCTCGTGACGGTCGAACGCGACCGTGAGGGGGGTCGAGCGACTCCCCGGCGTGATGCAGACGGCGGAGACGCCGCCCCGTGCGAGTTCGTCGACGAACGCCTCGGCCCAGAGCGTGTTCCGGTTCGGCGCGGTCATCGTCGTCCCTTGGGAGAGCGAATCAATACACCTGTGGGTTCGCGGCGACCCCGACGCCCCTAGTGTTCATAATACACATATTTCGTCTACTAGCTAACACTTTTGCATCGATGCGCGTATTGATAACACGAACCATGGAGAGAACGGGCGAGGACGTGGACGTTCTGGACGCGGTAGCGCGACTCGACGACGCGTCGATGACGCTCCGGACGCGGACGCCGGTGTGTGGCGCG